>CAXTNU010000019.1:3492-5415 GCA_964245595.1 uncultured bacterium | reverse complement strand
TGAAAACCCCGGCGGCGGTGTCGCGCGCGTACGCGACGTGGCGGATCCACCAGCCGCTCTCGCCGGCGTGGCGCAGGTAACCGAGCGCCGCCGGGTCGGGCGGGTTCGGGCCGTAGATCGCCCCGAGCATCGGGTCGGTGAAGGCCAGCACGTCGGTCCGCGTCAGTTGCCCGATCGTGGCCTGGCCCTCCGGCAGACCCACGAAACCCGGCCCGTCGTAGTACATCACCTTCGCGCTCGCGACCGTGCCGTCGGCGAGCGTCTGCGTCACCCGCGCGGGAAGCGAGACGACGTGCGCCGCGACGTTCTGGGCGAAGGTCGTGGTCGTCGTGACGTCGAGGTCCGGCGTGGCGGCGCCGGTGCGCTGCGCGACCATGCGCTGCGAGCCGATGTTGCCGAAGGCGTCGGGCACGGCGTAGCTGATGGTGTGGGTCGAGAACGGCGCCGCGGCGCGCTCGTAGAGCGTCTCGGTGGCGAGCGTCTCGTAGCCGACCCCGATCCGCGCGCCGTTGGGCGCGACCTCGACCCGCGCCGCGTACGCGTGCGTGACCACGCGGTACGGCTTGGCCTCGTCGGGGCTGCCGTCCAGGCCGAAGAGCTCCGTCTCGAGCAAGCGCCGCCGCAGCGCGCCGAAGACCAGCACGTCGTCGCCGGCGAGCGGCCGGCCGAGGTCGGCCGGATCGAGGCCCAGGTGATAGGTGTTGCGCGCGCGCTGGCCCGGCACCGAGGCGTCGCCCGCGGTGATCGTGTCGACCACCTCGAAGCCCAGGAACGCGCGCAAGGCGCTGTCGTAGCGGGCGGGGCCGTACGCGTAGCGGGTGCTCGCGGTGACGCCGGTCGCCGCGTCGCGCACGCTCATCGCGCTCACGCAGTGGACCGGGAAGGGATGGAACGTCCGCCACGGCGTGCCGGCCGCGGCCGCGTCGAGCGCGAACTCCGTCGACGAGCGGTACGCGATCGTGCTGGTCGTGCCGATCCCGTTGTCGATCGTCGCGAGCAGATACGGTTTGACCCCGCCGCACAGGTCGAGGTAGACGTAGCCGCGCCGGCTGGGGCCGTCCGGCACGTTGGACCACAGCACGCCGGTCGTGCCGCTGCCGTTGAAGTCGACCAGCCGGACCTCGTCGATCCCGACCGCGGGGGTGTGGGCGATCGTCTGCGGCGGGCCGACCGCGACCCCGCCGCGGTTGTACCAGACCGTCACGCTGCCCGCGTCGACGTACACGAAGTCGGCGCAGCCGTCGCCGTCGACGTCGACCACGAACAGCCGGCTGGGATCGTAGCCGCGCGGCAGCACGGGCGCGTTCGTCATCTCGACCGGCTCGGCCCAGCGGCCGTAGCCCAGATAGGGCCAGTAGCGCACCGCGGCGCCGTCGACCCGGACGAGATCCTGCAAGCCGTCGCCGCTCATGTCGGCCAGCTTGACGTGCGGGTCGCGCAGGTCGGCGGCCGGCGCGGCGCTGCGCGGAATCGTCTGCGGCTGGGCCGAGAAGCCGTCGTCGGTGCGGTAGTAGAGGGCGAAGAACTCGTCCGTCACGGTCAGCACGTCGGCCCGGCCGTCGCCGTCCAGGTCCATGAAGCGCGAGACCAGGCCCGGCGCCGCGACCGGGGGCGCGCCGTTCAGCATCACCGTCCGCCCGAACCCGCCGCCTTCGCGGAGCGGCACGTAGCGCGAGGCCGCCGACGCGAAGGCGACCAGGTCCGCCGTGCCGCTGCCGAGCAGGTCGGCGAAGGCGACGCCCGGCGCGGCCAGGTCGACCGGCCCCGGCACCGCCGGCAGCGGGAGCGCTCCCCGGGCCCTGCGCGGCGGCCGGAGTCGCCCACGGGTCGTTGTCCGAGGGACCGGACTGGCCGCCCCCCGGCTGACCGCCGCCGTACGACGAGCCGCCGGACCGCTGCGTCCGCGTCACCTTGGCGGTGGCG
>CAXTNU010000019.1:0-3482 GCA_964245595.1 uncultured bacterium | reverse complement strand
CCAGCGCCCCGGGGCGCGACGAGAACGGCGGCGGCGAGGCGCCCGGCAGCGGTCCCGCGCTGCGGGGCAGCGGGCGCGGCGCGATCGTGGTGGAGCCGAACGCCGTCGGCGGCGCGTCCAGCGTCGCGCCGTCCGCGCCGTGCCCGCGCACGGTGATCGAGGCCAGCAGCGAGAGCCCGGCCGGCTCGCCCGCGGTGTAGGCCAGGTTCCACGACCGCACCAGCGTCGGCGCCGCGTCGAGCGCGTGCAGCTCGATCCGCGCGCAGCGCCGCGCGGTCCGAATCAGAAAACCGAAGCTGCCGTCGGAGAGCTGGTCGGGCCGCGACTCGTAGACGAAGTCGAGCCGGTAGCGGCCCCAGGCGATCGCCGAGACGTAGCGCTGCGCGCCGTCCTGGGCATAGGTGTACGCGATCACGTCGCCGGCGGCGGTGGTCATCGTCTCGAGCAGCCACGCTCCGACCCGCTCGCTGCCGTCGATGACGGTCCCGACCCGGGCCGCGGCGCTCGCACCCAGCGCGTAGACGGTGCCGGCCGTGTCGGTCACTTCCCAGCCCGCGTCCTTGCGCAGGATGCGGTAGAACATCGTGTCGACCCGCGGCCGGTACGCGCCGCCGCCGACGTCGACCAGATCGTCGACGCCCGGCATGGCAAACGCGTCCGCGCCCGGCGCGTAGCTGGGCACGCCGTGGTCGGTCGCGCGCTGGACCGCCATCGAGCCGAACGCCCAGCCGATCCCGAACGGGCCGTTGCCGGCCCCGCTCGAGTAGCGCAGCCGCAGCGCGGGCACGATCCCGTCCGGCCCGGCCGGCAGCGTGAGCGGAAAGGCGTAGCTGCCGGTGCCGGTGTTGAGATCGGTCTCGAACGCGGTTCCCACGTCGGAGACCGCGCCGCCGCCCTTGGGCAGGCTCAGGACTTGCGGGTCGGTGCCCGAGCTCATGTTCGCCTCGTCCTTACGCGCGCGGGGTGAAGCCGTAGCCGAACAGCAGGCTCAGGTTGACGACCGGGCTCAGGTCGAGCTTGCCGCCGGTGACGAACGCGGGGTTCGCGGCGGCCGGCAATGCGATCGTGTACGTGCCGAGCGCGCTGCCCGCGGCCAGCGGGGTGAACGCGCTCGCGCCGCCCGAGGCGATCGAGCCGTCCGCGGCGGTCGTTCCGCTCGCCGCGGCGGGGTGCCCGGGGGTGGCCAGCGAGAGGGTGATGCCGGCCGCGGGCTTGCCGACCGTGGTCACCAGCAGCGCGACGTCGGTCAGCACCGGGTCGAGCTGGTTGCGCGGGAAGTCGGACTTGCGCAGCTCGAGCTGCAGCGTGCCGGTGTCCTGGAAGTGGAAGAACGCGTCGGGGTACAGCCACGCCAGCGGCAGGCTGCGCGAGCGCTGCGTCACGGCGGGCAGCGACGCGAGGTGGCTCAGCACGCGCGCCTCGAGCGTCGGGTCGTAGCGCGCGTCGTAGTAGAAGACCAGCCGCACGTCGGTCAGCGCGCCGAAGTCGATGTCGTTGGTGCCTTTGGGAATCTCCAGGTGCCACGACGACGCGACGCCCGCGCCCTCGAAGATGCGCCGCGCGTTGGTGTCGCCGCGGTAGAGCAGGTCGTCGCTGCGGAGCTGGAAGTCCGACAGCACCAGCGTCTCCTTGGGCTGGATGCGGTACTTCACGCCCGGCGAGCCGTTGTTGGGCCAGGCCGCGCTGGGCAGCCGGTAGGTCGAGACGCCGTTGTTCGTCAGCGTTCCCGCCAGGCCGAGCACCGGCACGATGCCGTCGACCGCGACCTCGACCGACGCGATGCGGCCCGCGTACGTGCCCGGGTAGGCGGCGTCGAAGTCGTCGACCCGCGTCTCGAAGTCGATCGTGCCCGTCTTGCGCAGCTGCGTCTCGAACTGGTAGGGGTAGTTCGTCGCCAGCGAGATCTCGTGGCGGATCGGCTGCTGCTTGCCGGCGGTCGAGGTGACCAGGTCGTAGGTGAACCCCTGCACGTCGGCCATCAGCAGGTCGGCGCCGAGCAAGCCCTTCACCTCGCCGCTGGCGTAGCTGGTGCGGATGAGCTGGAGGCTCTGATCGGTCTCGAAGTTGTACGCGGCCTGCATCAGCTTGGCCACCTTCACCGCCATGCCGAAGTAGCGCTGGTAGAGCCCGTACATGGTCTGCGCCATCGCGTGCCAGACGTCGGGGGTGAAGAACGAGGCGTCGAACGCGTTGAGGACCTGCTGCGCGCCGGTCGCGCGCAGCTGCGCGGCGCTGACCTCGGAGTTGGCCGCGTTGACGCGCGCCTGGCCCGCCTTGGCTTCGGCCTGCGCCTGGGTCTGCGCGCTCTGCATCTCGGCCGCCGTGCGCTGCAGCTGGTCGATCTCGTACTGGCGCGCGTAGGTCGCCGCGTCGAGCGAGAGCGCCGCGCCGACCGTGGCCCCGCTGTCGCTGATCGTCGCGCCCGAGCGGAGCTGGTTGAGGTAGTTGACGAGCTGGCCGGGGTCGCCGTCGTCGCCGCCTTGCACCTGCGAGGACTCGGCCTGCATGACGTTCTGGTGCCAGGACTGGTTCGCGTAGTCGCTGGCGGCCGCGTTCGCGTTGGATGCGCGCAAGGCGGCCAGCGCCGCGCCGTCCTGGTAGGCCTGCAGCTCCGCCTGCGCCGCGGCGGCCTGCATCGCGGCGGCCTGCACGTCGCCCTGGGCCTGCACGACGGTCTGCTGCAACTGCGTCTTGGTCACCGTCGCGTCGTCGGCCCGGGCTTGGAACGAGATGAAGCCCTGCTCGGCATTGAGCGCGAGGTTGGTGAAGTTGACCGCGACGCTCTGCAGGTAGTCGAAGGTCCAGATCGGCACGGTGTTCGCGGGCAAGCCGAAATAATCGAGCCCGGCCTCGATCTTGAGCAGCTGCGCGCGCACGTCGGCGAGGACCGCGCCGATCAGCGGGTTGATCGTGCTCGGCAGCGCCGTCCCGGCCACCAGCGCGGCCAGCGCCGTCTTCGCGTTCGCCGCCACCGGCGCGAAGTTCGCCAGCGCGTAGAGCTGGCTGGCCGGGGCCTTGTCGTCCAGGCCGACCACTTTGGTATAGACCGCGGCCGCGCCCGTCGCGTCGCCGTCCAGGAAGAGCGCGTTGCCCCACTGCAAGTACAGGTTAGCCAGCGCGAGCCAGACGTAGGGCACCTCGACCGCGGTGTTGATGAACTGGTACGCCGCCGCTTGGAGGTACGAGGCCTCGGCGTTCGCGTAGTCGCCCAGAGCCTGCAGCGCCTGCGCGATGCCCAGCGGGATGACGTAGTAGTAGTCGTGCGGGAGCGCGAGCGCGGCGTCGGCGGGCTGCTGCGGCCGCAGCAGGACGTCGGGCAGCACGACGAGCGCGGCGCGGGCGGCGTAGACGTTCTTCTTGATCGTGTCGATCGCCGGCACCGTGCCGACCGTCCACTGCAGCGGAACGACGGTCGCGCCGACCGTGATGCCCAGCGACCGCGTCGCGGCCGTCGCGCCCGCCGCGGCCGTCGCGCCGGCGGA
>CAXTNU010000018.1:13529-25450 GCA_964245595.1 uncultured bacterium | reverse complement strand
GTCCTCGCGGTCGGCAACGAGCGGCGCGGGGTCGGGGACTGGCTGCCGCGCTGGGACCGGCTCGTCCGCATCCCCCACATGGGACCGACCGAGAGTTTGAACGCGGCGGTGGCGGGCAGCATCGTCCTGTACGAGTCGGCTCGCTGTCAAGACCCCTGTCAAGGCGCCGAAAAAGCCTGATCTGTCAAGACTTGGCGCGCATTAAGAGCGGTGCTATAGTAACTTCGCCGACGCGGACCAGACCCCGCGCGAAGCTGAACGACAGGAGAGGAACCGCCGCCGAACATGCGCACTTCGGAATTCTTCTGGTCCTTGTTCTCGAGCACGGGCTCGATTAGCGCGTATCTGATGTACCGGCAATTGAATCCTTCGCCCACGGCGTGACGTGGGCGGCGTCCGAAGCGGACGCACGGTGGAGAATCGAGAAGAACGAAAGCGCCCGGTCACCAGGATCGGGCGTTCTTTTTTGCTTATGACGACGGCGGGAATGACTGAACTCGAATCGACCCTCGCCTCGCTGGCCGCGCGTTTCGACGACGCGGTCGCGAGCGCGTCCGACGCCCGCGCCCTGGACGAGGTGCGCGTGGCGTTCCTCGGCCGCAGCGGCGAAGTCACCGCGGTCCGGCGCGGCATCGGCAAGCTGCCGCCGGCGGAGCGCGGCGGAGCCGGCAAGGTGATCAACGCGGCCGTCGAGAGCTTCGAAGCCAAGCTCGCGGACGCGACGGGACGCGTCGAGCGCGCCGCGCTCGACGTATCGCTGAACGACACGATCGACGTGACGTTTCCCGGGCCGGCCCCGCACCTGGGCGCGATCCACCCGGTGCGCCAAGCCACGCTCGACGTCGCGCGCTATTTCACTCGGCACGGGTTCGCGGTCGTGCTCGGGCCCGAGATCGAGACCGACGCGAACAATTTCGACGCGCTCAACATCCCGCCCGACCACCCCGCGCGCGAAGGGCTGGACTCGTTCTACCTGCGCCCGGATCTGCTGCTGCGCACGCACACCTCGCCGATGCAGGTGCGCACCATGCGCGCCAACCCGCCGCCGCTCGCGGTGATCGTGCCGGGCAAGGCGTATCGCCGCGATGCCGTCGATGCGCGCCACCTCTACATGTTCCACCAGGTCGAAGGCTTGATGGTCGGGCGCGGCGTGCACTTCGGCCACCTCAAGGGAATGCTGGTCGGGATGACGCGCGAGCTGTTCGGGCCCGACGCCGACGTGCGCTTCCGGCCCTCGTTCTTTCCCTTCACCGAGCCGTCGGCGGAAGTCGACGTGAAGTGCCCGAGCTGTCACGGCGAGGGCGGCGCGTGCCGCACGTGCGGCGGAAGCGGCTGGATCGAGATCGGCGGCAGCGGCATGGTGCACCCCCACGTGCTGCGCTCGGTCGGCTACGATCCCACCGAGGTGACCGGCTGGGCCTTCGGCTGCGGGCTGGAGCGGATCGCCATGAAACGGCACGGGATCAACGATATTCGGGCCTTCGTCGAAAACCAGCCCGGCTTCGCGGAGGGCTTGGCGTAACATGCGCGTTCCGATCATGTGGCTGCGCGACTACGTTACGCTGCCCGAAGACGCTGATGAGATCGTCGCGCGTCTAGCCACGCTGGGCTTCCCGGTCGACGAGGTCGACGCGCGCGAGGAGCTGACCAGCGTCGTCGCGGGCCGCATCACCAAGCTCGAGAAGCATCCCAACGCCGACCGCCTCAGCCTCTGCACGCTGGACGTCGGCGGCGGCGAGCCGCTGCTGATCGCGACCGCCGCGACCAACGTCGCGCAAGACCAGGTCGTGCCAGTCGCACGGATCGGAGCGAGGCTGGCGGGCGGGCTGCAGATCGCGCCGCGCAAGATGCGCGGGATCGACTCCGAGGGCATGCTCTGCTCGGCCGCGGAGCTGGGTCTGCCCGAGGACTGGTTCGAGGACGGCATCATGCAGCTCGAACCGTCGACCCCGCTGGGCACCGACGTCGTGGCGCTGTTCCGGCTCGGCGACCCGGTGCTCGAAGTCGACGTCACGCCGAACCGTCCCGACGCGCTCTCGGTCGTCGGTCTGGCGCGCGAGCTCGCCGCCGCGTTCGGCGTGGTGCTGCGCGAGCCCGCGACGAGTACCGGTGCCGGCCACCGCGAGAATTCCAACCGTACGAACGGTGACGGCACGAACGTCGGCGGCGCGGGCGACGGCGGCGCGAACGTCGGCAGCGCAAGCGACGACGTGCGGGTGACGATCGAGACCGTCGACTGCAAGCGCTTCGTCTTCCAGCGGGTGGACGGCCTGCAGGTCCGCCCCGGCGCCGCCTGGATGCGAGTGCGGCTGGCGCTGGCGGGGCAGCGCCCGATCGACAACGTGGTCGACGTCTCGAACTTCGTCATGCTCGAACTGGGCCAGCCGCTGCACTTCTTCGACCACGCGCGCATCGCCGGCGCGCACCTGGTCGTGCGCGACGCGGGCGACGGCGAGCGCTTCACCACGCTGGACGGCCAGGAACGCACGCTCGACGCGCGCATGATCGTCATCGCCGACGACGACGGCCCGACCTCGCTGGCGGGCGTGATGGGCGGCCAGCGCAGCGAGGTCCAGCCCGACACGACCGAGGTGCTGATCGAGGCCGCGACCTGGACCGGGCCGCGCATCCGCCGCACCAGCACCGCGCTCAAGCTGCGCAGCGAGGCCTCGAGCCGGTTCGAGAAATCGCTCCCGCCCGCCCTGACGGACCTCGGCGCGGCTCGCGCCGCCCACCTGCTGGCGGCCGAAGGCGGCACCGTCCGAGCGCCCCGGGCCGCCGGCGCGCTGGTCGCTCCACCCGCGCCGGTCGCCCTGCGCACCGCCGAGGTCGGCCGGCTGCTGGGCTTCACCCTGGATGCGACCGAGATCGAGCGCGCCCTCGGCTCGCTCGGCTTCAGGCTGACCCGCGACCCGGACGGCTTCGCGGTGGTGCCGCCGTACTGGCGCAACGACGTGCTGATCGCGGCCGACCTGGTCGAGGAGATCGCCCGCGTGGTCGGCTACGACCACGTCCGGGCGGAGGTGCCGGCGGTTCAAGCGCAGGCCATCGACAGCGCCCAGTTCGAGCGCGAGAACGAGCTGGCGGCGGCACTGGCCGCGCTCGGCTACACCGAGTTCCTGACCCTCTCGCTCCAGTCCGGCAGCGTCGCACGGACCTGGCGCGAGGCCGGCCTGGCGATCCCGGAGCCGGTCGAGATCACCAACCCGCTCTCCGAAGACCAGCGCTGGATGCGCTTCGCGCTGGCCCCGGCGCTGCTGGAGTTCGCCGCCCGCGACCGGGCCGTGCGCCCGTACCGCGTCTTCGAGCTGGGCCACGTCTTCGCCGACGCCCAGCCCGTTCCGGAGGAGCGGGTCGAGCTGACCGCTCTCCACGCCGGCGGCGGCGAGGCCTTCGGGCGCCTGAAGTCCGACGTGCTGGCGCTGCTGCGCCGGGTGACCGGCACGGACGCCCGGGTCGAGCGGGGCGAGTTCGCCTCGCTGCACCCAGGCAAGACCGCCGTGCTGCGGGTCGGCGAGACGCTGGTCGGCTACGTCGGGGTGGTCGACCCGCGCTTGGCGCGAGCCTACGACGTGCCCGAGGACACCGCGCTCGCGACCCTGTTCGTCGCCGCGCTCCCGGCCACGGCGGTGCGGCAATACGCCGAGCCGTCGAAGTTTCCACCGGTCGACCGCGACCTGGCCGTGGTCGTACCGCTCGACGTGCTAGCCGGCGACCTCACCGCCGCCGTTCGCGCTGAAGCGCTGGTGCGTACGGCGGCGGTGTTCGACGAGTACCGCGGCCCGCAGGTCGGCGCGGGTAAGAAGTCGCTCGCGCTGCGGATCGTGCTGCAGAGCGGCGAGACGACGCTGACCGACGAGGCCGCCGAGGCCGCGCTGGGCCGAATCGTCGGCGCGCTGCGCGAGCGCTTCGGGGCGACCCCGCGCACGTGAGCCTGACCTGGCCCGACCTCGTGATCGGCGGGATCGCGCTGCTCTTCACCCTCAAGGGCTGGAAGCGCGGTTTCGTCGGCGAGATCAGCGGCGCGATGGCGCTGGGCGCAGCCTTCTGGGCCGCGCTGCGCTACCCCGGCACGCTCGATCCCTACGCGCGCGACCTGCTCCACGTAGGCGCGGGTTCGGCCCACGTGGTCGGCATGATCGCCTTCGCGGTAGCGGTCTACATCGCGCTGATGGTGCTCGCGGCGATCCTCGGACGAATCGCGAAGCTGCCGGTGATCGGCATCGGCAACGGCCTGGGCGGCGCGGCGATCGGGCTGGCGAAAGCGCTGTTCGGCATCTGGGTCGTCCTGTACGTCGCGCTCTTCTTTCCGCTCGGCCCGGACCTGCGCGCCGACCTGCACCGCTCGCAAGCCGTCGCCTTCGTCACCGGCCCCAACCGCTGGATCGACAGCGTCGTGGAAGGCACCGTCCCGTCGTTCATCAAGCCGATGGTCGACCCGGTGTTTCAGAACCACCGGGTCTGAGCGGCCCTATGCCATAGGGAACCCTGCGGGGTCGATGTCAATGTAAAATAAGAAAGATGCTGGTCTATTTTCTGGAGACATACCAATGGCTCGTAGCAAGTGGGTGTACACGGGCGACATTCGGGAAGGCATTGCGTATCAGATGCGTCCCGGCGTGGAGCGAGATCGATATGCGCATCCAGACGAGCTCGTTTGGCGCTATCTACCATTAAATCGCTTCGAGCAAGTATTACGCACGAGGAAGCTGTTCTTTACCCGGCTATCGTACTATGCGACGCATGCCGATCGACTCGAAGGATCGACGCCACGGCCCATCCCTGATGCGCGTGAACAGATGCTTCGCGAGCAAGGGATTGACATCGATCATTACAATGGAGAAGCAGGGCGGCTTCACCTGCAAATGCTTCAGCCGTCCTCGTCAGCTGCTGGCATAAGCGTGAGTACGAATCCTTACCGATGTGGGAACGGTATGGTCGAGGCGAGGATGCAGTCGCAATCGTCTCAACGCTCGACCGGCTGATCGAATCAATGCCTGATGAAGTTACGGTAAGTCATGTCGACTACGTGAACTTTGCGACCGAGCAATGATCCGAGAACTGCTACCGGCCGACCTCGAAGACCTCGAGCAGTACATCGAGATCGGCCGCTTCGAGGTCGGGAACTAGCGCCAGAGGCGGCCGGTGAGGTCGGGAGCGGCGACGCGGGCGACGAACTGGGCGGCGGTCTCGACGCCGATCTCGTCCAGGCGGGTCGAGGCGAGCTGGCGCAGGGGCAGG
Source organism: uncultured bacterium (assembly GCA_964245595.1). Classification (GTDB taxonomy): domain Bacteria; phylum Vulcanimicrobiota; class Vulcanimicrobiia; order Vulcanimicrobiales; family Vulcanimicrobiaceae; genus Vulcanimicrobium. The sequence goes on along the minus strand of CAXTNU010000018.1, from coordinate 20,209 downwards.
CCGGCGCGGGTGGTGAGCTTGCCGACGGCTTCGTCGTTGCCGGACGTCCAGACCCGGGCCTCGCCGCCGCCGCTCACCCAGAGGGTGGCGCGCAGGTCGGGCTCGACGATCAGGCCGCGCCCGGCGACCGGGCCGATCACCTCGCGGGCGCGGGTGTCGACCGAGCGCGAGAACTCGGCGAAGGTCATCGGGGCCACCACGAGCTGGCGGCGCATCGGGGTGCGGTCGGAGCGCGCGACCCGTTCGCGGCCCGAGCGGTCGCGCAGAGGTAGATAGGGCTTGCCCAGCCGCAGCGCCTGGAGCGGAACGCCGCAGAAGAAACCGGTCAGGTCCGCGACGAGGTCGTCGGTACGGCCGTCCAGCGGCACGAGGGTGCGCATCGCGAGCTGGCCCTGGTAGAGCCAGCTCACCACCGCGCGAGCGCGGTCGAGCGGGTCGATGCGCGCGCTGAGCGTGCCGCGCCGCAGCGCGAACCCGAGCGCGTCCTGATCGGGCCGCACCTGCGGCAGCAGGGCCGGCAGCTCGTCCCGTAAGTGGGCGACGAGCAGTTCGTACGTTTGGGGCAATCCAGCCGCGTCCATGGCATCAGCCTCCTCGCGAATCACCCGGGATCAGAACCTAGCACAGCAGGCGAGCCGTCGGAAGTCGGATTGCATAACTTTTACAGCCGACATCCGGCAGCGCGTCCCGGGCTGGGTACTTCACACGGTTGCGGCCGATGCGACTTCGCGCGAGGTGACCCCGGCCCGGGCCGCGGCGTAGCGGCGCAGGTGGTAGTCGGCGTCGCCCAGCAGCCGCTCGACCAAGGTCATCCGCTTGAAGTAGTGGCCTACCTTGTACTCTTCGCTCATTCCGATGCCGCCGTGAAGTTGGATTGCTCCCTGACCGACGAAGCGGCCGGAGCGGGCAACCTGGACCTTGGCCGCCGAGATCCCGCGCCGCCGGGCGGTGTCGTCGGGTTCGTCGAGCGTGATCGCGGCCAGGTAGGCCATCGAGCGGGCCAGCTCGACCTCGATGAACATCTCGGCCATGCGGTGCTGGAGGGCCTGGAACGAACCGATCGCGACGCCGAACTGCTGGCGCTGCTTGGTGTAGTCGACGGTGGCCTCGAGCATCACGCTCATCAGCCCCAGCGCCTCGGCGCACAGCGCGGCCACCGCGTGGTCGAGCCCGCGCTCGAGCAGCGCCAGCCCGCCGCCCAGGGGGCCGATCAGCGCGCCCGCCTCGACCCGCGCGTTCGCGAAGCGCAGGCCGGCGACGTCGTGGCCGTCCTCGGCGGCGTACGGCGTGCGGGTGATTCCCGCCGCGCCGGCCGGGAGGGCGAAGAGCGAGACCTCGTCGCCCGTGCGGGCCGAGACGAGGATCGTTCCGGCGGTGCCGGCGTCGAGCACGCGCACCTTCGTGCCGCTCAGGACGAAGGCGTCGCCGTCGCGCACGGCGCTGGTCGCCACCGCGGCCGGGTCGTAGCGCGCGTGCGGCTCCTCGTAGGCGACCGCGAAACGCTGCTTGCCCTCCACGAGCGCTTCGAGCAGGTCGCTCCGCTCGGCGGCGCGCAGGATCGTGCCGGCCAGCACGACCTGCGGCACGTACGGCGTGTTCACCAGACCTCGGCCGAGCTGTTCGAGCAGGATCAGCGTTTCGACCGGACCGCCGAAACCGCCCAGTTCCTCGGGCGCCCCGACCGCCAGCCAGCCCAGTTCGGCGAACGTCGACCAGTGGTCGCCGTTGGCGTCGGGCTCGGCGGCGAAGCGCGCGACGCTGTCCTTGATCAGGAGCTGCTCGGGAGAAAGCGTGAAGTCCATCTTATGCTTTCACTATAATTTGAGGATGCGCTTGGCGATGATGTTCTTCTGGATCTCGTTCGAACCGGCGTAGATGGAAGCTTTGCGCAGGTTGAAGTACCTGGGCGCGACGTGCAGCTCGGCGTACGGGCCCAGCGCGTCGAGCGCGAGCTCGGTGATGCGCTGCTGCAGCTCGGTGCCCTTGATCTTGAGGATCGAGGACTCCGGGCCGGGGCGCTTGCCGGCCGACTCGGCCGCCAGCGTGCGCAGCTCGGTGAAGGCCAGCGCTTCGAGCTCGATCTCGACCTCGGCGATGCGGTCGTTCACGCGCGGGTCGTCGATCTTCTCGCGCGCCAGCAGCTCGTGCAGTTGCTCGAGCTGCTGGCGGCAGCCGGCGATGCCGGCCGTGCCGGTACGCTCGTGCTCGAGCAGGAACTTGGCGTAGGTCCAGCCGCCGCCCTCGACGCCGACCAGGTTTTCCAGCGGCACCTCGACGTTCTCGAAGTGGACTTCGTTGATCTCGCGGCCGCCGTCGATGGTCTCGATCGGGCGCACCGTGACCCCGGGCGTGCGCATGTCGGCCAGGATGAACGAGATGCCTTCCTGTTTCTTGGCCTGCGGGTCCGTGCGCGCCAGCACGAAGATCCAGTCGGCCCACTGCGCGGCGGTGATCCACGTCTTGGTGCCGTTGATGACGTAGCCGTCGCCCTGGCGCACCGCGGTCGTCGAGACCGCCGCCAGATCGGAGCCGGCGCCGGGCTCGGAGTAGCCCTGGCACCAGAAGTCCTCGCCCGAGAGGATGCGCGGCAGATAGTGCGCGCGCTGCTCGTCGTTGCCGAACTCCATGATCACCGGCGCGACCATCTGCAAACCGAACGGCAGCAGGCGCGGGGCCCAGCCGTACGCGATCTCCTCGCGGAAGATGTGCTTCTGCACCGCGCTCCAGCCCGGGCCGCCGTACTCTTGGGGCCAGTTCGGCGCGACCCAGCCGCGCTCGAACAGGATGCGCTGCCAGCGCGCGTAGTCGTCCTTCTCGAGCGGGTCACCGGCCTGCACCTTGCGCCGGATGTCGTCCGGCAGGTGCGCCGCGATGAACGCGCGCACCTCGTCGCGGAACGCACGCTCTTCGGGGCTGAATGCTAAGTCCATCGCCTACCTTCGCTACAGGGGAGTCGCATGTTCGATCTGTCGGGGAAAGTCGCGCTGATCACCGGTTCGTCGCGCGGCATCGGCCGCGCGATCGCCGAGCGGATGGCGGAGTTCGGCGCGAAGGTCGTGATCTCGAGCCGCAAAGCCGACGCCTGCGAAGAGGTCGCGGCGGGAATCGACGCGCGGGGCGGGAGCGCGATCGCGCACGCCGCGAGCATCTCCGACCGCGCCGCGCTGCAGAGCCTGGTCGACCGCACGATGGCCGAGTGGGGCCGGATCGACATCCTGGTCTGCAACGCCGCGGTCAACCCGTACTACGGGCCGCTGCTGGGCATCAGCGACGAGGCGTTCGACAAGATCATGGCCAGCAACGTGCGCAGCAACCTGTGGCTGTGCGCGATGGTGATGCCGCAGATGGGCGAGCGCGAGGACGGCGCGGTGATCGTCGTGTCGAGCATCGCCGGGCTCAAGGGCAACACGGCGCTCGGCGCCTACGGCATCTCCAAGGCGGCCGACATGCAGCTGGTGCGCAACCTGGCCGTCGAGTGGGGGCCGCGCAACGTGCGCGTCAACGCGCTCGCGCCGGCGATCATCCGGACCGACTTCGCGCGCAAGCTGTGGGAAGACCCGGCGATCTACGCCAAGGCCACGCAAGGCTACCCGCTGCGCCGCATCGGCGAGCCCGACGAGGTCGCCGGCGCGGCGGTCTTCCTGGCCTCGAGCGCGGGCGCGTTCGTCACCGGCCAGACGATCGTGATCGACGGCGGGATGACCATCGGCGGCGGTGACTGAGCCGCTCCGCGGCGCGCTCACGCGACCTCGAACAGCGCGGCGGCGCCCTGGCCGCCGCCGACGCACATGGTGACCACGACGCGCTTGGCGCCGCGGCGCTTGCCCTCGATCAGCGCGTGGCCGACCATCCGCGCGCCGCTCATCCCGAACGGGTGGCCGATCGAGATCGCGCCGCCGTCGACGTTGAAGCGCTCCAGCGGAATGCCCAGCGTCTCGCGGCAGTACAAGGCTTGCACGGCGAACGCTTCGTTGAGCTCCCAGAGGTCGATGTCGTCCACCGACAGCCCGTGGCGCTCGAGCAGCTTGGGAATCGCGGTGACCGGGCCGATGCCCATCTCGTCGGGCCGGCAGCCGACCACGACCATGCCGCGGTAGAACCCGAGCGGCTCGATCCCGCGCTCGCGCGCGAGGTCCGCGTCCATCACCACGCTGGCCGACGCGCCGTCGGAGAGCTGGCTGGCGTTGCCGGCGGTGATCGTCTTGCCCGGGCCGCGCACCGGCTCGAGCTTCGCCAGGCCGGCCGCGGTGGTGTCGGGACGGTTGCCCTCGTCCTCGTCCAGCACCACGTCCTGGTACGACACGTCGCCGCTCGCCTTGTCGACGACCGCTTTGCGCGCGGGCAGCGGCACGATCTCGGCATCGAAACGGCCCGCCGCCTGCGCGGCGCCGGTGCGCTGCTGGCTGAGCAGGGCGAACTCGTCCTGGCGCTCGCGGCTGACGCCGTAGCGCTCCGCGACCACTTCGGCGGTGTCGATCATGCCCCAGTAGAGCGCGGGCTCGTGCTCCTCGATCCACGGGTTGCGCAGCCGCGTGTCGTTGCGCTTGACCAGGCTGATCGACTCCACCCCGCCCGCGACCAGCGCCGGCACCCCGTCGACGATCACCCGCTGCGCGGCGGTGCTGATCGCCATCAGGCCCGAGCTGCAGAAGCGGTTGATCGTCTCGCCGCCGGTGGTGATCGGCAGCCCGGCGCGCACCGCGGCGATGCGGGCGACGTTCTGGCCGGTCGTGCCCTCGGGCACGCCGCAGCCCAGGATCACGTCCTCGATTTCGCTGGGGTCCAGGCCGCTGCGCTCGATGGCGTGGCGAATGACGTGCGCGGCCAGGTCGGCGCCGTGGGTGTCGTTGAACGCGCCGCGCGCCGCCTTGCCGATCGGCGTGCGGGCGGTCGAGACGATGACGGCCTCACGCATGGGCCGGCGCCTCCGCACCGGCCGGGGTCTGCCCGGCGTTCACCGTTTCGGCGCGCTTCCACGCGCCGAACGTGCCGCCGGACGCGGCCAGCTCGCGCAGCAGCGGCGCCGGCTCCCAGACGTCGCCGTACGTCTCCTGAAATGCAAGCATGTCGTCCACCACCTTGCGCAAACCGACCGAGTCGGCCCAGCGCAGCGGGCCGCCGCGAAAGGCCGGGAAGCCGTAGCCGTACACGTAGGTCACGTCGACGTCGCCCGGCCGGGCCGCGATGCCCTCGGCCAGGATCTTCGCCGCCTCGTTGACCAGCGGGTACATGCAGCGCGCGACGATCTCGTCGTCCGTCATGTCGTGGCGCGCGACGCCGCTGGCGGCGGCCGACTTGGCCGCGATCTGCTCGACCAGCGGGTCGGGGATCGGCGTGCGGCCGTCCTCGTAGCGGTAGTAGCCCGCGCCGGTCTTCTGCCCGAAGCGGCCCATTTCGCACAGCGTGTCGGCGACGGTCGAATAGCGCCCGACCGGCGGCTTCTCGGCGTTGCGCCGCTTGCGAATGCGCCAGCCGATGTCGAGGCCGGCCAGGTCCGACATCGCGAACGGTCCCATCGCGAAGCCGAAGCCCTTGATCGCGCGGTCGACCCGCTCGGGCGGCGCGCCCTCCTCCAGCACGAACTCCGCTTCGCGGCGGTACGGGTAGAGCATGCGGTTGCCGATGAAGCCGTCGCAGTTGCCCGAGACGACGCCGACCTTCGCGAGCTGCTTGGCTAGCGCCAGCGCGCGCCCCAGCGTCTCGGGCGAGGTTTGCGCGCCGCGCACGATCTCGAGCAGCTTCATCACGTTGGCCGGGCTGAAGAAGTGCAGCCCGACGACGTCCTGCGGCCGCGCCGTGACGCTGGCGATCGCGTCGACGTCGAGCGTCGAGGTGTTGGTGGCCAGCATCGTGCCGGGCCGCGCGATGCGGTCGAGCTGCCGGAACACGTCCTGCTTGACCGCCATGTCCTCGAACACCGCCTCGATCACCAGGTCGACGGCCGCCGCCGCGGCGAGCGCGTCGGCGAACGCGATCCGCGCCAGCCGCGCGTCCATCTCGCCCTGCGCGAGCTTGCCCTTCTTCACCGTCGCGGCGTAGTTGTTCGCGATCGTCGTGCGCGCGCGCGCCAACTGCTCGGGCTGGACCTCGACCACCGTCACGGCGATCCCGGCGTTGGCGCAGGCCATCGCGATCCCGGTGCCCATCGTGCCGCCGCCGATCACCACCGCGCTGCGCGCAGCCCACTTGGGCGCGGCCGAGCCGTCGGGCAGCTTGGCCGCCTCGCGCTCGGCGAAGAACAGGTGGATGCGGGCCTTGGACTGCTCGGAGCCGAGCAGCTCGACGAAGCGCTCGCGCTCGCGCGCCAGGCCCTCGGCGAAAGGCAGCTTCAGCGCGTCCTCGACGCAGTCGATCGCGCGCCGCTCGGCCAGGCCGCCGCGCGCCTCGGGCGCGGCCTTGCGGCGCGCCGCCTCGATCGCGTCCTCGCCGCCGCTCGCCGTCATGTCGCTGGCCCGGCGGCGCGGGCCGCCGGCCAGCGTGCGGGCCAGGCGCAGCGCCGCGTCGAGCACGTCGCCCTCGGCGAGCTCGTCGACCAACCCGATCTCCTTGGCCCGCGCGGCCCCGATGGGATCGCCGCTCAGGATCAGCGGCAGCGCCGCCGCGACCCCGGCCAGCCGCGGCGCGCGCTGGGTACCCCCCGCGCCGGGCAGCAGCCCGCGCTTGATTTCGGGAAAGGCCAG
>CAXTNU010000018.1:0-13519 GCA_964245595.1 uncultured bacterium | reverse complement strand
ACCTGGCCCTGTTCACCTTCGGGATGCTGGCCGCGACGATCGGCATGGCCGAGGCGTCGAGCCGCTCGAGCAGGTCGCGGATCGTCGGGCCGGCCGGGGCGCCGCCGAAGCCGCGCATGTCGGCCCCGCCGCTGAAAGTCCCGTTGGCGCCGACCAGCACCAGCGCGCCGGCCGCCGGATCGCTTTGCGCCTCGGCGAGCGCCGCCATGAGCGGCGCGACCGCCGGCGCGCCCAGCGCGTTGACCGGCGGGTTGTCGATCGTCAGAACGGCGACACCGTCACGAAGCGTCAGCGACACGTTTCCTCCCTAAGCTCGACTCGGCCGGAAGTGCTTGGACCGGCCGAACTAAAAATCTTCTTTTTTGGAGCGTTCCAGCCGCAGCGTGCGCACCCACAGGGCGGTGATCTGGTCGACCATCGCTCCCACCGCGGGCCGTGGCGTAGCCAATACCCATTCGACGAGCAGGGCGTTGGAGGCGCCGGCCAGGGCCACGCTGAGGAGCCGGAAATCGACCCCCTCGACCGGCCCGTCGGCCTCGACCCGGCGGGCCGCCTTGGCCGACTGGCGCACGAACGCTTCGCGCTGCTCGCGCCGGTGCCGCTCGTGCTCGGGGCTGATCCCGACCACCTCGAGGGCGTAGATGCGCGCCCGGCGCGGGTCGCCGGTGAGGTACTCGAAGTAGACTTCGTTGGCCACCCGGACCCGCTCGCGCATGCTCGCCTCGGGCGCCTTGAGCACCGCTCGCACCCGCCCGAACACGTCGTTTGCAATTTGATCGTAAAGCGCGGTCAGGACCGCTTCGCGCGATGGGAACTCGTCGTAGAAGTGGGCGGTCGTGACGCCCGCCCGGCTGCACAGCTGCGGAATCGTCGTCTTCTGAAAGCCCGCCGTGCCGAACAGCTCGAGCGCCGCGTTCAGCAAGCGCAGGCGGCGCGCGGCGCGCCGCTCGGCGGCTGAGAGGCCGCCGTAACGGCGCTCCGATGACTGCTTGGGCACGACAGGAACCCCCGCAAGGCTTGTCACAAAGAAGTTTTCTCCATTCACGGGGTACCGCGTTGCATCTTTTCTTCCAAGAGCTGATCAACGGCCTCGTCGTAGGCAGCCTCTACGCATTGGTGGCGCTCGGCCTCGCGCTGGTGTACGGGACGATGGGTATCCCGAACTTCGCGCACGGCCACCTCTACATGCTCGGCGCCTACGTCGCGTTCGCCGGCGTGACCATCGCCCACATCGGTTACTGGCCGGCCCTGCTGCTGGCGGTCGTGGTGCTCGCCGGGCTGGGCATCGTGCTCGAGCGCGTCGTCTTCCGGCCGCTGCGCAACGCGCCCGAGGTGAACACGATCATCGCCGCGGTCGGGGTGCTGTTCTTCCTCCAGACGCTGGCCCAGGTCTGGTTCGGGGGCGACTTCCGGGTCCTGCCCACCCCGTACGACGTGGCGCTCCACCCGCTCGGGATGACGATCACCGAGCAGCAGCTCATCGTCATCGTCGCCGCGGCGGTGCTGATGGTGCTGCTGTTCCTGTTCCTCAAGCGGACGCTGATGGGCGCGACGATCGAGGCGGTGGCGCAGAACCGCGCCGGCGCGGCGCTGGTCGGAATCGACACCGACCGCGTCTCGATGCTGGTGTTCGCGATCTCGGCCGGGCTGGCCGCGGCGGCCGCGACCCTGATCGCCTCGATCAGCCTGATCTCGCCGACGATGGGCTTCTCGGTGATCCTCAAGGCGTTCGCGGTGATCGTGCTGGGCGGGATGGGCAGCATCCCGGGCGCGATCGTGGGCGCGTTCATCCTGGCCTTCGCGGAGAGCTTCGGCGGCACGTACGTGTCGACCAGCTACCAGGACGTGATCGCGTTCGCGGTGCTGGCCTTCATCCTGGCCGTCAAGCCCACCGGGCTGTTCGCGAAGGGGACCTGATGCGCCGGCTGCTCTGGGCCGCCGTCGCCGTGGTCGCGCTGGGCTTGCCGCTGCTCGTCGGAAACTCGTTCTACCTGCACATCCTCGCGGGCGCGTACATCACCGCGATCGCGGTCTACGGGCTCAACGTCATCCTGGGCTGGACGGGGCTGCTCAACCTCGGCCACGCGGCGTTCTTCGGAATCGGCGCCTACGGCGTCGCGCTGCTGGAGACGCGGCTGGGCTGGCCCTTCTGGCCGGCGCTGCTCGCCGGCTGCCTGGCCGCGATGCTGCTGGGCCTGCTGGTCGGGCTGATCGGGCTGCGCACGCGCGGCAACTACTTCGCGATCTTCACCGCCGCGATCGGGGTCATGATCGCGACCGTCTTCACCAACTGGCAGGAGCTGACCGGCGGCAACATCGGGATCGTGAACATCGCCCCGCCGACCATCGGCTCGCACGCGCTCGACGACGACGTGGCGAAGTACTACCTGGTCGTCGTCGCGCTGGCGTTCGCGATCCTGGTCTGCACGCTGGTGCGCCGCTCGCTGGTCGGGCGGACGTTCCTGGCCATCGCCGACAACGAGTCGCTGGCGCGCGCGACCGGGATCGACGTGCCGCGCACCAAGCTGGTCGCGTTCGTGCTCTCGACCTTCCTGGCCGGCTTCGCGGGCGGCATCTTCGCGATGTACCAGGGCAACCTCGACCCCGGTTCGAGCGGGCTGGACATCACCTTCGAGCAGCTGCTGTACCTGGTGATCGGCGGCATCGGCACGCTCGCGGGCCCGCTGCTGGGCACGCTGGTGCTGGTCGCGGGCTCCGAGCTGCTGCAAGGCATCCAGCAGTACCGCTTTCTGATCTTCGGGCCGCTGCTGGTGCTGCTGGTGATCTTCTTCCCGCGCGGCATCGTGGGCGTGTTCGACCGCCTGGTCGCGCCGCGGCTGCGGCGGCAGCCGGCCGGGCCGGTCGGCGACGCCGAGGCGGCGCTGCGCTGATGCTGCTCGAGGTGCGCGACGTCTCCAAGCGCTTCGGCGGGCTGGTCGCGGTCGACAGCGTCAGCTTCAGCGTGCCGGCCGGCCACATCAAGGCCATCATCGGCCCCAACGGCGCCGGCAAGTCGACCCTCTTCAACGTCATCTCGGGGTTCTATCCGGCCAGCTCCGGCGGACTGACCTTCGACGGCGCGAACATCACCCGCGAGCCGATGCACACGATCGCGCGGCGGGGGATCGCCCGCACGTTCCAGACCACCAGCCTGTTCGCGCACCAGACCGTGCTCGACAACGCGATCGTGGGTTACCGCATGCACACCCGCAGCACGATCGTCGACGCGCTGCTGCGCACGCCGCGCACCCGGCGCGAGGAAGCCGAGAGCCGCGAGCGCGCCATGGAAGCGCTGCGCTTCGCGGGAATCGCGCCGCTGGCCGCGCGGATCGCCGGCTCGATCCCGCAGGAAGCGCAGAAGCGGCTGGCGATCGCGATCGCGGTGGCGGCCGACCCCAAGCTGGTCCTGCTCGACGAGCCCGTCGCGGGCGTCACGTCGGAGGAGACCGAGGCGCACGCCGACTTGATCCGGACCATGGCGCGCAAAGGCTACACGATCTGCCTGGTGGAGCACAAGATGAGCCTGGTGATGGGGCTGGCCGACTCGATCGTCGTGCTGCACCACGGCAAGAAGATCGCCGAGGGCACGCCGGCCGAGGTCCAAGCCGATCCGGCGGTCATCGAAGCGTATCTCGGAGCGGCCACCCATGCTTGAAGTGCGCGGGCTGCGCGTGCGCTACGGGAGCGCCGCGCCGGCGCTCGAGGGCGTCGACCTGACCGTCGAGCCGGGCGAGTGCGTGACCCTGCTGGGCGCCAACGGCTCGGGCAAGACCTCGCTCTTCGGGGCGCTCAGCGGGCTGCTCAAATCCGAGGGCGAGATCCGCTTCGGCGGGCAAGAGCTGCGCCGGCTGCACCCGGCCGCCATCGTGGCGCTGGGCATCGCGCAGTGCCCCGAGGGGCGCAAGCTCTTCCCCGACCTGTCGGTCGAGAAGAACCTGCGCTTGGGCGCGTACGTCGGGCGGCGCGACCGGCGCGCCACGCAGGAGACGCTCGAGCAGGTCTGCACGCTGTTCCCCGACGTGCGCGACAAGTTGCGCGCGCCGGCCGGCGCGCTCAGCGGCGGCCAGCAGCAGATGGTGGCGATCGGCCGTTCGCTGATGGCGCGCCCGAAGCTGCTGCTGCTCGACGAGCCGTCGCTGGGCCTCGCCCCGCGCCTGGTGGCGGCGATGCTCGACGCGATCGCGGCGATCAACCGCGCCGGAACGATGGTCCTGCTGGCCGAGCAGAACGCGTTCGCCGCGCTCTCGATCGCGCACCGCGGCTACGTGCTGGCGAACGGCCGGGTGGTGCTCGAAGGCTCGGCGAGCACCTTGCAACAGAACGAGCTGGTCAAAAAGGCGTTCATCGGCGCCTGAACAGAGGAGGGTTCCATGCTACGTACACTTCGAGCAGCGGTCGCGGGCGCGCTGGTCATCGGGATCGCGTCCACGCTCGGCGCGACCGCGCAGACGTCCGACACGATCACGATCGGCTACACCGGCCCGCTCAGCGGCGGCGCCGCGGCCTACGGGCTGGACGTGCAGCGCGGCCTGCAGATGGCGATCGACGAGATCAACGCCGACGGCGGGGTCAAGGCCGGCGGGCAGAAGCGCACCTTCAAGCTGGTCTCGCTCGACGACCAGTACCGCCCGCCCAACAGCGTCAGCAACGCCAAGCAGCTCGTCCAGCGCAACGGCGCGGCGGTCGTGTTCTGCCCGCACTCGGGCGGCATCTTGGCGATCGAGGCGTTCAACGACAAGTCGCCCAAGTTCGTGCTCGGCGCCTACTCCAGCGAGCCGGCCATTCTCAAGCAGAACAACACGATGACGGTCATGATCCCGCCGTCGTACGACGCCTATTTCAAGCCGTACGCGAGCATCGAGATGAAGCGCTTCGGCAAGAAGCTGGGGCTGATGGCGACGACGACGGCATACGGCAACGCCTGGACCAAAGGTTTCGCGGCCGAGTGGCAAGCCGAAGGCGGCACGGTGCTGGGCAACAACAGCGTCGACTACAACACGACGACCGATTTCTCGGGCGCGGTCAGCAAGACGCTGGCCGACAAGCCCGACGTGATCCTCGTCGGCGGCCCCTCGCAGCCGACCGGCCTGGTGATGAAGGCGGCCCGCGACCAGGGCTTCAAGGGCGGCTTCGCGATCATGGACCAGGCCAAGTTCGATCAGGTCCAGCAGGTACTGCCGGTGGCGGGCGAAGAGGGCTCGGTCGGCGTCGTGCCCTTCGCGGACTATCCCGGCAACGGCACCAAGACGTTCCTGGAGGCGTACACCAAGAAGTTCGGCACGTCGCGCGCTCCCAACAGCGAGGTCTCGCTGAATTACCTGGCGATGCACGTCCTGGGCGAAGCGATCTCGCTGGCCGGCAGCACCGATCCGGCCGCCATCATGAGCAAGGTCGCTCAGGGCGCCAAACAGCTTCCGTCCAAGTACAGCCCGGCCACCATCCACACGATCAACAAGGCCGGCCACATGGAGATCGACAACTACGGCGCGCAAGTGCTGCACGGCAAGTACGTGCGGTTCCCCATTCCCTTCACGGAGTAGACCAACCGATGCGCGGCTCGATGATGGAGACCCCACTGCTGGTGAGCTCGATCATCGAGCACGCGGCGCGCTTCCACGGCGACGTCGAGATCGTCTCGCGCAGCGTCGAGGGCCTGATCCACCGCACGACCTACCGTGACGTGCGAGGCCGCGCCGCCCAGCTCGCCAACGCGCTGCGGGCGCTGGGCGTGGAGAACGGCGACCGGATCGGGACGCTGGCCTGGAACACGTACCGCCACCTCGAGACGTACTACGGCGTATCGGGAATCGGCGCGGTCTGCCACACGATCAACCCGCGCCTGCACGCGGACCAGATCGCGTATATCGTCAACCACGCGGACGACCGCTGGATCCTGACCGACCTGACCTTCGTGCCGCAGCTCGAAGCGCTGCAGGACCGGCTGCCCGGCGTGCGGGGGTTCGTCGTCCTGGCCGACGAGGCGCACATGCCGGCGACCACGCTGCGGGGCGCGCTGTGCTACGAGACGCTGCTCGCCGCGCAGCCGGCGGACATCGCCTGGCCGGCGTTCGACGAGCACAGCGCGGCGGCGATGTGCTACACCTCGGGCACGACCGGCGATCCCAAGGGCGTGCTGTACTCGCACCGCTCGGTGGTGCTGCACGCCATGGCCGGGGTGATGGCCGAAGCGTCGCGGCGGCAGATCAGCAGCGCGTCGTTCCTGCCGATCGTGCCGATGTTCCACGTCAACGCCTGGGGGTACCCGTACTCCGCGCCGATGATCGGCGGCAAGCTGGTGTTCGCGGGGCCGCTGAACGACCCGGAGAGCTTGTACGAGCTGCTCGAGGCCGAGCAGGTGCAGACCGCGGCGGCGGTGCCCGTGATCTGGCTGCGGCTGCTGGCATATTTGGAAGAGAGCGGGAAGCCGCTGACCGCGCTGCGGGCGCTGCGCGTCGGCGGCTCGGCCGCGCCCGCGTCGATGATCGAGGCGTACGAGGCGCGCGGGGTGGAGGTGATCCACGGCTGGGGGATGACGGAGACCAGCCCGATCTGCACCACCGGCTCGGTGAAAGCCAAGCACCGCGATCCGTCGATCCGGCTGAAGTACCAGCGCCGGGCGGGGCGGATCATCTACGGCGTGCAGATGCGGATCGTCGACGACGAGGGCGTCGTGCAGCCGGACGACGGCGCGTCGGAAGGCGAGCTGCACGTGCGCGGGCCTTGGATCACCGGCGAGTATTACGACAACGCGGAGGCGACGGCGGCGCAGTTCACCGCGGACGGGTGGTTCAAGACGGGCGACATCGCGACGCTGGACGGCGATGGGTACTTGACCATTCGGGATCGGAGCAAGGACCTGATCAAGTCCGGGGGCGAGTGGATCAGCTCGATCGACCTGGAGAACGCGGCGGTGGGGCATCCAGAGATCGTGGAAGCCGCCGCGATCGCCGTGCCGCATCCGACTTGGGCGGAGCGGCCGCTGTTGGTGGTGGTGAAGATGCCGGGGAGCGAGTTGGACCGCGACGGCGTGTTGGCGTACCTGGGCGACAAGGTGGCGAAGTGGTGGTTGCCGGACGACGTGGTATTCGTGGCGGAGCTGCCTCACGCGGCGACGGGCAAGGTATCGAAGCGGACGCTGCGCGAGCAGTTCGCTGGAGATGCGGCTCAGTAGACCAGCGCTTACCGCGCGTAGTTCTTGTCAGTCAGGATTCTACACCTATGTCCGGAGCCCGTATCAGGCTACACGTCATCGGAAACAAATCCGTCTACCCACCCGGCTTGGTCAATGACCGCGCTATCAAACCGAAACCCGTTGACATCATCGCGAAACCCTGGTTTTTTTGAAAGCACCGCAACGACTGCTTGTGCACGCTCGACGGACGAAAAAATGCCAATAAAAAACCGCGTTGTATTCTCGTCGTCGAAATAGTCTGGGTCACCAGGTATGGTTCTGGTATCCTGCTCTCCATCGTCTAGCTTGTAGTAGGAAAGCTCCCAAACGGTCTCACCTGCAAGCTTATTCGTGTGATTAGATGACATGTAGACCTCTTCCTGAATTGCGCCGCCCAGCAAGACGTCGGCTCGACGGCGTCACGAGTTCTTGCCTAAATTTTCCCTGAGCGAGTCATATACTTCACGATTGCGCTATACTCACTGTTGCCGCCTTTCCTCCACTTACCGTCGCCATACTTAGCATCTAGAATACGCTTTGCATAATCTTGTGCAATTTCACCGGGCCTTGGCGGCGATGCATCCGCAAGCCAGCTTGGCCTTTTGGTCGACGCCTCCTTCCCGCTTTTTTTGGTAGTCTTTTTAGGCTTAGGTGACCTTGCTGCGATCTGGATCGGATCGGAATTAAAATCCAACCTACTTAGAGCTATCGCCGAAGCCATGTGCTCCGCGTTTTCGCTTGAACTGAACATGTCAGGAGCGTTACCGCTAAAGAACGGGCCGCTATGCGTGCGCCCGATGTCAGGCAGCGTAGGCACCGGATTAAACCCGTCGAAGTCTTCATACTCGAAGGGGTTATTTCTATTCCACATAAACAGCTTCTGGCTCATGGGATCGTGCACGTCGCCTGCGTACGCATCAGGAGTGGTCCACTGGCCGGCGTTGGGATCGTAGCTGCGAACGCCTTGAAGTGTGATCACGTCGGCAACGTACCCGTCGCTGCGGGGCATCAGCCCATCGCCTATGCTGCCGTCGCCGGTACTAGAGACCGGATACAGATTGGCGATGTGGCCATTCTTGCATGTGACCTTGGCCGCTGGCCCCTGACCCTGCCATGCCCCGTAGCTGTAACTGCCATCCCCGTTGAGGCCATGACTTGAGACGACGGTACCGGTCCAGTCGCGGTCGTACACCGATATGACAGTAGCCGATGTTGTCGACCAGGTGGAGTACGCCGCATCTTTCCCAGCAAACACCGTCCCGCTCCGGCTATCGGGGCCGGTGGTCGGCACATAGTGCTGCGACGTGAAGAGGAGGTCGCTTCCGTCCCAGTGCCAGGTGTACGATGCGTCCGGCCCCGACGCGTCGCCACCGTCGCCGGAGTCGCTTACATTCGCGGCGTTTCCCTCGGGCCAGTACGAGAAGCCCATCGTTGTCGGGTAATACGCCGCCGGCGTCCGGGCAAGCCCTGCCGTGCATTGCGTGAAGGCCGTCGTATACGGGCTTCCTACCGAGGGGCTTACCGTCTGCGTGCGAATACGATTTTCAGCATCGTACGTTCGCGTATATGAGGGGGAAGCAAGAACCGGGTTGAAAAGGCCCACCATGTACCGGTTCACTGAGCCGGTGAGGCGGCCCGCTTGGTCATACTTGAAGTCGGTGCCGGCATAAGATTCGTTCGTATTACCATAGTTCTGGCCGCTTCGCAGATCGCCCTGATTGCCCAACGAGCCGGGAAAACCGTTGAAATACTGCTTTGGTGCACCACTGGTCGAACAGGTCTGCGTACTGGGGCATGTAACTGAGTCCGCAGTCTCTTCACCTCGGTCGGTGTGGGCGATAGATTCCGTGACGCCAGAATAGTCGCTTCCTGGTATCGCGTAGGCAGCGAAGCTGGTCACTTCGCCTTCAGGGTCCCGCGTAAAACTCGAGTAAGCGCCACCGCGGGGGATCGTCATGGCATTTAGATTACCGTTCCCATCGTAGCCATACGTTTGAGGCACGAAGGTAGTAGCGGGCATGCTCCAGGTCGTACCGTCACCGTTGTTGCCCCCGACCGCCGGGACGGTTTTCCCCGTGAGCGGGTCGGTTCGCTGGCGGATCCGCCCAGCCGGTGAGTAAGTTATGCCTAACGAGTATGGCCCGCCGCTGTACTGATTTGAAAACGATTCCGTTTGCAACTTGCCGTCGTTGCGGTATGCGTACGTAAATCCTACCGGCCGCGAGAACGCCGATGCCGTGATCGTGAGCTGGCTGCGCGTTCCGTTGGGATAGTACGAGTAGGTGACCGTGGCCGGGGAGTCGACGGCGCCGCTGGTGGGCTCGGTCATCGACAGCTCGTGCCCTTCGGCGTCGTAGGTGTAACTCTGGATGCCTAGATCCGACGTCGTGATGCTGGCATTCTGGTCGGTCACGTCGTACACGACCGACCGGTTGGGAGTTAGTCCGCTATCTCCGCTATAGGTATCGGATAGCTTACGGCCCAGCGCATCGTATGCCATAGCATTGAACTGACCAGCCGCATTGGCGGTGCTCGACATGAACCCGAGCTGACCGCTGGCATCGTATTGATTGGTCTGCTTGGGCGTAGTCCCGAACGCCGCCTCATACGCCGCCGTTGGACGGTCGAGTGCATCGAAGGCGTTGCCGCGCAGATCCACCCATTGTGGTGATAGCGACAAGTTCGTCGGCTGACCGGTTACCGTTGGGGGCATGTATTCTTGGGTTTTGACCAAGTTTCCGTAGCCGCTCACCGCCGTGCCGTTGATCTGGGGGGCTTGACCAGCCGATCCGCCCTGTGACAAGTCATAGATGTACCGGGTCATCCAGGAATAGGACACGAGATCACTCGTATCGTGCGGCTGAACCACCTCCACCAGCCGATCGGCTGGGTCGTACCATTTCGTTGTCGTCCCGACGACGTTACCGAAGTTGTGCGTCTCGGACACGGCGTTGCCATCCGCGTCGTAGCCGTATGCAACGGAGTGAGACCCGCACCTTGCCCCATCGAGCCCGTACTGCAGTGCGCTTTGCTTCGCCTTGACGCTGCCGTCTGGGAAGTAGCAGGTCTGACTGGTCACGTTATCCGGGTCCGTCGCCGACACGAGCCGGTTCAAGGTATTGTAGGACAAAGACCAGGTGCCTTGGCCCGTGCCGTAGCCGGTCACATTGCCTTTGGCGTCGTAGGTGAACGTCTTGCTTTCGCTAAACTGCGTTCCGTCGGTCTGGGTGAACCCTCGTCCCGTTACGGTCAGGAGCAGGCCGTAATCCGTCGAGCTTGTTGCATAGCCAAACGTTCGCACATAGCCGAGTTGGGACGTCGCCGAGGTCAACTCGCCGAACGGCTCCTGTGCGGGGTACTGGTACTGATAGACGATTGGACCCGGTGATGAAGACGAGCCGGCCGTGCCCGGGCACAGCGTGTCGGAGGATGCAGGGGCGCCCGTCGCGTTCCAGTCGCGCCCATTCGCGTGCGACCATCGGGCATCGCAGGTGCTCGTAACGTTGTTGAACGCATCGTAAGAGTGCAGCAAAGTCGGTCGAAACGTCCCTTGTGCCAGAGTTACCAACGGGTTTCCCACCGCGACGGTGTTGCCGTTACCGTCGTAAACGTAGTCGGTCTCGTTATTGCGCGCGTCGGTCTCGGCCACGAGGTTGTTGTGCGCATCCCACGACTGGTTGGTCGTCAGCCACGTCGAACCCGTGTACTCTTGACGTGCAACCGGCCGCCCAAGTCCGTCAATATAGAAGATCTTCTGATGGCCATCGCTGTCCGTGATGCTCGTGTGATCAGGATAGCCGGCAATCGAGGTATGTTGGTACGGGTTCGACAGTCCGTCCACGCCCGAGTATGGCGTGCTCGTAGTGTCGCTCGGCGTGAAGTTCATGACCCCGTAGTTCGAGATGCCCGCCACCTGCGCGTTCTTGTAACCGCCCATGGTAAACGCCACGTAGCCACCGTCCGTGGAACTCGACCCATTCCATGCGGCGTTCCAGCGCGGTCCGCTCACCGTCATTCCCGCCGGGGTCCGGTAGTTGCGGTAGGCCGTCCACTTCACTCCCACGGCGTTGTTGCCGGGGAGATTGGCACCCCACAACGTACCGGCCGCGTCATACGAGTACGTCGCCTGCTGGCCATTGGGGTACATCAGGCTGCTGCAGAGCCGTCGCCCGCTGAATTCGCTAAATCCGAGCGCCGCTTGCATCGCGCCGCTCTCTGTCATGACGTAGATGAAATTGAGACGAGCGCTCGTGGACGCGTCCCCGTTATCCCAGCTATAGCTGAACTGGAGATAATTGTTGCGGTTGCGCCCGCGCAGTTGGTACATCCGCCCGGAGTATGCCGCCCACTGTGTGCTGTAGTACGGTGCGTAGAAGCCATACTGCGTTCCGCTCTTCTTGGTCCAGTTGAAGTAGCCGCCATCGGCGGTCGGGATGAGCGACGTTCCCTCCATCCCGGGCGGCGGGGTAAGGTTGCCGCTTGCGTCGTAGCAATAGTCGTACCGCGCGCCGTCCACGTCGTAGACCGAGAACCCTCCGTAGCCGTTGAAGGTGTAGGCGCTGCTCGCGCAGTTGTTGGTCGACATGTGCGCGTCGAAGGTGTTCGTCCAGCCCTGGCCGTATTGGCCGATCTCGCTCGCGCCGTCCGTGTCCTCGTAGTCGTGGTCGCTGAGCGAATTGTACGTCCGCCGAAACGCTAGGTCGACCCCGCGGTACGGGATGTCCATGTCCGTGGCTTGGATGATGAGATTCTGCCAGTGCAAGTTGACCATCCAGCGGCCGACGCCCGGAATCGTCCCCTCTTCGTACTCCCACCACCGGTTGATGCCGGTCTTGTTCAACTGCGAAAGATCGACCGACGCGGTGGCTCGCAATGCGTTCGGCTTGCGCTCGAGTGCTGGGGATGCGCCGGGTATCGCGGGCGGCACCGTGACGGGCGCGCGACGAGGTGTGCTAGCTCGAGCAGGTGGCGTACCCATGCGGCCCAGAAAGCGCGCGACGCGTGCATGGGCCGATTCGCGTGTTGCCTGCACTCCCGTTGGGTCCTGAGGCGGCGGCGGGCCCGCGATCCGAATGCCCGGTCCCGGACCAACGGCGGGCACCGGATCAGGACCGTGTCCCGTTGGCTTGACGTGAGGAGGCGCCGTGGGTCGCGGCAGTGCGGCAGCAGGCCCCTTCGGTACCGCAACCGCAGCGGCATGATGCTGGGCCGGATGCGCTCGCAGTATCGACGGCGCCGCAACGTCTTGCAGCACGAAGATCGCGGTGATCGTTACGGCGAACGCCACGCGGTGATGGTTCACTGAAGCCTCCTCACCGTCGGCACCAAAAGTCGACGGCCATCAAAGCGATGTCGTCGATCAGCAAAAGGAACTCCCGGCAGATGCATTTTGTACGACCTCTCGGTCGTCTTGTCAAGATAGGAGCACAGACGCATTTCAGGAGGACGTCGCAAGTTTGGAGCGATCGGCCGATCGAAAAGTCTCACCGCGAAATTGACGCGGACGATTTGTCCGTGTAGGATTGGACGACATCGCGAGGCTTGGCTTCAAATCAAGAGAGCGGGCTTATTTTGCTTTGGCATGGCCGCCGGACCCGCCGTCCTTTCCTGCGACCGATCTGTCTGGTCGCGGTCATCTTTACACTGGCCGCCATCCGCACCGCTGCCGTTCCGGCTTCGCACGCCGACGCGCGCGTGTCGCTTCGCGTGCACAACGAGCCCGTCCAGGCCGTGCTGCTGCGGCTCGCGCGCGAGAGCGGCGCCAGCATCACCGTCGGGCAGGGCGTGACCGGCTACGTCACCGTCTCGCTGCACGCGGTCACCCTGCCGCAAGCGCTCGCGGCGATCCTCACCCCCCTGGGCGATACGTTTCGCGTGCGCGGCGGCGTCTACGACGTCGAAGCCGGCACCGCCGGCACGTTGCCCACCGCAGCCGGCATGACCCCGTCGGTGCTGCCCGTCACCGTCGTGCCGGTCCAGCGCGCCGCGGCACAGATTCGCGCACTATTTCCTCAAGCCTCGGTGCGCGAGGACGCGCGCTCGAACGCGCTGCTCGTCGTCGCCCCGCTAGGCGACGTGCAAGCCATGCGCACGGTGCTGCAAGGCATCGACGTCCGCAATCCCACCACGCCGATCACCGAAGCGCTCGGCACGCGTACGGTGCGTGCCGACGCGCTCGTCGCGCAGCTCCACGGCAGCTTCCCCGCCGCGCGCCTCGCCGTCGTCGGTCCGCGGCAGTTGCTCGTCACCGCCCTCCCATCGGACCTGGCGCAGATCCGCGCCGCGCTGACCGCGCTCGACGCCCCGGCGGTCACGCCGCCGCCCGTTGCAGTGGGCTCCGACGCGCAC
>CAXTNU010000017.1:0-25761 GCA_964245595.1 uncultured bacterium | reverse complement strand
GGGGTCGGCGTGGCGACCGGCAGGGCCGTCGCGCCGGTCGAGGGAGCGACTCCCGACGATCCGCCGCCGCCGCCGCAGGACGCGAGCGCGAACAGCGAGGCGAGCGCGAGAGAACGCACCGAGCGGATCGTCATGGGGACCACGCTACCCGCGTTTTCTTAATCGGCTCTGAGGACTGAGCGCATTCTCATCGATGCGGCAGCTCGTGCGGGCCCAACGCCGCCAGCTCGTCCTCGAACCAGGCCGGGTACGTCGCGCGCGCGTCGAGCGCGAAGCCCTCGGTCGCGGCGAGGATCGCGGCGCGGCGGTCGGCGCGCTCGGACAGCGTGCCGCGCCCGCGCCGCTTCTGCGTCGCCAGGCACTCGACGAAGCGCGCGAACTTGGCGTCGAGCACCCGCTCCAGCGCGAGCTTGAGCACCTTGCCGACGCGCGGCGCGGTGCCGCCGGTCGAGATGCCGATCTTCACCGGCCCGGCCGCGACGATGGCCTGCATCGCGACGAAGCCGTGGCGCGGCTGGTCGATCGCGCAGAACAAGAACTTGTGCCGGTCGGCCAGCGCGCGCAGACGCGCGGACAGCGCTTCGTCCTGCGGGGTCGAAATCACGAAGAACGCATCGGCCACGTCCTCGTCGCGCAGCGCGGCGGGATCGTCGATCCACGTCACCGCGCCGTCCACCTCGCGCAGCGCCCGCACCTTCTCGACCGCCTCGCGGTCGGCGCGCGCACCGATCACCACGCACTTGCGCCCGACCAGATTCAAGCTGACCGGGTAGAAGCCGTGCGGCGGCAGCGGATCGCCGGCGACCGATGGGTCGGCGGCGCGCATCAAAAATCCACCGGGCGCAGGTAGAACTCGTTGATCGCGGTGCCCGAGACCAGCGCGGTGGTGGGCAGGTGCCGCTTCCAGTGCGTGCCGTCGACGCGCCGCCGCACCAGCGCGACCTCGGCCGGCGCGTAGCCGCGCGCGGCGATCGCGTCGTCTTTGTAGCCCAGCAGGATCAGGTTGAGGATGCGGTCGGCCTTGGCGTAGCTGATGCCCAGATCGCTCTCGTCGGTCTGGTTGGCTTCGAGATCGGCGCTGGGCGGCTTGTCGATCACCTGTTTTGGAACGCCCAGGTGGCGGGCCAGTTCCCACACCTGCGTCTTGAACAGATCGCCGATCGGGTTGACCGGCGGCGTGTCGTCGGCGTGCCAGGTGAAGTAGCCCATCAGCCGTTCCGTCTTGTTGCCGGTGCCGACCGGCAGCGCGCTGCGGCGCGCGGACTGGTCGAACAGCACCAGCATGCGCATGCGCGCCATCACGTTGCCCTTGCGGCGCGCGTCGGCGTCGGGCGCGTGCTTCAAGTAGCCGTCGACCGCGTCGCTGATCTCGATCGTCTCGGCGTGGATGCCCAGCGCGTCGACGATGCGCTGGGCGTCGCTGAGCGACTCGGGGCTCGAGCTGCGGTACGGCATGCGCACCGCGTAGACGTTCTCCGGGCCTAATGCGCGGGCGCACAGATACGCCACCAGCGCGCTGTCGATCCCGCCCGAGAGGCCGATGATCGCGCGTCCCAGCCCGCGCCGGTTGCGCATCTCGTCGACCAGGAAGGCTTCGAGCCAGCGCGCGGTCAGGACGGGGTCGATGGCCAGCGACGGCTCGTCGAGCCGGGCCTCGATGACGGGATAGCTCACCTGCGCTCCTCGCTCCGGCGCGTCACCGGGATCTCGTCGTCCAGCCACAAGTCGGGCAGCACCGCGGACAGATCGCCCAGCAGCGGCAGCGTCGCGCGAGCGAGGTCGAGCTCCGCGCGCTCCAGGCGCACCCGCACGATGCACGAATCGAGCGGCCCGGCCGCGGCCAGCACCTCGCCGCGCGGCGAGTAGGCGCTGGTCGAGCCCGACATCCCCTTGCCGCCCTCGAACCCGGTCAGCCCCGCGTAGAGCACGTACACGCCGTGCTCGCCCGCGATGTTCGCCAGCACCGCTTTCCAGCGCGCGACGTTCTCCAGCTCGCCGCCGGCCGGGCCGACCCCGCGCCCGGGCGAGGCGCTGGGCACGATGACGAGCTGCGCGCCCTTGAGCGCGGCGACGGTGCCGGTGATGGTGTGCCAGGCGTCCTCGCAGATCAGCATCGCGGCGCGCCCGAACGGCGTGCCGAACACGGTCAGGCGCCGCCCGCGCGTCAGGAAGCGCTCCTCGTCGAACACGCCGTAGGTCGGCAGGAACATCTTGCGGTGCACGTGCGCGATGCGCGGCCCGCCCGGCTCGCCGAGCCGCGCGTAGATCGCGCTGTTGTGGAACGTGCCGCCCGCGTTCTCGTAGAAACCGCACACGACGTCGACCGGCCGCGCCGCACCGGCATCACGCCAGGCCTGGTCGAGCCGGCGCGCCATCGCGTCCGCGTCGAGCGCGAGCTCGTACACCGCGCCCTCGAGAAAATAGCCGGTCAGCGCCGCTTCGGGCAGCACGATCAAATCGGCGTCGGTCGGCGCGAGCTGCGCGAACACCTCGCGCAGCGACGAAAGGTTCGCCTCGACGTCGCCCTTGCGCGGCTTGAACTGGACCAGCGCCGCTTCCACGCGGCTACTTGGCGACGGCGAGGACGGCGGCCGGACCGACGCGCTCGGCGAGCTCCTCGGCGGGGTAGGTCAGGATCTCGACCAGGGTCGGGTGGAGGTGCGGGATGCGGGCGTACTGCGCGGCGGTGGCGCCGAACGACATTGCGACGATCAGCGGCTCGATCAGGTCGGACGCCTCGGGCCCCAGGATCGCCGCGCCCAGGATCGTGCCGTCGTGCGGCGCGGCGAGCATCTTCACGAAGCCCTTGGTCTTGCCCAGCGCGACCGCCTTGCCGTGGTCGTTGAACGGGTACGTCGCGCGCAGAAAGGGGGTGCCGGCCGCCTCGAGCGCGCGCTCGGTCTCGCCGACGACCGCGACCTGCGGGTCGGTGAAGACGGTATGGGTCTTGCTGATCCGGTAGTCGGCCCGCTCGTGCGCGCCGGTGGCGGCGTTGCGGCCGGCGATCTCGCCCTGCTGGATCGCGACGTGGACGAGCTGGTACTGGCCGGTCACGTCGCCCACCGCATAGATGTCGGGGTTGGAAGTTCTGAGCGTGTCGTCGACCGCGATGCCGGTCATCTCGTGGTACTCGACCCCGGCCTTTTCCAAGTCCAGCCCGGCGACGTTGGGCGTGCGGCCCAGCGCGTAGAAGATCTGCTCGGCCGCGACCTCGCGCTCGGCGCCGTCCTGGACGTAGTGGACGACCTTCATCCCGTCGGCGCGCCGCGCGACCCGGGTGACCGCGGCCAAGCTCTCGATCCGGATCCCTTCCTCGCGGAAGTACTCGGTCAGCCCCCCGCCGACGTCGTGATCTTCCCCCGAGAGCAGGTGCGCCGCGCGAATGACGATCGTCATCTCGACCCCGGCCCGGTGGAAGAACTGGCTCAGCTCGCTGCAGACGTAACCGCCGCCGAGCACGATCATGCTCTTGGGCGCCGCTTCGAGCTCCAGCGCCTGGTCGCTGTCGATGTAGCCGGTCTCGACCAGGCCGGGAACCACCGCCGGCGCGATCCGGCTGCCGGTCGCGACGACGAAACGCGGCGCGTAGAGCACCTCGTCGCCGACGCGCAGCGTGGTCGCAGACTCGAACCGCGCCGCGCCGGTGAAGAGCGGAAACGTCTCGATGCCCGCGATCCGGTAGTCGGCCCAGCCCTGGACCAGCTCGCGCTTGCGGGCGGCCAGCGCCGGGTAGTCGAGCCGAGGCTCGCCGGCCTCGACCGCCAGGTGACCGGCCTCGCGGATCGCGTGCAGCAGGTCGCCGGTCGCCAGCAGCGTCTTGGACGGCATGCAGCCGCGCAGGAT
This sequence comes from uncultured bacterium, assembly GCA_964245595.1. Taxonomy (GTDB): domain Bacteria; phylum Vulcanimicrobiota; class Vulcanimicrobiia; order Vulcanimicrobiales; family Vulcanimicrobiaceae; genus Vulcanimicrobium. Next base: position 21,918 of record CAXTNU010000017.1, on the reverse strand, counting down.
GCACAGGCCGCCGAGCGGGCCGGGGTCGACCAGGGCGACGCTGGCGCCCAGGTCGCGCGCGGTGCGCGCCGCGGCGTAGCCGCCGCTGCCGGCGCCGACGACGATCAGATCGAAACGCTGTGGAATGATGGAGCTCCTCACGGGGCGCACGGCCGAACGCCGCTCCGCCCGCGTTCTGGGACCCATTTCGCATCCCTGGCGGTTCCAGGCAGGCGCCCGAGGCGGGGTGCGGGGAACCCAGCGGACCGTGAATCTCGCCCTCGTCGGGACCGGCGCCCGATCGAAGCCCGCGGCCTTCGTCGCCGCCGTCGGCTGGCCGGCCGTCGCCGCGGTCGGCGCGGCCGGGCTGTCCGTCGGTTTCTACCTGTGGTACGCGCTCGCGCTGCGCTCGCCGCACGGCGCCGGTTTCCTCGACCTGACCCTGCCGATCGCGCTGCTGGCCGGCCTGGCCGGGGTCTACGGCGGCTGGCTGGCCTACGCCGGCTACTTCGCGCGCCGGGCGCGGGTCGACGAGATCACCGCGCTGCGCTACGACTCGGCCTCGTGGTCGACGCTCGTCCTGCTGTGGGGCACGCTGCTCGCGCCCAGCGGCGCGCTCGGCTCGGGCCGCGCGCTGGCGATCACGCTGGGCGCCTTCGTGATCGCCAAGGTCGCCCTCGCCGCGCGCTTCAACCGCACCGTGCGCGAGGTCGCGGTCACGTTCGTGGTGACCCGCTTGGCGCTGGTGATCATCGCCGAGATCGCCGCCGTGGTGATCGGCCAGCGGCCGGGCGTCCACTACGCGGCCTCGGACGACCCGCTGCTGGCGGTCTGGGGCCGCTGGGACGCCGAGCACTACCTGGGCATCGCGCGCAAAGGCTACTCCGGCACCGAACCCGCCTTCTTCCCGCTCTACCCGCAGCTGATCGCCCTGGTCGGCACGCTGGCCGGCTCGTACCTGGTCGGCGGGCTGCTGGTCTCCAACGCCGCCAGCTTCTTCGGTCTGCTCTACCTCTACAAGCTGGTCGAGCACGAGTACAACCGCCACGTCGCGCAGCGGGCGACGTTCTACATCGCGATCTTTCCGACCGCGATCTTCTTCTCGGCGGTCTACTCCGAGTCGCTGTTCCTGTTCCTGACCGTGGCCTCGTTCTATTATGCGCGCGAGCGGCGCTGGCTGACCGCGGGCGCGTTCGGGTTCTTCGCCGCGCTGACGCGCTCGGAGGGCATTCTGCTGGTAGCGCCGCTGCTCATCGAGTGGGCCGGCGCGGCGCGCGAGGGCGGGCGCGGCTTCCTTCGCTATTGGGTGGACGACGTGCTCAAGCCGCTGGTCGGGACGGCGCTGGTGCCGCTGGGCCTGGCGGTCTACATGGGCTACCTGTGGGTGCTCAGCGGCGACCCGCTCCTGTTCTCGCACGTGCAGAAGCACTGGGGCCGGCACTTCGCCCCGCCCTGGGTGAGCTTCTTGGATTCGTTCCACAAGATCGCCCACGCGCACGCGCAGCAGACCGTGGCGACCCAGGTCCAGGAGCTGGCCTTCACCGCGCTGATGCTCGCGGTGCTGATCGCCGGCTTCCGCCGCCTGCGGCTCTCCTACAGCGTCTACATGGCGCTCTCGATCTTCATCCCGATGTCCACCGGCAGCCTGATGTCGATGCCGCGCTTCGCGCTGGTGCTGTTCCCGATGTTCGCCCTGTTCGGCCTGTGGGGCGCGCGCCCGGCGGTCAACAACGCCTACGTCGCCTTCTCCTTGCCGCTCTTGGGGCTGTTCACCGTGCTCTTCGCCGACTGGTACTGGGTCGCATGAATACTCGTGAAAGCGCTCCCGAAGCGAGCCTGTTCCAGCGCGTGCGCTCGCGCCGCGGGGTGCGCCAGTTCGTCAAGTTCGGCATCGTCGGAGCTTCGGGCTTCGCGGTGAACCTGATCGTGTTCACCCTGCTCCAGAAAGTGGTGCCCAACCACGCCGGCGGGCTGGAGTACACCGCGATCTACTCGGTCGCGTTCCTCTCGGGCGGCGTGTCGAACTACTTCCTCAACCGCATCTGGACGTTCCGCTCCAGCGGCCACGCCGGCAAGGAGGGCGCGCAGTTCATGGCCGTCTCGGTGCTGGCGCTGCTCGTCGGCCTGGCCGTCTCGGCCGCCGTCGCGCCGTATTTCGGCCACGGCCACAAGACCTGGTTCATCGCGACCTGCGCCGGCATCGTCGTCAACTTCTTTCTGAACAAGTACTGGACGTTCCGGTCGGTCGAGTGACCCCCGCGCGGCGCTTCTGGACCGCGACGCTGATCGTCGCGGTCGTCGGCCTCGTCCTGCGTCTGAAGGGCCTGCACGACCCGATCTTCGACCACCCGGGCTGGCGCCAGGGCGACACCGCGGCGATCGCCCGCAACTTCGCGACCCTGCAACTGAACCCGCTGTTCCCGCAGACCGACTACGACGGCCCGCCGCCCAACTACGTCGAGCTGGAGCTGCAGATCGTGCCCTTCCTGGCGGCGCTGCTGTACAAGCTCTTCGGCGTGCACGAGGTGTTCGGGCGGCTGCTCTCGATCGCGTTCGGCGTCGCTACGATCCCGCTGATCGCGCTGTTCGGGCGCTGGTTGTTTTCCCACCCGGCTGCGCAGTGCGGGGAGCCCGATTCGCTCGAATGCGTTCCGCTTTCGGCTGCACCGCCGAAGCCGATGGAGCTCGCCGGGTCATCCGGTGTCGTCGCGGGCATCGCGGCGGCGGCGGTGTACGCGATTCTGCCGGGCGCGTGGTACTACAGCCACACGTTCATGCCAGACACTGCGATGGTGTTCTTCCTGACCGCGGCGCTCTACGCGTGCGCGCGCTGGGTCGTCGGCAACGAGGCGTCGTGGCGCGGCTGGTGGCCGGCGGCGCTACTGCTGGCGCTGGCGTTTCTGGCCAAGCCCGTCGCCGTTACCGCGGCCATTCCGGTCGCCGCCGCCGCGGTCGCGCGCTTCGGCTGGCGCGGGGCGCTCAGCCGGCCGCAGTTGTGGGCGCTCTTCGCGGCCGGGTTCGTGCCGCTGGCACTCTACGACCACGCCGTCTTCGCGCACGCCGAGTGGCACTGGGCCAGTGGCATCACCAAGCTGCACGTCATCCCCGGGCTTACGGCTGCGCTGACCTCGCCGGACGCGTTCCTGCAAAAGGCGCTGTGGTTGGCCCACGCGCTGCGCATGCTGGCCACGACGATGCTCGGCCCGGTCGCCTTCGGCGCCGCAGCGGTCGCTTTCTGCGTGCCGCTCCGCTCGCGCAGCGACGCGCTGGTTTGGGGCTGGCTGGCTGGAGGTTTGCTCTATGCCTACGTGGTCGTCACGGTCGAGCGGGTCGACTACTATCTCTACCTGCTGCTCCCACTCGGGGCGCTGGTCATCGGCCGGCTGTGCGCCTTCGCCGCGGAGCGCTTGGGCGACGAGCCGCAGCGTCGCACGAGCCTAGCCGCGCTGGGCGGAGTCGCGTGGCTGGCGGCGCTGGCGCTCGGCTACCACGAGATCGCGCCGTACTACCAGTGGAGCAGGCCGAACTACGCGCGCGCCAAGGCGCTCGACGCGGCGCTCGCGCCCGGAGCGCTGATCGTGATGGGGCACTACGATCCCTCGATTCTCTACACCATCGACCGCAAGGGCTGGGAGGAAGACCCGCACCTGTGGACGCCCTTCGACGAGCAGAGCGCGATCCGCAAGGGGGCGCATTACTTCGTCTCGGTGGAGCACGCCCGGCTGAAGCAGACGAACCTCGAGCTCTACTGCTGGCTAGCCCGCTTCCCGGTGCTCGACCCGGCCGCCAAGTGGCCGGTCTACGAGACCGACCTCGCCAAAATGCTGCCGGGCGCCGAGCAGCGCTGGCGGGCCTTCCGCAAGCGCGAGATGGCCGGCGCGTTCGCCACCTGGCGGCGCGACTGGAGGACAGCCTCCGACCCCTGCTGAGTGCAATGAGCCTGGCAGATCGCGCGCCGGCGTTGCTGCGCGCCCGGTCGCGGCAGAGAGCAAAGGCCGCGTGTTCCGCCGGCGTCTTCGCTCGCCCGAGCTGATGTCCGCAAGCGCCGCCGGCCGTCGAACCAACGGTGCTCGCCCATCAACGGGTAAGCAAGCAGTAGCTCATTTGTGTTGATTAGTTAATTTTGGCCTAGTAAAGGAAATCATAATAGGCCAAAGTAGAATACGTACACGACCACCAGTCGCGCCCAGCCTTCGCTGATACAACTACGAGGAGGCCCATCTTGGCTATTTTCTTAGTTCTGCTATCTCTGTGCTCGGCGCTGGCACCGACCTCGGCACCCAGCCGCGGCAGTGCGGTGCACCCGCAGAGCATCAGCGGCGGTGGGCCGGCAGTAGCAACGCCGGCGCCCACGTCGATCAGCGGCGGCGGACCCGCCTAGGCCCGAGCCGTCCTTGCGATCGCCCCTAGTCCGCGGCCTTGAGGTAGTCCAGCACCCCGTCGCGCGCGCACTGCGCCAGCAGCGACGCGCGGCTCCGCACGCCGAAGGCAGCGAAGATCGCCTTGGTCTGATTGCGGACCGTGTTGTCGCTGCGCTCCAATGCGTTTGCAATGGCTTTCGAGGACTTACCCTTGAGGAGCTCATCCAGAACCCGGCGCTGCGCTGAGGTCAGCCGAGGAAATTTTTCCGGCGCGTCGCGCGACACCCGGTCGCCGAACCAGGCTCGAGGCGCTCGCCGAAGCGCCGCGCGAACGTCTTCGAGATATTGATCGTCGCCGGTCAAGCGATGAAGATCGGCCGCAACGATGGCTGCCCGCATGCGATAGTCTAGCGCGGTCCAGCGCCGCAGCGAACGCTGATACGCTGCGATGGCGCGTTCGGGCTTACCGAGGGCCTCCGCCAAGCGCCCGTCGGCCATGTCGGTGAACGCATCGACACGCCGGTCGCCTTCGAGCACGAGGACCGTGTTCTTGCGTTCCGTGATGGAGCGATAGAGGGTGAGGAACTGCGAAGCTCCAGACGGATCCCGTGCGGCCGCTTCGATCACGTAGTTCGTGAGAGCGACGCGCTGTTCGACGTCGGCCTTGCGCCATTCCACCGCCCCGATCAAGCAGCGGGCATCGCTGACATGGACCTGGGCCACAAACCGGTCCCCCGCCAGGGCCAGGAGCGCGAACTGGTTGGTGTGTGCTATAGCGCGAAACGCGTCGTCCGGCGCCAACTCGAGCGCCAGTTGCCCGTACCGGTACGCCGCCTCCAACTCACCGCGCAGCAGTGCGATGAACCGCAGGCACGTCATGGTGTTGAAGCGCTCGTGCTTCACGCCCGTGCTCCAGATGACGGAGTCCATCCGCCGCTCGAGGCGGCCGGCGAGCCGTAAATCGATCGTCTCGCTCGCGATGACCGCTAGTGCATGGATCAGACGCGCCTCGAGCCGCACATCACGGTACGCCGACCGCTGCGCGGCGTCGAGAGCATCTTCGAACTGCCGCGCGGCGTCGGCGTACCGCTCGCGCCGCACTTCGAGCCAGCCTTGCAACTGCAACAACGAAGCCGTGACGACGTCGTCCCCATCGCAAAGCGCTGCCTCGAGCAGGGCCTCGGCGCGCGCGATGTCACCCGCGGACCAAGCGTCGACCGCCTCCAAATAACCGAGCTCCGCCCGAACCGTACGGTGTCCCCGTACCGCGGTCTTGCGTGCCTCGGCGAAGCAGCGGGCGGCTTTTGCTGGTTGACCGGCCCGCGCCAGCGCCGCGCCTTGCAATGCAGCGGCCAGCGTGCGCTCGTCGTCGTCGCGGGCGGCACACCTCGCTTCGGCAGCGGCCAGGGCTGCGCCTGAAGGATCACCGCTGTGGAGCAGCACTCGCGCCTCGATCACGCGCCGCTCGGCTTCGGGACCGTCGAAATCCGGCGACCGCACGAGCGCCAGGGCGTGCGCATAATCGGCGGCGAGATACGCCTCGAACGCCGTCGAGGCGACCGAGGTCGGTCGGGTTCCTTTTACAGGTACAGGAGCGGAAATAGGCACAATAGGGCTATGCGCTGCGGCAAGAGGGCCGCCCTTCCAGCAATTGTTTTGGGGCCGTGAAGAACCACGGTGAAACGCTGGGCTCATCACAATAGCCAATTCGGGTCTCATCACGAGGGGAATGCCGTCACGGTGTGAAACGCCCCAATCCGGCCTGGGCCAGGCTCTTCTTGCCATCGGACCAGGCTCTTCTCCCAGGACGATGATGGAACGCCTAATGCCGACTCCGGAAGCTCTCTTGCCGTGCAGCGAGACGGTCGTCGCCAACCGCGATCTGTGCCTCGCGGCCTGCGATGAGATCTATGGGCAACGCACCGATTGGATCCCCCGCCGCCTCCACGGCAAACCGCCGATGTACACGCTCGGCGCCGCGGCGTACCTCGACTTGGGTTTCTTCGCCAAACCGTTCGAGGAGTACTTGGCCGCGGCGGGTTCCGTGCGGCGCTGGGCGGGCGACGCCGTCACGGTTTTGATGGAACGCGTGCGTGCCGAACTCGAGCTGCGGCTGGGAGATCCGGTCGAGTACTTCGAGAGCTTGCCGTCGCCTGGGTTCCATATCTTCATCGGGGGCGCAATACCGCAAACGGATTGCGCCCAGGTCGTCAGCGAATGTGCCTCGAGCCATTTCGACCTGCAATACCACTACATACCGTGGAGGAGGTGGTTCGAAGCAGCCGACTTCGATCGGACCCTCTCTTTCACGTTGCCGCTACGGTTGCCCGAGGCCGGCGGCGGGCTTAACGTGTGGGAGTCGTTGACCTTGGGGCATCTGCGCGACGAGCTGGCGCAAAACGCGTTTCCGGACCAAACTTCCGCCGCCCACCGGACGGCGTCGCACTACGTACCGTACACGGTCGGCTCGATGGTCGTTCACGGCGGCCACGTCCTCCATCAGATCGCCGGCGTTCCGTACACGTCCGCCATGGACGAGCGCATCACCCTGCAAGGCCACGCGATCTTCGCCGACGGCGCATGGCGCCTCTATTGGTGACGTTCAGGCCGACGCCGAAACCCTGGTGACCGCGGCCGCCCCCTGCGCCCGGTAGAGCACGGCATAGCAGCCATTGCGGCGAAGCAGTTCCTCGTGGGTGCCTGACTCCACGATCTTGCCGTGTTCGACGACCAGAATCATATCGGCCTCGACGATCGTGGAAAGGCGGTGGGCGACGACGATGCTCGTACGATGAGCCATCAGGCGCTGAAGGGCTGACTGGACCGCGCGCTCGCTCACGCTGTCGAGGTTGCTCGTCGCCTCGTCCAGGATCAAGACCTTGGGGTCACGCAGCAACGCGCGAGCGATGGCGACACGTTGCCGCTCACCCACCGACATACGGTGTCCTCGTTCGCCGACGATGCAGTCGTAGCCGCCGGGAAAGCGCAGAATGGTGTCGTGGACGTCCGCCGCCTTAGCGGCGGCGATCACTTCGTCGAGGGACGCAGTCATGCGGCCATAGCGAATATTGTTGGCGATCGTGTCGTAGCACAGCGGCGTCTCCTGCTGGACGATGCCAACCTGGGCGCGGTACTCCTCGACGTCGAGATCGCGCAGGCTTATACCGTCGAACCTGATCACCCCGGCGTCAGGATCGAAGAGACGGAGCAAGAGGTGGGTGATGGTGGTCTTCCCGGAACCCGAGGGACCGATGATCCCGATGAAGTCCCCGGGTCTGATATCGAAAGAGATGCCGTGCAAAGCCGGGTCGCTCTGGCCGGGGTAGGCGAATTCGACGTCTCGAAACGAAATGTGCCCCCGCACGTCCGCCTGCGCGATCTCCGTGCCGCCGTCTCCTTCCGGAGTGACGTCGAGATATTCGAACAGCCGCTCGAAAATCGCCATCGCCCCGATGAATTGCACCTGAACCGTGGCCAAGGCCGTCGCGGGAGCGTAGATTCGGCCGAGCAGTGCGACGAAGGCGATCACCGTGCCGACGGTCACGCTGCCGCGTTCGTGCAAGACGCCGCCGGCGAGCCATACCGCGGCCGGTCCCAAGATGGCCAGCGCGCCTACGCTGGCGGTGAACCACCGGCCGGACGTCTCGAAGCGCACTTCGCTCGCCATGAGGTCCGTCCCGATTCCCTGCGCCGTCTCCAGCTCGAGCCGCTGGCGACCGAACGCCTTGATCAGGGCAATGCCGGAAAGCGAAAGCGTCTCCGACATGAACGAGTGGATCAGGTCGCGCTTGGCCAGGGTCTCGCGCCGGACCGAATGCAATCGGCGGCCCAGCACACCTAGCGGCAAGACCATCATCGGCAGAGCGGCGAGCGCGACAATGGAGAGCCGCCAGTCCAAGAGCACCATGGCGATGGCCGACGTTCCCATGACCAGGACGTTCGTCACGATGGAGGTCATGGTCGTCGCGATCAAGATGCCGACGCCGTTCGTGTCGGTATAGACCCGATTGACGATCTCCCCCGAACGCTTGTCCAGGAAGAACGTCAAAGGAGCGCGGTAGAGCCCCTTGAGCAGGTCGTGCCGAAGGTCGAGCAGGACGCGCTCCGCGACGATCGTGCTCAGCCGGGTTTGACACACCGCAAGAGCGGTGCACAGCCCCGCGGCGATTGCCATCGCGCCGACCCCTTCCAGCACGGCGTCGAGCCGAACCTGGTTCAAACCCAGGTCCACGATGTAGCGTGCCGCGACCGCGGGCAGCAGACCCAATGAGGCACCTAGCACCAGACACAGTATCACGGCCGTGGTCTGGAGGCGGTACGGCGCGAGCAACCCGAGGACACGCCGCCAGTCGATGCTGCGCGGTCGCTCATCGGGCTTGCCGTACATGCTGCTCACCATGGGGCTCATCGGCGGCCCGCTACCAAGCATCGCAATCACTCCCCCGAGTCGGAGCTCGACCCGGCTGCTACTGGAACGCGATCACGCCCATCGACCGGAGTTGGGCCAACGCCCGGATCACCGAAGCGCTGACGCTCTCCAGCTCGACCCGCGTCGAGCCGTCCATCCGCGTCCACAGCCCCATCACGACGTCGTCCGTGGTATTGTTCCCGTCGCACAGGCGCAGGAGTTCACGCGTCGGCTCGCTGATCCGAAACTCGCGGCTCTCCAAGTTCTGAGAGCGGTGGAAGAGCACGGTCACGCGATCCTGCAGCTGGACCGAACCTTGCGCGGGGCCGATCCGCCGGCTCGTGCGCTGCAGCAGGTGGATCACCGTATCGGAGAAGTCCTGGACCACGACCGAGCGGCTCACCGTGGGGCGGAGCTTCGCGACGGCCTGAGGCGAGAAGTTCCTGCCGCGGACCCGGTCGCTCCTCGAAAATGCGAAATTATGGCCCTCGGGCGGATCACTCGACACGGAGAGCAACAGATGCAGGTAGCGGAGCGCCTCTTCGAGCAGCGGGCGGTCCGCAGCCAGTGACGGCACGTGCTCCGCCGACACGTACCTGAGGAATTCGGCAGGAATGCTCGCGTTGCGCCGGCCGGCCGCCAGGCGCTCGTCCTCGAAGCGCTGCACAAGGCCGGCGAACTCGTCGCCCAGCAACGCGTCCAACGACGGCAACGCGTGCAGGATCTGCTCGCGCACCGTGCCGATCGGAAGCCTCACGACCGAACTGGTCCCCCGCCCGCCGATCACTGCCGCGAGCAGGTCTTCCCAATGGCCGATGAAACCGGGCCAGTCTTCGAATCCCGCTGAGAGCTCATGCCCGCGGGCTCCAACCGCAGCCGAGCGGAGCGGATCGGCCAGCGCGGTGCGAAGGACCGCCTTCAGCTCGTCGTGATCCTTGGGATCTTCCACGAGCCATACGTTCTCGCCGTGCACGAGCCGGTCGCGGAACCGCTGTTTCAGCGCTATCTCGCGCGACAGGACGAGCGGCGTCCCGCACGCCAGGATCTCGCGGGCGACGATCGGTCCGTGCTGGACGATCGGAAAGTCGCGCTCGAGGAAGCATGCTACCGAGCAGCTGCGCAAGAACTGCGGCACCCGCCAGTTCGGCAGGAACGGCAGGATGAAGCTTCGATCCCGCAGGCCGCTCTCGACCAAGCGGGTCCGGAACAGGCGGGACGTGTGGTCGTCTCCGGCCGTCATCGCGAGTAGGTTGACCTCGAGCGCCTCGGCCTTCAGCGACGCCAGGGCGGCAATGAGATCGAACGAGCCCTTGACTTCACCGACCTTGCCGTAGATGCCGACCCGGGGCGCCGACATCGCCGCGCCGAGCGTCACCTCTGCACCGTCCGGCCGGCATACCGTCGGCGGATCGTACTCGCCGGGTTCCGCCGAGAGCGGCTTCGCCCATGGGTTGAAGACTTTGCTCGGCAGGGCGAACGGAGCGTCCAGTCCCAGCCGCTCGGGCTCGACGCCGAATCCGACGAACCGCTCCTGGTAGCGCGGAAACGTCAGGACCAGATCGGCGTTCTTGAGAATCTCCTTGTAGGTCGTCGCCAGCTCTGGTTCTTTCATCAATCGGCCGACGTCGCTGCCGGCGTGCTTCACTATCAGCGGCACGCCGGTGAAACGCGAGGCCAGGAACCCGGCGACACCGTAGGGTTCGAAGTAGTTCGCCACCACCACCTCGCAGCCGAACTCGCGGATCGCTTGTGTCGCGATTGACGACAGCTTGCTCACGAACGGGTTCGCGGTCGGAATGTAAGCGAGCTTCTCTTCAGCGATCAAGGAGGACAAAACGCGCACGAATCCGGGCCCGAACACCGGCTCGTACCACGGCCGGTCAGCCTGCGCGAGCGTGAGCCGGAACCGCTGCTCGACCTCGTCCGCGTTGGTGACGAAATAGATCTGGTGACCGCGCTCAGCCAGACCGTGAACCGTCCAATAGTTCTCGCCCGATACGCCGCCTTCGATGGGCGGGTACTTGCCGATGAAGCAAATCCTCAAGCTAGACCGCCTTCGCTTGGTCGCTCGCGGCAACCGGCCGGTACGCCAGTACGCCACGCGTGCGCAGGTGCTCGAGCGCCGCACCGACGCGGGCCGCCATGTCGGCGTGCGGCTTGCCGCGCTCGCACGCCTCACGGGTCATGCGCTCGACGATTCGTCCGACCGTCGCGCTCCCGTCACAGGCGGCGAGCAAAGTCTGCGCATCGCCGTTGATGCGTAGCAACTTGGGTCTGCGCTGGTCGCTCGATTTGACCAGCAGCACGACGAACGAGCCCGGTGTGGCGTAGTAGTCCAGCCGATCGCAGTTCTCGATCGCTCCGAGCAGCGCAGGCGCGTCGTATGCGTAACTCTCGACCCTGACGTGTCGGCCGACGACAGGTACCAGACCGCTGTAGCCGCCGGGCGCCGATCCCAAGGCCCGGTTCGCCGTCTCGAACCGCTCCGCGTCGGCCAAGGCCTGGGGATCGCGGCTTAGCTCGAATAGCGTGATCTCGAACCGGATCAGATCCTGCGCGTAGTCCGGCAACCCTAGCTCGCGTAGCCCGCCGTGGTCGAAGAAGCTGGCTAGCCGGCCGGCTTCGGTCACCAGGGTCGGCTCGTCGGTCCACACCGGCGGGTGCGCGGCGCAGAACGCGTCGACGATGTGCGACACCTTGTTGCCGAGCAGCCGGGCCGTGCACGGATAGGCTTTGAGCGCGAGCGCGACGCGGCCGTAGCGCAGCAGGTCCGAGTGCTGCGTCATGGGCGAGCGGTGGATCTCCGACAAACTCTGCATCTCGTGCTCGTCGAGGCGGTACGACCCGCAGGCCGAGGACGGGTCTGCCAGGAACGCATCGCGAAACGCGCGATCGGTGAGGAGCCGAGCCAGAGCGGCTTGATATGTCTGCAGCGACATCGTCGTCACCTATGCGCCATCAAGGACCGGGCGCGATCGAGCTCTTGCAGCAGCACCGAGAACTCGGGAAAATCCTGGTCCCACTCCAGGACGATGCCCTTGACCGGGGCTTTGGCGAGCACGTATCGGAGCAGCTCCCAAACCTCTTCGCGTACCCTGGTGTTGTGGGTGTCGACGATCATGTCTCCCACCCGCTGGCCGCCCGCGAGATGGATCTGCACTACGCGCTCGAGCGGCAAGGCGCCGATGAACTCGTACGGATCGAAGCCCAGGTTGATCGAGTTGATGTGGACGTTGTTGACGTCCAGGAGCATGCCGCAATCGGTATCCTCCAGCACGCGCGAGAAGTATGCAGCCTCCGTCATCTCGGCTCGCGGGAGCTTGAAGTAGTAGGTGATGTTCTCCAGCAGGAACGGTGTGTTCGTCCTGGCCTTGAGCCGGCGCACGTTCCGGCAAACGACGTCCAGGGATTCCTCGGTGAACCAGAGCTGCGTGAGCTGCCCGATGTTCGCACCCGGCACCCTGGTGAAGGCTAGATGATCGCTGAACCACGGAGCGCCCACGAGATCGACGAAATCGCAAAGGTCGCTCAGATAGGTTTCGTCCATGCCGGCCGCAGTGCCGATCGAGAGGTCGACGCCGTGCGGGATGAGCGGGAACCGGTCGCGTAGGCCGAGCGCTCGGGCGAGGGGTTCGGCGCCACGTCGAATGAATTGCTCGGTCACGACCTCCAGGAAATCGATGCTCTCTCGGTTGGCCACGATGAGATCGTGCAGTTCGGTGCGGTACCCCAAGCCCACACCGAGTCCCGGAAGCACGTTGCGAGACGTCGACCGCGCTCCGTCTATCATCATTACCGAAAGCCCCCGTGGTGAACGAGCGGTGCGACATGCCCATGTCGCACCGCTCGTAGGTTGGTAGGTGACTACCTCAGATCAACGTCGGTGAGGGACCACAGCCGTGGCAGCCGTGACATCCGGCCACCGTGACGTCCGGAGTGTCGTCGCTCTGAAGTTCGTCGATCACGAAGTCCATTTGGAATCCTCCAGGGATTGTGTGTGATGGAGAGGTCGATACAGCTGTATTCGGGCCACTAGACCCGGTCCTCAAATTCCTGCCTCCCAGCGCGAGCCCCTCTAAGAATTTAGCCTATATGGGCTACTAAATCAGGCGTTGCTAACACGCTAGCCCGAAGGAATTCGCCATGGAGTCGACATAATTAGCCCATATAGGCCAGGACCCCTAGCATGACGGCTAGATCTACGGGTCAAGCAAGCTCATGCCACTCTCTTCGCACCGTTGGAGGGTCGATGAAAGGGCTGTTCGCGATCTTCGCCGTCGAAAGCACCGCCGGACCGGTCTGCCGCGGCCGCACCTTGCCGCGCCGGAGGCTCTGCTCGTGCAGTCGGAACGCGACGTGATGACGGCTTCGCCAGCGGCGGCGGCCGGCGCGCTCGGTGCTTCCGGTGCCGGATGGATCGCGAACGAGCTCCTCCACGGCGAACGCCCCGAGCAAATCGTCGATCGGCTGTGCGTCGCGGGTGTGCCGCGCGGCTCGGCATCGCGTGAAGTCCAGGCTGCATTAGACGACCCCTACCTCGACGCGGCGCTGCTGCGGGCACGGCACGCGCGTAAAGCGGCGGCCCTGCTGGAGCTCCAGTACACCATGTGGCGGCGTTCCGAGGAATCCAAGCGCATCACCGAGGTGTCGGACCTCGACCCCCAGCGGTTCGCCGAAGAGTTCTATTTCGCCAATCGCCCGTTCGTCTTGCGCAAGGGAGCTGCGGATTGGCCTGCCGTTCGCAAATGGTCGCCAGCGTTCTTCCGCGATGCCTACGGCTCGGTCGTGGTCGAATACAATCGCGGCGCTGATCGCTATGCTCACCCGTCGGCTCGGCTGGAGAAGACGTCGATCCGCGAGTTCGTCGACCGAGTGGAGTCGACCGTGGCCAGCAACGATTTTTACCTCACCGCGACCAGCAACATGCTCGCCGCGGGCGCACCGCTAGCGAGTCTTGCGGAGGACGTCGGGCCGCTGCCGTTCGCTCAGGACGAGCGCACGAACCGTTCGCGGGCGTTGAACTTGTGGTTCGGTCCACGCGGAACGGTCACTCCGCTGCACCACGACCTCATGAACATCGTCTTCGTGCAAGTCTTCGGCACCAAGGAGTTCATCCTGGCGCCGTCGTTCTGTCTGACGTTACTGCACAACCGGCGCGGCGTGTACAGCGAGCTGGATCCGGTTGCGATGGGCGAAGACCGGCTGCCGATGCGGTGTGACATCCGCTGGCTGCGGTTCACGGTCGACCCGGGCGACGTGGTCTTCCTCCCGGTCGGCTGGTGGCATTGGGTCTACGCCAGCACGACCAGCATCTCGGTCAGTGTATCGAAGCTGGTGGTGGCAGGCCAGAGCGACCAGCTACGGGACTTCCCGGGCAAACTCGAAATGCGCGGCGAGTTCGCAGCGGTCGAGGCGCTTGGATGACGGGCGCGGGGGATGAGAGGCCCGACTGGGAGACTCGCCGCTGGATCGCGGGGCGGCTTTTGGCCGGTACGAGCGCGCAAGCAGTGATCGACGAGCTGCGCGTTCTCGGCGTTGCGCCCCGGAGGGCGTCCGACCAGGTGACCGAGGCGCTCGCCAGCCCGTACATGGTGCCAGCGCTCACGCATGCTCGCCGAACCCGCAAGGCCGAGGAGCTCCTGCGAATGTACGCCCGGCTGTGGCAGCGCTCCGCGAGCAGCGCGGCGATTCCCGAGGTCGACACGCTGGGCGAGACCGAGTTCGCCGAACGGTACTACTATCGCAACCGCCCGGTCCTGGTCCGCGGCGGCGCGCGCCATTGGCCGGCGGTCGGGAAGTGGACGCCCCGGTACTTCAAGGCGAATTTCGGCCAAGCGCCGGTGGAGTACATGAACGGCGCCGACCGGTACGACGCAGACCGGCGCCGGCACACCACGATGAGCGACTTCGTCGAACGCCTGGATGAGACTCCGACCAGCAACGATTTCTACATCGTTGCGACCAATAGCTCGCTCAAGAAACACGGTCTGGCCGCGCTGAGCCGCGACCTCGTCCCCCTCTCCTTCGCGCCGGACATGGACCTCCACGATCCGACCGTGACGCGCTTCTGGTTCGGCCCGCGCGGGACGATCACGCAGTTGCACCACGATGTGATGAACGTCATCTTCGTGCAGGTCTACGGAAGCAAGGAGATCGTTCTGGCTCCAGCTTGCTTTCTTCCGATGGTGCACAACGACCGGGGGCTGCGCAGCGCGGTCGATCCGGTGGCTCCGGACCTGCGGCGCTTCCCGCTCGCGGCGGGCGTCCCGTGGCAGCGCGTCGAGGTGGCGGCCGGCGACGTCCTGTTCATTCCGGTCGGCTGGTGGCACTGGGTCTACGCGAAGACCGTCAGCATCTCGATCGGCTGCGGCAACTTCAAAATCGGATCAGTCTACGACGAATGGCATTCGGCGGATGTTCCCCCAGCCGATTTCGCTTTGCCGGGGAGTTTGGAGAGATAGCGTGGTCAACGCGACTGAACAGCCCGTTGCGCTCGAGCGGAGCGCATACAGAGACCTGGCGCGCGCTTTGGAACCGTTGAACCTCGCCGCCGAAGCCCGTGCGGCGGTGGCCGACGCCGGCGACGGGGAAGAGCGCGAGCACCGCCTGCGTGAGCTGCTCGACAAGTACCGGCTGCCGGCGGTTTTCTACGATCTGCTGGCCTATGGTAAGGCCGTGCAACGTGCCCGAACCGCCGTCGTTCCGGAGGCACCCCGCGTGAGCGCCGTCACGCCTTGGCTGCGGGCTCCCTGGCAGCGGTTCAGCGCGGAACACCCGATTCGCGCGTTCATCAAGAACGGGGTCGACGATGCGCTCAAGATCGGACCGCGTCGCACCGAGTATCTAGTCGTCGCCGACGTGTACAATCCGGGCCGAACGATCCTGGCGGAAATCGACAGCGAAGCGTTCTTGGAAGGCCTGGCGGCACTCGAACCGCTCGACGTGCTACTGCGGCGTACTCGCGATGTCAACTCGTGGATCGGGTGGCTTCACGCGCTCGCAAAGGCCGGAATCATATTCTGGCTGTTGCCGGCCTGAGCGAGCCAGGAGTCTGCGGTGAGCCGATCGACCCTCTTCATGCCGGAGCGGCTGCATGCTTACATGCTGGAGACGTCACTGCGCGAGCTTCCGGTCCAACGCCGGGTTCGCCAGGAGGCGGCATCGATGCCGCGCGCCGAGATCCAGAGCAGTCCCGAGCAGATCCAGCTCTTGCAGTTCCTGGTGCGGCTCATCGGAGCCGAGCGCTGCCTCGAGGTCGGCGTGTTCACCGGGTACAGCGCGTTGGGCATCGCCTTGGCACTGCCCGTGGACGGGACCCTCGTCGCGTGCGAGATCAACGAGCGCGTGGCGGCGGTCGCGCACGGCTACTGGCGGCAGGCCGGTGTCGAGGCGAAGATCGACCTGCGCATCGCGCCGGCGATCGAGACGCTCGACGGCTTGCTGGCCGGCGGAGCCGCCGGCACGTTCGACTTCGCTTACATCGACGCCGACAAGTCGAACGGTGACGCCTACTACGAGCGCGTCCTGGCGCTGCTCCGGCCCAGCGGCTTGATGGCGATAGACAACGTGCTCTGGGGCGGCAACGTGGCGGTGCGAGAGAGGTGCGACCAGGATACGGCGTCGGTAAGGGCGCTCAACGCCAAGATCGGTCGCGACCCGCGTGTAGACGTCAGCATGGTGCCGATCGGCGACGGGGTGAGCCTGGTGCGAAAGCACGACGTGGACCCCTCGTACCGCCGCTCATGAGCCGCTCGCCGCAACCGGCTCGCGACCAGGCCCGGAGGCCGATGAAGATGGACCGACTGCGGATCATGGACCGGCTGCGTCCGTGGCGGCTGGGCGTGCTGAGCGCGCTCTGCGCGATCTGCGTCCTGATGCGCCCGACTCACTCGGCAGAAGCCCAAACCGTTCCTAGCGCGCTGGTCCCCATGCTGTCTTCGCAGCCGCAGCCGGATCGCTTCGACAGCGCCGAGTGGGCGGATTCGGCAGCGCTGCGCTTGACGCACGACTTCACCTACGCGCGTCCGGCGCAGTCACCGACGACGGTCTACATCGCCCAGACCGCACGTGAGCTGAACGTCGCCTTCGTCATCTTGCAACGCCAGCCGTTGACGACGACCCAGGAGACCAACGGAGCAGGCGTCCTCAACGACGACAACGTGACGGTCGACTTCTACCCGCAGGGTTCGCAAGGTATCGCGTACACGTTCACCTCCAACGCACGTGGAGCGCACTACCAGACTTCCAGCGAGAACACCGCCTACTTCCCCCATTGGTCGAGCTGGGGGCGATCGACCGCCGACGGCTACGTGGTCACCATGCGCATCCCGCTGGACGTGATGCGCACGGGCGGAGCGACGACCTGGCGCGCTCAGTTCGAGCGCTATACGGTCGCGACGAATTCGGTCGACGTGTGGGAATACGATGCGCGCCAGCGGTACTCCAGCGACCCGGTCTTCGCCGGCACCCTGAGCGGGATAGGCACGGGCCCCGGCAGGCAAGTCGCCAGAACCAAGCCCCGGGTCCAGATCTACGGTCTGGGCGAGCTGACGACACCGAGCCACGGGGGCGATACTTCGCGGATGGGCGCCGACTTGGCTCTGCCGGTCACGTCGACGTCGTCGTTTCTGGCCGCGATACACCCTGACTATTCCAACGTGGAAATCGATCAGCAGACGATCTCCCCCAACGCATTTCCTCGGCAGTACGGCGAAGTTCGCCCGTTCTTCACCCAGGCAGCTTCGAATTTCAACTACCACGTCGGGGGTAACTCCAACACACCGCTCACGCTGTACACTCCCGCTATTCCATCATTTACCAAAGGTTATGCCTACGAGGGCACGCAGGACAAGTTCTTGTACGGCATCTTCAACGCCAGCAAGGATGACCGATCCGATTCTGCCGAGACGGTGAACTACTCGCTCTCCAACGCGCGTTCCGCGTTCCACTTCGACGTGCAGCGCGTCGCCGTCGATACACCGACGATCCACGACGACACGCTGACGCTCGGCGGAACGTTCACCGACCAGCGGACGCATACGTACGTCCGCGCATACGCCGGCCAAGACCGGGGCTCGTTCGTGACCGATCGAGCCGCCGGCGACTACTCCGAGTTCGGCGTCGGATACGTCACCAAGACGACATTCGCGAGCCTGGACCTGCAAAACATCGGGTCGGCATTCTTGCCAGAGGACGGCTACGTCACGCAGCCCGACATCGTGGGCTACTTCGGCGCCTACTCACAAACGATCAATTTTCCCGCGAAGGGGCCGCTCCAAGACGTCTACATCGACACGTATCTCGGGCGCTATCACAATCATTCCAGCCAATTGGCGCAGACCGACGGAGGCTGGAAACTGCGGTTTCACACGCACAACCTGTTCACCATCCAGTTCTCGCAGGACACCACCGGGGTGCTGACGAGCGACGGCGAGTTTCTACCGTTCAACGCCAACGGCGCGCTACTCGGCTACAAAACGGCGACCTCGACCCCGTCCACGGTGTCCTACAGTAGCGGCCCATATTTCCACGGCCACCTCTCCAGCTGGTCGTACGTCCTCACCCGGCAACTGCGCCGCAATTTCAACCTGCGGCTTGCGGTCGACGAAAACTCCTATGCGTCCCCGTTGTACACCGAGCCGCTGGCCAGACAGTGGCTGGAGCGCGGCAGCATCGATTGGCAACTGAACCGCGCTGCCTCGTTCGATCTAGGCCTGCGTCAGATCGTCGGGCGCAATCTGCCAAACTCGTACCAGCCGCCCGACCTGCCTACGGCGCAGAGCCCTTGCGGCAGGCTCAACGGATATGCTCCGTTCGACTGCGTGCGCGCGAGCAATGTCAGCGCCGCGTTTCACTTCCTGACCGCGCATAATGAATTTTACGTCGTCTACGGCGACGCCAACAGTCTCCTCACGACGCCCGCCTTCTTCGTGAAGTGGATCCGCTATATCGGAGCATCCAAGGGCACCTGAGGCTGCCGGTGAGCGCGGTTCGAGCGGCAGCACGCGCACCGAACGGTAGGGCCGCGTCCCGCTCCCGCGAAGACGGCGGCGTGACCACCACGATGACCGTCGGCGACCTCGACCACGACGTCGAGGTCCTGCGCGCCCACGCCGGTGCTTGGGCCGAGCTCGGCTTCGCCGGCAAGATTCGCCACCTGCGCACCATGCGCGCCCGCACGATCGAGGTCGCCCGGCGGTGGGCCGAGCTCGCGACGCAGAGCAAGGGCGTTGCCGGCAGCTCGCTGGCCGGCGAGGAGTGGCTGTCCGGTCCTTACGCGCTGCTGACCGCGCTCGACCGGCTGGGCCGGACGCTGGGCGAGATCGCGCGCGACGGCGTGCCGGCGATTCCCGAAGCGGCGATCCGCACTCGCCCCGACGGCCAGGTGGTGGTCGACGTCTTCCCGGTCGAGAGCGCCGACCGGCTCTTGCTCAACGGCGTGCGGGCCGAGGTCTGGATGGAGCCCGGCGTCACCCGCGAGACGGTGCGCGAGCGGACCGCGGCCGCCCTGCGCGCGACCGGCGCGCCCGGCAGGGTCACGCTCGTGCTCGGGGCCGGCAACATCGCCAGCATTCCGCCGCTGGACGTGCTGGCCGCGCTCTACACCCACAATAGCGTCGCGCTGCTCAAGCTCAACCCGGTCAACGCCTACCTCGAGCCGGTCTTGACCCGCGTCTTCTCGGCCCTGATCGACGAGGGCTTCATGCGGGTGACGGGCGGCGGCGCGGACGTCGGGCGCTACCTGACCGCGCACCCCGGCATCGACGCGATCCACCTGACCGGCGGCGAGCGCACCCACGCGGCGGTCGTCGCGGTCGCGCGCGACAAGACGGTCACCAGCGAGCTGGGCAACGTCACCCCGGTGATCGTCGTCCCCGGGCCCTGGAGCGACGCCGACCTGAAGTTCCAAGCCGCGCACGTCGCGACGATGAAGCTGCACAACGCGGGCGCCAACTGCATCGCCGCGCAACTGCTCGTGACGCCGCGGAGCTGGAAGCGCCGCGACGCGTTCCTCGCCCGCGTGCGCGACGCGCTGCGCGACGCGCCGGGGCGGCCGGCCTACTATCCCGGCGCACCGGACCGTGTGCGCGCGGCAGCGGCCTCGCACGTGGGCGCGGAGTCGCTCGGAACCGGCGCCGATGGCGTGCCGCGCGTGTTCGTCCCCGGCCTGGACGCTGGGAACGCGGCCGACGCGTTCTTCCACGACGAGGCCTTCGCGCCGGTGCTGACCGAGACGGCGCTGCCCGGCGCCGACGCTGCGGCGTTCCTGCGCGACGCGGTAGCGTTCGTCAACACGGTTCCGCATGGCACGCTGGGCGTGTCGGTTCTGATCCACCCGCGCACGATCGCCGAGCTGGGGCCGGCGTTCGACGAGGCCATCGCGGCGCTGCGCTACGGCTGCGTCGCGATCAACTCCTGGCCCGGGGTGGGCTTCTTGCTCGCCAGCGCGAGCTGGGGAGCGTACCCGGGCAACACGCTCGACGACGTCGGCAGCGGCATCGGCATCGTGCACAACGCGTTCCTATTCGACCACCCGCAGAAAACGGTGCTGCGCCAGCCCTTCGCGCCCTTCCCGCGCTCGCTGGGCGGCGAGCGCACGCTCTTGCCGATCCCGCCCTGGTTCGTCACCCACCGCCGCGGCGACGCGGTCGGCCGCAAGCTGTTCGCCTACACCGCGAAGCCGTCGCTGCGCGGCCTCATGGCGACGGCGCTCGCGGCGATGCGCGCCTAAAGCGAACGCTCAGCCGCGCTCGGCGCCTCGAGCGCTGCACGCAGCCCGGCCAGGATGGCATCGGGCGGCTCCTGCGGGAACGTGTCGATATCCAGCCCGGTTTCAGCCGCTGCCTCCCGGCGCGCCAGCCGACCGGCCTTCGGAAGACTGCTCTCGATCCGCGGGCGAAGCGAGGGGGCGGCCCTTCCGCGAGCGCCGCCGCTCGTTCGTCCGCCCATAGGACGTAGTCGTCCTCGTAGCGCGTTCCGCGCACCGGTCGTTCGGTCTGCATCGTGCCTCCACCATACTCCCCTCGTGGTGACTCCGAACATCACTCACGACGGGAGCTGAGCGCGGCTAGGGGTTCAGCCGAACGGCACGACCGCCAGCGACGACCACGGACCGCCCAAGTAGCGCCATACGTGCACGCCGGTCGCGCACACGTTCCAGGCTTCTGTGGCGGCGGTGAGCTCGGCCAGGCTGCGGCGCGCCGTCTCCGGGTCGACCTTGTTCTGCACCACCACATGGGGCCGGAAGCCTTGGCGGTCCTGCGGCGTCAGCCAGGCGGACCAGGCGCGCGCCAGCCCGGCGCGCAACGCGACGAGTTCGGTCGACTCGATAGCGTAGGCCACGCCGCGACCGAGCGAGCGCGGCGCGCCGACCCGCAGCGCGGGGGCGGGTCGGGCGCAGGCACGGCGCAGGTCTGCCAGCACGCGCTCTACCTCAGCGCCAGGCAGCGCATGGAACAGCGTCAGGTGAGCCGGGATCAGGTTGCGCTCGGGCGGGAAATACTGTCGGCGCAGGAGTTCGAAGCGCACTGCGCCGACCGAATCGAGATCGAGCGTGACGACCAGCGGCGGCGCCTCGCTCAGCGGTCAGGTACCTTCCTCGTCGCGGCGAGCCTCCTCGAGCGCGCTCCGGAGCCCGTCCAGAATAGCTTCGGGTGGCCCGGCGGGAAACGCGTCGAATTCCAGTCCCGTCTCGGTCGCCGCGCGGCGCCGGGCGCTGCGATAGGCCGAAGCGAACCGTTCATCGATCTGCGCTCGCAGCGATGGCGAGGCACGAAGCAGCTCCTCGATGGCGGCAGCCTGTTCGATCTCCCGTCGATTTCCAAGAGCGTGTCGCCCGTTCCGGCTGATAAGCGTGTTGTTCCTCGGCCCACCGAGCGTAGTCGTCCTCGTAGCGCGTCCCGCGCAGCGGTCGTTCGGCGGGCATGGTTCCTCCATTGTACTCCCCTCGTGGTGACTCGCCTATCACTCACGACGAGGGCCGGGCGCGGCTAGCTCGGCCTCAGCGGGACGGCACGGAGTCGGGCGCGCGCCCGGCGTATCGGGCGGGATGACCATCAGCGACCAGCGCATCGCTCCGCGTCGCATCGTCTTCGGGCCGCTGGCCGAGGCGCTCGACGCGCTGGCGCTCCCCGGCCCCCTGGCCCTGCTCGGCTCGCCCCGCTCGCTGGC
>CAXTNU010000016.1:0-25933 GCA_964245595.1 uncultured bacterium | reverse complement strand
CGAGGTCCGGGGGCGCGGTGGGCACGGGGGGCGCCGCCGGCGTGACGCCCGCCGTCGGCCCGGCGACCGCCGGCCCGAACGCGACCTCGGACGGAACCAACCCGGCCGAGACGAAGCTGCCGCCGGCGAAGCTCGCCGCGGCGCGGCTGCTCGCCAGCGCCGCGTACTACGACGAGCTCGAACGCGCCAAGCATGAGCGCGAACGCGCCAAGCATGAGCGCTGATGCCGTGCGCGAACGAGCACATTCGATGAGACTCCACGGCGCATGAGCGATTCGCACGACGGTTCGATCCACGACTTCCTGGTCGAGCGCTACCAGCGTTTTCGCGCCGAGTCGTTCCCCGCTCGGCAAGACCTGTTCGAAGAGCTCGCCGGGGGCCAGAACCCGCGCGTGCTCTTCATCACCTGCTCCGATTCGCGCGTCGTCCCGAGCCTGATCCTGGCCGGCGACCCGGGCGACGTGTTCGAGTGCCAGATCGTCGGCAACATCGTGCCCGCCTACGGAGATTCGTTCGGCGGCGTCTCCGCGACGCTCGAATACGCCGTCACGGTGCTCAAGGTGCAGGCCATCATCGTCTGCGGCCACTCCGACTGCGGTGCGATGAAGGCGCTGCGCGACCCGGGCCAGTTCAAAGAGCTGATCGCCATCGCGCTATGGCTGCGCCACTCCGACGCGGCGACGCGCATCGCGCGCGAAGCCTCCGCCGGGCTGTCCGAGGACGAGGCGCTACAGCTGCTCACCCGCGAGAACGTCATCGCCCAGATCGACAACATGCGCACCCACCCCGCCGTCGCCGCGGGCCGCCGCCACGGACTCGAGGTGTTCGGCTGGATGTACGACATCAAGACCGGCGCGATCGAGTCCTACGACGAGAAGACGCGCACGTTCGTGCCGCTCGGCGAGCGAACGACACCCGTGTAGCACGAGGTCTGAGCTTGCGGAGGCGGCGAATGCTGTTCGTGAGTGGACGGGCTAACCGAAGGTCTGATACGTGAGCTCTATACTCTAGAGCATACTGGCTTCGTATGCGTTCCTGCGGTGGTCGACCAAGGCAACGGGTTCTGGGTCAGCGGAACGATCACGAGCAACGAAGGCGTGCCTGCCGGGTCCTTCGTTCGCACGCTGGAGCGACGCGGTGGTGAGCTGGTCGCAATTCATCACAGCTTGAACGTCTTCGAACCGTATCGCCGCCAGCATATTGCCCTCAACCACTATAGGAAGGCGCTGAACTGGTATCTCTTGATCGGCTGCTATCGCGTTGAGATGTTTGCGTATGAATACGGCACGTTCGTCTGGCCCCAGTTCGCTTTCAAATATACCAAAGCCGAGGATAAGGCAGACGTCATGGCCGCCGTTGAGAAACTCTATGCGGCCGAAGCCGGAGACCGCCCGACGCAGCCGATCCCGCCTGAAGAGTTCGCCATGATCCTCTACCGTTCGCCCGGCGGGGTGAACATCGGTGCGGATGCCGCGCAGCGTGTGGCGGCTCGCCACCAAAATGGCGCGCTCGAGATGTACCTGGATCTCCGAGATCGCGCAACGCTCGACTACTTGCGGGAAAGTGGTATACTCGCGCCATAAGGTCTTTGCGGAGGATATGTCAGTGCCCCCGATCCCGGTCAAAAACCAGCGACCAAAGCTAGTCCCGGCCAGCGAGATTCGCTTCAGCGAGCGTGTGATCGCCGCAGCTCAGAAGTGCATTGAAAAGCCTGACACGTCTAAGCGATAACAAATAAATCTGGTACTTCACGAGCCTCGACCCAGTCGGGGCTCGCTTGCTTAAGGATTGCGTGCCGCCGTC
Source organism: uncultured bacterium (assembly GCA_964245595.1). GTDB lineage: Bacteria > Vulcanimicrobiota > Vulcanimicrobiia > Vulcanimicrobiales > Vulcanimicrobiaceae > Vulcanimicrobium. The sequence continues at coordinate 24,130 of CAXTNU010000016.1, read as the reverse complement.
TAGATCGGCGCCTGCGTCAGCGTTTCGAGGTACTGGTGGACGTAGGCGACCACCATGCTGCCCTCGCCGACGCCCGAGGCCACGCGCTTGACCGAGGTGCTGCGCACGTCGCCGGCGGCGAACACGCCCGGCATGCTGGTCTCCAGCGGGAACGGCGCGCGCTGCTCGGGCCAGCTTTCGATGTCGCGCCCGGTGCGAATGTAGCCGTGCTCGTCGCGCTCGAGCTGGGCGGGCAGCCACGACGTCTCGGCGTCCGCGCCGATGAAGGCGAACAGCGCGTCGGCGCACCGTTCGCGGACCTCGCCGCCGGGCTCCGAGCGGGTCGCGATGGTCTCGAGGTGCGCGCCGCCAGCGGCCCGCACGACGGTGGTGCGCGGCTCGACCGCGATGTTGTCCTTGGTGTGCAATTGCGCGATCAGGTAGTGCGACATGCTGCGCTCCAACCCGTCCGCGCGCACCAGGATCGTCACGCTGCGCGCGTAGCTGGAGAAGAACATCGCGGCCTGACCGGCCGAGTTGCCGCCGCCGACCAGGAAGATGTCCTTGCCGCGCACGCCCATCGCCTCGGTCCGCGCCGCGCCGTAGTAGATGCCGCGGCCGACGAGCTCCGCCGCACCCTCGGCGGGCAGATCGCGCCAGGTCACGCCGGTCGCGATCACGAGCGCGCGCGCCGTGACGGTCTCGTCGCCGTCGAGCGTCACCGCGTACCCGCCCGCCGCGGGCGCGATCGTGCGGACCCAGCGCGTCACGAGAATCTCGGTGCCGAAGCGCTTCGCCTGCTGCAGCGCGCGGTTGGCCAGGTCGCCGCCCGAGACGCCGGTCGGAAAGCCGAGGTAGTTCTCGATCCGCGACGACGTGCCGGCCTGGCCGCCCGGCGCCTGGCCCTCGATCATCACGGTGCGCAAGCCTTCGGAACCGCCGTACACCGCGGCGGCCAGGCCGGCCGGCCCGCCCCCGACGATGAGCAGGTCGTACGCCGCCTCGCGCGGCGCGATCTGCAGGTTGAGCGCGCACGCGAGCTCGCGGTTGTCCGGCACCTCCAGCACGCGCCCGCCGGCGAGCAGCACCAGCGGGTACCGCTGCGCGTCGCGCGCCGGAGCCGGGATGATCTCGGCATCGGCTTCGTCGCTCGGGTCGAGCCACTCGAACGCGATCTGGTTGCGCGAGAGGAAGTCGCGGATGTCGTGGCACGCGAAGTCGAGCCGGTCGCCGACGATCGTCGCCTGGGTGGGGTTGGCGGCCGCGTACGCGTCGCTGATGAAGGTCACGCGCCGGCTCAGCGAGCGGGCCATGATCGCCGCGGCTTCGGCCGACTCGGTGAGCAGCAGGTGGAAGTCGGCCGGGTCGGTGCGCATCAGGCGCGAGGGCCGCAGCGCGCGGATCGCGGCGAACGACTCGCTGCCGAGCATGAGCGGCACCTCGCCGAAGTACTCGCCGGGGTCGAAGGTCGTCATCTGCACGTCCTCGCCCGCGACGGTCTTCACCCGCTCGACCTCGCCTTCGAGCAGGGTCCAGAAGTAGGGCGGGTCGCCCTCGTAGGAGACCCACTCGCCCACGTTGGCGCGGATGTCGGCCGAGCGGGCCGCCAGGCGCGCCCGCAGCGCGTGCGGGATCGCCGCGAAGAGCGGGATGTCGGCGAGCTCGGCGGGCGTGATCATCCGGCGGGATTCCCCGTCCTCGCGGAGCGGTACTCCAACGGTGGGTACAAGCCGCGCATGAGCGTCACCGCACCGGACTTCACCAAGGCCCCACCGCGCAGCGGGCGCGACCTGCTGGGCGGCTATGCGTGGCTGGCGCGGCTGGCCGACAAGGCCCGCGCCGAGCAGGCCGGCACGCACGCCGACTACGTCGCCTACTGCGGCTTGACGCAGGGCTTTCTCAAGGCTGCCGGCGTCCCGCAGGCGGACGTCGAGAAGCTGGTCGGCGGCGGCGCGAGCGACGACGCCCTGGTGGCGTACTTCGACGAACACGTCACGCCGGAGCGGCGCAAGGCCGCGAACCACTACGTCCTCGACACGATGGCCTCGCACCTCGACGAGCAGGACGCGGAGGAAGGGCGCCGCTAACCTCGCGGGGGTCGTGCGGATCCTCCTCTCGCGCACCGATCGCGTCGGCGACCTGATCCTCTCCACGCCGGCGATCGCCTCGATCCGGCGCTCGTTCCCCGACGCGCACGTCACGCTGGCGTGCAGCCGCTACAACGCGGTGGTGGTCGAGCGCTCGCCCGACGTCGACGCGCTGGCGCTCTACCCCGACGACGTGAAGCCCGAGGCGTTCGGCGCGCGCTACCGCGAGGTCGACCTGGCCGTCGCGCTGGCGCCGCGCGACGTCGACCATCGGATCGTCGCTGCGACCCGGGCGCCCAAGCGGGTCGGCTACACCTACGCCACCCGCTACCTGGCCCGGCTCGCGTTGCGCACCCGGCTGACCGACGTCGTCCTGAGCCAGGCCGACCCGGCCCTCTCCGAGCGCCACCCCGAGCGCGCGATCGCCCACGAGGTGGACCAGGTGCTCGCGGTGGCCCAGGCCGCCGGCGCGACGACCCTGGCCCGCGAGCTGGTCCTGCCCCTGAGCGAGGCCGACCGGGCGGCGGTGGCCGGCCTGCCCGAGCGGCCGATCGTGGTCCAGCTCGGCAAGCGCTGGACCGAGGGCGGCTCGACCGCGGCCAGCGTCCTGCAGCTCTTCGGGGACCTGCGTGCCCTTGGCCGCCCGCTGGTGGCGACCTACGCCGCCGACGGGCGCGCGCTGGGCGAGGCGGTCGCCGCGGCCGGGCTGGCCGACGCCGTGCGAGGCGACCTGCCCTTCGGCCGGTGGGCGGCGGTGTTCGCGCGGGCGGCCTGCGTGCTCACGATCGACACCGGTGCGACTCATGTCGCAAGCGCGATGCGGGTCCCGACGGTGGTCCTGTTCGAGGACAAGTGGTTCCGGCTGGCCTCGCAGGAATGGTCGCCGTACCGCGTGCCGAACGCGATCCTTCGCAAACCGCCGGACGAGACCGAATCATCGCTGCGCGCCTCGCGCGCCGAGATCGTCGCCGCCGTCGCCTCGCTCTTATGACAGCACCGCGCATCTCCGTCGTCGTTCCGACGTACAACCGCCTCGACACGCTCCGCCACGTGATCCCGTCGCTGCTCGCGCAGGATCTCCGCCGCGGCGAGTTCGAGGTGCTCGTCGCCGACTCCAACTCCACCGACGGCACCAAGGAATACCTGGCCGGCGTCCACGCCGATCACCCCTACGTGCGCCACCTGCCCGGCCCGTACACCGGCCGCGCGATGGCGCGCAACGCCGGCATCGCGGAGGCGTGGGGCCGGATCGTGCTCTTCACCGACGCCGACATCATCGCGTCGCCCGACCTGCTCGCGCGCCACCTCGCCCACCACGAGACCGAGGACGCGCCCCGCGCGGTGGTGGGGATGGAAGTGCAGGTCGACTCGTACGAGGACTACCTGAGCAAGAAGTCGCACCGCGGCCTGCGCACGCCGCTGCACGGCACCAAGCCCAAGAAGCTGTCGTGGCTGTACTTCCTGACCGGCAACGCCTCGGCGCCCAAGGCCGAGCTCGACCGGGTCGGCCGCTTCGACGAGGACTTCACCGGCTACGGCCACGAGGATCTTGAGCTGGGCTACCGCCTGCAGCACGGCGGCGTGCCGATCGTCTACGAGCCGAACGCCGTGAACTACCACTGGCACCCCGTGCCGTGGCAGGAGCAGCAGCAGAAGTACGAGCTAGCCGGCCGCTCGACGGTGCGCTTCCACCGCAAGCACAAAGCCTTCGACGTGCAGTTGCGGCTGGGCATGACGCCCGTCTCGCTCGCGCTGCACGACCTCGTCGACAAGAACGGCACGCTCAAGACCTGGATCGAGAGCGGCGCGCAGCGCCCCGGCCTGGCGCGCACGCTCTCGTATCAATATCACTACCTCACCGGAGTCAAGGCCGCGCTACGTGGATAGCTCATCGATCGCCCGCGTCTCCTGCGGAGCGCTGACCGCCGCCGACGCCGGCCGCACCGTCGAAGCGAACGGCTGGGTGCACCGCCGGCGCGACCACGGCGGCCTGATCTTCATCGACCTGCGCGACCGCGACGGGATCACCCAGATCACGTTCAGCCCCGCGCTGCCCGACGTGTTCCGCGAGGCCGAGTCGCTGCGCAGCGAGGACGTGGTGCGAGTGACCGGCACGGTGCGCCGCCGCCCGGCCGGCACCGAGAACCCGCGCCTGCCGACCGGCGAGGTGGAGCTGCCGGTCGACACGCTCGATGTGCTTAACCGCTCGGAGACGCCGCCGTTCGTCGTGGCGGCCGAGGAAGAGCCGTCCGAAGAGCTGCGCCTGCGCTACCGCTATCTGGACTTGCGCCGCCCGCGCATGCAGCGCAACCTGACCCTGCGGCACAAGATCGTCAAGGCGTTTCGCGACTACTTCGACGCGCGGGACTTCCTCGAGATAGAGACGCCCAACCTGATCAAGTCGACCCCCGAGGGCGCGCGCGACTTCCTCGTGCCCTCGCGCGTGCACCACGGCAGCTTCTACGCGCTGCCGCAGTCGCCGCAGATCCTCAAGCAGATCCTGATGATCGGCGGTCTGGGCCGCTACATGCAGATCGCGCGCTGCTTCCGCGACGAGGACGGGCGGGCCGACCGCCAGCTCGAGTTCACCCAGGTGGACGTCGAGATGACCTTCGTGCAGCAAGAGGACGTGATCGCGATGATGGAAGGCGCGATCCGGTTCGTGTGGGAGCGCGCGCTGGGGCTGGGGATTCCCGATCCGCTGCCGCGGCTGACGTATGCCGAGGCGATGCGGCGGTTCGGGTCGGACAAGCCGGATTTGCGGTTCGAGCTGGAACTGGTGGACGTGGCGGAGCTGTTCCGCGGCGGGGCGTTCGGGCTGTTTGCGGGGCTGGCGGAGAGTGATGCGAACCGGGTGATCGCGCTGCGGTGGCCGGGCGGGGCGGCGCTGTCGCGGCGGGATTTCGATGCGGTGACCGCGCTGGCGAAGACGTTCGGGGCGAAGGGGCTGGCGTACGTTTCGCTGGCGGCGGATGGGGTGAAGGGGTCGATCGCGCGGTTTGTCGACGAGGAGCTAGCGGGGAAGCTGCGGGAGCGGACCGGGGCGCAGGACGGGGATGCGATCCTGTTCGTGGGCGATGCGGCGTTGGCGGCGTCGGATGTGGCGGGGCGGTTGCGGCTAGAGATCGGGGAGCGGCTGGGGCTGCGAGATGCGGGGACGTTCGCGTTTACTTGGGTGCTGGGGTTCCCGCTGTTCGAGCGCGAGGAGAATGGGGAGATCACGTTCTCGCACCACCCGTTCACCGCGCCGCTGCCGGGGCAGGAGGCGCTGTTCGACAGCGATCCGCTGGCGATCACGGCGCAGCACTATGACCTGGTGCTGAACGGGTCGGAGCTGGGGAGCGGGTCGATTCGTAATCATACCGTGGAGTTCCAGCGGCGGGTGTTCCAGCGGCTGGGGCTGACGGACGAGCAGATCGACGACCGGTTCGGGTTCTTCATGGAGGCGCTGAAGTACGGGGCGCCGCCGCATGGGGGGATGGCCTTGGGGATCGACCGGATCGTGATGATTGCGGCGGGAGAGAGTAGTATTCGGGACGTGATCGCGTTCCCGAAGAACCAGGTGGCGCGGGATTTGATGATGGATGCGCCATCTGAAGTGCCGGATGCATCGCTGCAGGACCTTTGCCTGCGAATCTTACAAGTCAACTAGAAAACCGTTTGCTGTCGTACACTGCATAGATCATCAGGAGTCATGTAACTAAATGAACTTGAAGCCAGCTCTGTGTAAGGCATGCTGAGGATTTTCACAGATGCGCTATTCATCGATCAAGAGAAACGCCAGAAATCTCCTCGCTACCAAGTGCGAATAAATGGACCTTACGGGGATCGGAGTCGCGCATTTGTTTGAGCATATTAACCAATGAAGCCCTGCTTACAAACGTCCGCTCTGGAAGCGTTTTTCCAGTTAGAACCATATTAATCGCGTCAACTGGGACAATTTGCAGCGCGAGCGGGATGAATTCGTTGTAAGCCCTAACTATTTCGTCAGGTGAAATAGACGCCTGAGTAAGGCCTATCAACTGGGACCATAGGTGTTCCGCGCTCGCAGCGTCGGCAAGCAGAAACTCTAAGTTTCTGATGCTACCACACAGCTCAACAAATCGACGGCCGAGCGCTGACGTTGATATCTGAATGGCTGAAGTCAGTGTACCATCGGCCCCGTCGTTACGCTCAATTAATCCCAATTCAAACGCTGCCGTTATATGAAAAAGGACCTTATGCTTTCGAGTTTTACGGTCGAATAGCCCATTATCGCCTCCTCGTTCTAGGCGTTCAATTTCCCGCCTAAACTTTGCTTTCTCGAAGATGTCGCTGGTAAGGAGCAAGTATTCTCTGTACACGGCAATGACGCTATTCTCAAATACAGGGGTATCGTACAGAGCTGCGATAAAGCGGGGGGTACGAAGCTCATGAAGGAGTTGAAATAGTAACGCCCCATCGTGTTCAATAAACTGTCTGAAATAAAAAGCAACACGGACGGATTCCGCTCGACGTCCCGCCGTAACGTAGCCGAGTGCCCTCTGAGACAGCACATAATTGTCGTTACACAATCCAAGAGCCTTTGCCTCATCCAGCACATAGCCGGCGGCCGCGCGATTGAGCGGCCGAGCGTCCCCAGCGGCCTTACTTAACTGATCCGCAGCTATGTCCTTAGATACACCGCGGACTGGCGATAGAATGGCTGTCTGCAATAGATCAAATATGTCAAAGCCGATCGCCTGATAGTGTGTGCGGAAGACAAGTCGCGCTGTCACTGTTAATATGCCGATCCACCGTGATACGTTACTCGCGGTCTAACTGCGACAGGCACGATACGACTCAAGCCGTCGTTTGACACAAAACAGTATCCACGGGGCATCTTGCGGGTGGCTTCTTCAAACGGGCTCCCTGCGCGTGTCGTAAGGTTTTCCGTATCAAGCGAAAGCTGTCCGGGAACAGTCGTTGTCAGCATGCCTTGCGCTACGCTGATGTCATCTGCCATTGACAACGTATGCACCACGACAATGTCTGCGTTTCGCTTTAGCGCTGGATCGAGAGCGGAAGGGTGTTGTGTTGCGACGACGATCGAAAGTCCCAAATTTCGACCTTCAGTGACATAACGATTGAGCAACTTACGGCATCTACCACCGCCAGAAGCAGGCACATAGTTGTGCGCCTCATCAATAATCATCCACGCACGAGGAGTACCAGCCTCAACTCGTAATTCAATTGATCGCCGATCAGGATCGGTCTCAGCGATTGTTGGAAGGATACGCTCGAGGCTCTCCGTATCTGCGCGCGCACGCAATATAGACGCGGTTACGAATGCAACAAAGAGTTTACGGAGCTCCGGGTCAATATCTCTCAGAAGAAATATGGAGGCACGATCGGGCGCACCAATTTCCATAGACCCGGCTGCGAACATGCCAGTATTTTGCAGAGTTCTAAAGCGCCGCCCCAACGCCCGACGCGTGCTCTCCTCAAAATTTGCAAAATTAGACGAATCCTCTACGCAACGAACAACGTCTGGAATCCCAAATGCGTCCTGAGGTCGCGTTTCGATTCCATCAACCGTATAGCCGGTTTCACGTATAGTTACTAAAACTTCGCCAATAAGCTGACCCATCGGAGAGACAAACGGGTCGATTTCAAAGAGTTCGCACCAGTCCTCGACTGAGAATTCGTGTGGTGGTATAGTGAATGGGCGCGCACGAACTGACTGTGGAGGCGGTGTGCTGCCGGCCGGATAATATATGTCGATTGAAGATGTGTCGACGGCTCCAAGTCCCCACCTATCCAGGTGCTTTCGATCAAAATCGTACGCCGGGGTATGGGCCGTCAGGAATACATTCATCGTGTCGAGAACCACGACCATCTGTCCTTTGGCACCGCGGCTGTATCCATCGATGCCAAGAAGGCCTTCGAGGATCGTTCCTAACGTAAATGTTTTCCCACTGCGTCTCTTTCCCATTACGTAGATTGCGTGGGCACCATCTAAGTCGATGAATACATTCGCTTCCATCCGTTGAAATTCTGCGAGGCGCCCCAGCCACATCGCGTTCGTGGGATCCGGTCGCGTCGCGCCGACCAAAACGCCATCAGCGCCTAACCGATCTGCGAGTACAGTGTCACGAATTTGGAAACCATGTTCCAGGCGAAACACCTTATTAGGGTTGGTATTCATGCGATGCCCTGAGTCACTACCAAAGAATTGGCGAGCATAGCTCTTCCCAAAGCCCTCGTCATCGCATACGTAATTTCTCTAGGCGTGTTCTGCTGTCCAACTCTTGCTCGGACTTTCAGGATTGCTTCATCACTGAACGGGTAGAAGGCTTCACTGAAATGTTCTGATGGATGTGCTGAATTCGCAGCTACCGTAGAACCAGCGACATCAAAGTTTGGGTCGCGTAGATAGGCAATAACCTTGCAAATGAAGTCATCGACGTCATTATTCGGCATGCCCGGTATTCGCACCAGCCCCTCCGCGCCGATACGTGAAAGGACTGGACTTTCCCCTGCGAACATTTCAGGCGCCTCGGACAGCTGCGCGGCAGATACACCGAGTAAGATCGATAGTGCATGCTGGGTCTGGTCCGTTAAGCGAGTGAACGCTGTGACGAATGTCTGCATTGAGTCAGGCCCAACACGGCGCATACGTTCCAGCTCATCTAACACTAGCACAAGCGACGTATTGCGAAGTTTGTTATTGACTTCAGCCAGCGTAATTAAAATATTAGCGAGGGTCGCTGGTTCAGCGGCCGTAAGATCCTGGGTTTGCCCAAGCTCTCGGAGTTCGGAACCCTTGATGGGGACACCGGATATCCACGCCCAAAAAAGTAACCGGCTAAAGGCGGGGTTGTACAATTTCATTACAGCCGTCGCAAGAGTTTCGTCATGAAGTTCTTGAGTTAGCTCGCGAATCATTTCAGCAAGAGCACGAGGTGGCTTGCTCATTACATACGTTTCAAGTAATGAGACTGTAAACGACTCCCCCAAAGACCGCATAATGCCGTCGCGATAAAAGTCATTAAAGGTTGAGTTCTTCGCAAGGTCTGGACACTCGACGTGAACGGGCTCGAGTGGTATATGGAGCCGAAGGATTTCTACTGTCTTGTAGAGTGTGTGGGTCTTCCCCGCGCCATACGGACCCCAAAACATTCGCTTTGGGGCAACTTGAGTAAGAAGGTCTACTTGCAACGATGCTGAGAGGTCTCCTGGCTTGATATCGCTTCGCGCAAAACACTCGCTGTCCGCCGACGGATCTAATAGGAAGTTGGGACGTGTGAGACCGTACATGGCAGCTGACATGTTGTGTGCTAAGCCTCCTCCGCGATGCCGTAGAATGCGCCGGCAAGGCGCCGCACGAGTCGCGAGTCGTTTCGTATGAATAGACCGAGTTCGAGGTACTTCGGGATAGTCAGGTTTTGAGATCCGACTATTGCGAATTCGTCCCCGCCGCTACTTGACGGCGTACGGATGTAAACTTTCGCATGAACTGCTGGTACTATGCTAATATTTGCGCCTATGCTAGCCAGGAACTCCAGTGTCGATGTGAGCGGGAGAGCTTCACGCTTGTCCGATTTGGGGTCACGTGTAATTATATCAACGTTTACGGCTTCGCCGGCTGTCCGGGACATCATAACGAGTGACTGCAGTGACGCTCTTTGATTAGTCGTAAGATTTATCCATGGGCTGCAGATCATGATAGAGCCGGAATACGTCTGTCGGAACAGTTCCCTAAAAAAAATGCCGGTCATATCGCGCTTGACGATGCTAATTTTGTCCAGTTCAGGATACAGATCGCGCAGCCGCTCCCATGTTTCGTCAAGGTCCGCTCCATCTAGAGCATGCGTTAGCAGTAGCGATCGGGACAGCGCCTTTGTTGTGAGAAATTTCTTCCCACTTCGTACAAGTAATCCATTCGCTGTAAGTACTTCAAGAAGTGTCTCAGACCTCCTACGCGACTGATAATTCGACAGTATCTCGTCAACACTGGCATCGTCGACTTCATCAACAGCGGCCAGCGCGGCTAGAGTAGGGAGGAATTGGTCGCTGCCAAAGAGTCGTGTCAATCTCAAATGTCTAGCCTAACGTCGCCTTCGCTAATGTCTGAGACATCATCTCCCGAGGCGGCGGAAAGGTGTCGCTCAAGAATGTAGCTTGCATTTGCGAGAAGATCACGCGGGAGTACCCTATTCCCGCCTGAAATTGAAATGAGCCGCCGCACCGCGCCTTCGGTGAACGGATGTAATGGGTGCGTTCTATTAGGTCCATAAACTACAAGTATTTCTGCAAAGAACTGCATTGCTTCATCTTGAGTTAGAGTCGTTATTGGAATGAAGTGACTTACGCCAGCTCTACTGCGCAAGCTATTTTCAAACCACGGAGGCAGATTTGCTGAGGGATTTGCTACAAAGCTCAAGATTAAAGATAATGATGTGGGGCACCGATTAATTACGGAGCTGAAAGCACTCTGAATCTCTGCTGCCACACGAGCAGAGCGATTTGATATGCGCTGAAATTCATCGAGCATGACGATAGTCCGTGGTGGCGTCCCCGCCCTCGCCGTTTGGATTAGAGCAGTCAAATTGTCAACGCAATGTTCCGTCGAAGGCATATGCGGCAAACCCAATCGCCGTGCATCTGGAGGTGTCGCTAGACCTCGTAAATATTGGTCAGCGAACCTTTCAAGTCCCACACCGCTGATTGTTGCTCGACATAATTGGGTTAAGATCGGCGCCCGCCGAAAGCCGTCCTCGTTGTTCATGTAAAGGTCAAGAATCTTAGCAAGGCCGATTTCAGAACAGATTGTATTATGAATGTCGACGAACGAGCGCGGGCGATCCGGAAGTTCAACGAAATAGCAGCTTGTGAATCCAACGTCAATAGCGCAATTCTGAATAAACTTAAGCGTATGCGTTTTCCCTGCACCATTGTCCGACCAGACGAGATTAACCATGGTTGAATCGCGCATGCTAAAAGCGCCCAGAAGTTCCTCGACCTTCGCGCGCAACCTTGGACGACCGCACAAATGTTTCGTTATAAATGAGTCCGGAACAATTGGAAATGGCCAAGAGGAAAAACCGAGACTAGTAACTCTCTGGTCCACCCTTACCTCTTCTCGAGTATCACGATATATTCGGTCCCGATGTCGGCACCATTACGTCTCTCATAACTCATATAGCGATCGCGTAGGGAGTAGTTGCTTGTCTTAACGTGATGCAGAGATCCGGCCAGCCTTGGCAGAAGTTCATCCATCGGAATTGTTAGATCGCACACTCTATTTCTTCCAATTACCACAGCACAAAGGCCCCCTGTAACTAAGGATGCCTCAGCTGACTTAAAGACGGCAGACATTTTTACGCAGTACGCTAGGAACGCGCGGGCCCTTCTGTAATCCCGCTGGATTAGTTCCCGACGAAGAGACTCCAATAAGGTATCTGTGCACGGTTGTTGTTCGATAGCCTGAGAGCCGCCTGTTCGCCTTCCAATGTATCTACCCGATAGCTTCACAAATTCTTTGCGGCCATTTATCAGGCCAAGCCACGCCATTTCAAGCTTGTGTCGGCGCGAGTATTCAACCGCGTTCAGATAGGGTGGTGAGCACGTGATCAGCGAAATTTCGGAAGGTAGACGCCAAGACTCAGCAGCGTCACGGTGATAAACTCTATGCTCGCATCCCGGCTGTCGCCTTTGAGCGAAATCCTCCGAGTCGCGCACGAGCGCAAGCAGCTTTCGTCGATAGACGGCATATGGATTTATAACTCGGCCTTGCGCATCAAGTCGCCGCATACGGCTTGTATATTCTAATCCAGACACAGGCGCTGGATCCGCGTTCGAGCATGATCTTATCGCATTCGCAAAGGCCATAAGCGCAAGTCTCTTAACGGGGTCAGCGACACGTGCAGTAACTACCGCATTGCGAATGCGTACTAGATCCTCGATTACATATGGTCGAAACCACGTCTCGATCAATTCGCGGAAACCTGGTTGAAGTGAAGCGAGGGTACGCGAAGCTTTGTAGCCGGAGTCGATGCTGCCTACTACAGATGCGTAGAAAGCCGGCGTTCGCTCAATGCTCGCCAACGTTACTAGTAGATCGTCAGAAAAACGCTTGAATGCCTTCGCGGATCGTGGAGTAATTGATACCTTCGCCCGGGCTACAAACACCGACAGTGGGTCGATGTCGAGACCAAATGACTGGCGACCGGAAGTTGCCGCTTCAACTAGGTTCGTCCCGCTTCCAACGAACGGATCACAGATCGCATCTCCACGTTTACTAAACTCGTCTATTATTTGCGCCGAGACACGATGATGCAATCGCGCGGGAAACCGAAACGAATTATGGATGTGGATAGGCTTCTGAGGGGTTATAAGTGCTTTAGAGAGCGCATCAATTCGCGCAATCGGATGATCGTATATCAATTGATGCGACCAAAGTCCCTTCATCCAGTTGTTGTAGGTTCTCGCGGCTCTTCAAACTCAAAGCAGTGTCTGCCAATGAGATATTACTACAGCAGTGTCTTCCCCAGGTCCTTTTCTGGGCGTTTCGCTGTAGCGGACAGATTTCCCGCGGCTACCGAGGTGTATGAATGCCTTCGCTTTAGGGGCCTTAGGGCTGCACTCCTTGACATGCCCCCATGCTCGGATGGACGCGAGTGTCGTCGCGACGTTAACCCTATGCGACGCTCGCAGATATGCGTCGTTGACGGCTATGGTCTGCGTGCTTCGTCGAACATCCCAGCCGCGAACTTCTCGCGTTAACGCATCACCATCGGGCGATCGCACAGCGGGTGCCACACTCCTCACTAGCCGCGACCGGCAGAATCGCCATCTCTCCACGCGTATCTACCTGAGTCGCTGAGAAATCTCCCGCCTGCAGCTTCAGTAGACGACCGCCGCTCTCGTCGGCGACCATAGGCTTTCCCGCCTCCGGCGACGTCGAAGGGAGCCTTCCCGCTGGCAAGAACAGGCACGCGGTGATCCTCGTTCGGCCCCGGGCCTGGTGGTTCAACAAGGTGCCGTCTTCGTGACCATGGTGCTGCTGTTGCTCGATGGCTGGCCGTTCTCGGCCGGTGCCCTTGCGGTCCTCGCGCTGGTCGCCCTGACGGTCTGCGCCGTCGGCAACTACGGCTACGCACTCAACAAGCTCTTCGACGTCGAGGAAGACGCTCGCATGGGCCGCACCAATGCCGCGGCATCCGCCGCGCCGCGGCGCATGTGGGGGATCATCAGCTTGTCGGCCCCTGTGCGCGGAGGCGTTCGCATGGGTCGTCGCCGGCGTGCCCGGTGCAGTCCTGACGTCGGTCGCGCTGTGTCTGCCGCTCGCCTATTCCGTGCCGCCGATCCGCATCGAGGAGCGCAAGTGGCTCGGCGTGTGTGCCGACGGTCTCGCCGCGCACGTCTACCCGGCGGTGCTCGCGCTGCTGGCGGTCACGCACTGGGCGCTTCGCCCGGTGACGCTCATGCTCGTCGTCTGCGTGGTGTTGTGGTCGGCCGCCACGGGCTGCGTGGTATCCTTTCGCACCAGCTCCACACGGCGGAACAGGACCGCGGCGCCGGCCTCCGGACCGTCGTTCACGATTTCGGCAACGCGCGCGTGGAGAATCTTGACCTCGGCAGCGCCGCCCACAGCCGCTCGAGGAGATCGTCGTCCCAGGCGAGCGCCTCGGCCGAGACCGGGGCGTTGTCGACGCAGAGATTCCACATCGGGGTGGGGAGGACGCGGTCCTCCAGGCCCAGCGACTGGATCACCCAGATCAGCGCTCCTTGGTCGTACAAGGAGATGGCTTCGCGCACCGCCCGATCGCGCGCCGCGGCCGCCACCGGGCGAACGTAGGCGTCCAGCGCGGCATCGTCGCGGCCCCGCCGCCAGCCCGACACGCCGCCGTTCACGACCGGAACCTGCGGATCGAACTGCCGCCCGATCGGCAAGTGCAGGTACAGCGCCGGCGAGTTCGGCGTCGCGTGGGGCGCCTTGTTCTCGGGCGTGAACACCGGCCCGTCCTCGAGCATCGCGAACAGCTCGTCCAGCCCGCGCAAGACGACCGCATCGCAGTCGAGCCAGAACACGTTCTTCAGCGGCGCGGCGCGGATCAGCAGCGGGCATATCCAGAGCGGCCAAATGCGTTTGCCGGGCTTCGCCAGCGGGGCGGCGTCCCGAGTCGCCTCGACGAGCTCCGTGATCAGCGGATCGGCGGGCGGATCGAGCACCTGCAGGTTAGGGCCGCCGCGCTCGGCGGAGCGCGCCGCCGACGAACACGTAGTGATTGCCTTGGGCGACGACGTCCCGTACGGCCCGGTGCGCCGCCTTGCCGGGTAGCGGCTCTCCCAGCGCGTTCACAGAAACGACGCTCCGGACGTCCATGCGCCGCCAGAACGGCTGCCCGTTATCGACGCGGGTGACGAAGTTCGAGCGCTCCACCATCGCGGCGATGGGCTCGGGCCCGAGCGACGCCAGCGCCTCCTTGAGCGAGCCGGCGCGCGGCCACCAGAACTCGTCCGCGTCGTTGTTGATCGCCCAATCGGCGCGGAGCTCGTCGACGGCGCGGCGTGCCATCTGCGTCACCCACCGGCCTTGCGAATAATCGTCCTGGGCTGGAACGTGTAGTGGAGGTGGCCGGCTCGCTCGTACTCGCGCGCGATGCCCGCGGCGCCATCGATCGAGCGATTGTCCATCAGGATGATCTCATCCAAAGCACAAGGGAATCAACACGCCGGTGCCGCGAAAGGAGCCAAGATGCTCCTCTCCGTGCACGTGCCGAAGACTGCGGGAACCTCGTTCTTCAAGACGCTCCAAGACGTCTATGGTCCCCGTGTCCTGTGGCACAACAACGATTGGGTCGAGATCGCGACTCCCGAGGCGAGCGAACGAAGACAGCGCCTCGCCGGCGAGCTCATCGGCGACCCCGAGCTTTTCGCGCAGCGCTTCGACGCGATCCACGGGCACTTCTCGGCGCGAAAGTATACCGGCCTGTTCCCAGACGCGCGGCTCGTAACCTTCGTGCGCGACCCGTATCAGCACGTGGTCTCGTGCTACGAGTTCGCCGCTCGCTCCGAGTCGCTCCCGCATCCTGGCCACCATGCCTTCAAAGCTCGGAAGATGTCGATCTTCGAGCTGATCGAGATGTATCCGGATCACCAGTCGATGTACCTGGACGGCGTCCCGCTCGATCGGTTCGCGCTGATCGGGCTGCACGAGCGCTACCGAGAAAGCCTCGTCTTGTTCGAGCGCGTCTTCGACAAGACGATCGCCGATCACGGCAGATACGAGAACGCGAATCCGCGCCGGCACGGGAACGCGTACGACGTCTCCATCGACGTGCGGCGCGCCGTCGAGCGCTACCGCGCGGGAGACATCGAGCTCTACCGGCGCGCCGCCGAACGCTTCGAGCAACTGCGCAAGATGTACCCGCTCGGCTATGAAGCTCGTGCCAAAACTTCGAGGCAAAGCCCCGTCGTGAGCTCCTCGGAACCCCACACGTTGTAGAAGGGGTAGGCGTCCCACCCTCCATCGTCGCGCTGGGCTGCCAAGATCAGGTGCAGGAGCCTCGTATCCAGGCTGACGGCTGGCTGAAAGGTCAGCAGCGCCGATGCCGCCATCGCGGCCTGCAGGGGGTTGAGGCGTGCGAGGTCCTGACCACGCTCGAGCATTCGGGAGACGATCGGCTCCGCCAAGACGGAGAGTCGTGGCGAAGAGTGGCGATACGCGCGCGCGACGGCGTAGTAGAGAGCAAGCGGGTCTTCGTAGTACAAGCTCCGTGCCGAAGGCTCGTGGAGCACGGTATCGATGACGAACTGAATCGCAGGTGCCGTGTCGGGACGCTCGCCGAGGTACAGAACCGCGTTGGCATTCACGACGGGGTCCACGTCGTCCCGATTGATGTGCATGATCCGGAACCGCGGATCCTCGGCGTCCGGCGTCTCCACCTTTGCGTTGCGCAGCCGTGCTTGGCAGTAGCCGACCGATCGAGCGAAGAGGAACCAGGGGTTCGTGCGATTTCGGCTGGTCGGGAAGAGCCAGGTCTTGAAGCGGCCTCGTGAATCGCGATTGGCGAGAAAAGCCCAGTCGTTCTTCGGCAGGCGCATTCCCGCGCTCGTCAAGGCGTAGCTGATGCAGGCCGTATCGTCGAGGTCGGGCGGCAGCCGGCAATGTTTGTGCTGGCGAGAAGACCAATATCGCCAGACACCGCCGAACTCCATCTGCGAGGTGAGGAATGACGCGGCTCTTGTGACGATATCTGCGACCGGAGCGCGGTCGACGTGGGTTAGGCCGTACAGGACGAAGGACGTGATGAACGGGGAGCTGTCGAACGCGGGATTCGCCATCGTCCTATCCGCGCCCAACAGCGTCGCGAACTCACCGTGCGGCAGTTGCCGGCTTCTCAGAAAGGCGACGGCGCAAACGATGGCCCGATCGAGATCCGCGCGCGAGGCGTCTGTCTCGGAAACCGCCTCATCGGACGAAGCGGCAGGGCCGCCCGGGTCGATGCGCTCGAGATCGTCCGGTTTCATGTGATTGCGGCCGATATTGCGCCCACCGGCCGTTCTCCCCTACAGGGAGCGCCTTCGCTCGCAAGAAGAGCCAGCGGTGATCCTCGTTCGGCCCCGGGCCTGGTGGTTCAACAAGGTGCCGCTCTCCGTGACCTTGGTGCTGCTGCTGCTCGACGGCCGGCGCTTCTCGGTCGGCGCCCTCGCGGCCCTCGTGCTGGTCGCCCTGACGGTCTGCGCCGTAGGCAACTACGGCTATGCGCTCAACGAGCTCTTCGACGTCGAGGAAGATGCGCGCTTGGGCCGCGCCAATGCGGCGGCATCCGCCGGTCCGCGGCGCATGTGGGGGATCACCGCCTTGTCGGCGCTGTGCGCGGAGGTGTTCGCCGGAGCCGTCGCCGGCGTGCCCGGCGTGATCGCGACGGCGCTCGGGCTCTGCCTGCCGCTCGCATACTCGGTGCCGCCGATCCGCATCAAGGAGCGCAAGTGGCTCGGCGTGTGTGCCGACGGCCTCGCCGCGCACGTCTACCCGGCGGTGCTCGCGCTGCTGGCGGTCACGCACTGGGCGCTTCGCCCGGTCACGATCGCCCTCGCCGTCTGTGTCGTGCTCTGGTCCGTGGCCGCGGGCCTGCGCGGTATCCTCTCGCACCAGCTCCACACGGCGGAACAGGACCGCGGTGCAGGCCTGATGACGGTCGTCCACGATTTCGGCAACCTGCGCGTGGAGAAGTTCATCATCGCCGTGCTGCTCCCGCTCGAGGTGGGCGCGTTCGGCGGCGCGCTCCTCGTATGCAACACGGGGACCGTGTTGTGGCTCTTCGTCGCCTCGTACCTGGTCTACGAGATCTTCAAGACCGCCAGCGGCCGCTTCGGAGTGGCGGCCTTTCGACCGGAAGGGCAGCCCTATGTACCGTTCGTCGAGGAGAGCTTCTACAAAGCGTGGGGGCCGGTCGTTCTCGCGCTGGACGCCGCCCGAGCCGATCTGCTCTACCTGCTCGTGATTCCGGTCTACGCTCTGCTCTTTCGGCCGCACCTCCGAGCGGAGATGCACCGGTTTCGCTCGGTGCTGGCCGCGCTGCGGGTCACACGAGCCAGGGACTCTTCCGCCCGTTCCAGTGGAGAATCTTGACCTCGGGAAGTGCCGCCCGCAGCCGCTCGAGGAGACCGTCGTCCCAGGCGAGCGTCTCCGCTGAGACCGGCGCGTTGTCGACGCAGAGGTTCCACATCGGGGTAGTCAGCACGCGGTCCTCGAGCGCCAGCGACTGGATCGCCCAGATCAGCGCTCCCTGGTCGTGCCAGGAGATGGCCTCGCGCACCGACCGATCGCGCGCCGCGGCCGCCACCGGGCGAACGTAGGCGTCCAGCGCGGCATCGTCGCGGCCCCGCCGCCAGCCCGACACGCCGCCGTTCACGACCGGAACCTGCGGATCGAACTGCCGCCCGATCGGCAAGTGCAGGTACAGCGCCGGCGAGTTCGGCGTCGCGTGGGGCGCCTTGTTCTCGGGCGTGAACACCGGCCCGTCCTCGAGCATCGCGAACAGCTCGTCCAGCCCGCGCAGGACGACCGCATCGCAGTCGAGCCAGAACACGTCCTTCAGCGGCGCGGCGCGGATCAGCAGCGGGCAGATCCAGAGCGGCCAAATGCGTTTGCCGGGTTTGGCCAGCGGGGCGGCGTCCCGGGTGGCCTCGACGAGTTCCGCGATCAGCGGTTCGGCGGGCAGATCGAGCACCTGCAGGTTGTGGCGCCGGTTCGCCTCTTCGCGCTGCGCCGCGCTCAAGCCGATGTCGTAGCAGAGCACGGGACAGGGATCGCTGGTCTGGATCGAGGCGTGCAGCTGGAGCAGCCCGGGATAGTAGTTGCCGTCGCTGAGCGTGACGACGCCGCGGTCGGTCACCGCCGCTTGCCGGAAGCGACCAGAAGCGGCATACCCGCTGTCGTAGAGGCGCTCGACCTCGTCAGGCTTCACCTAACAAGCGTCCGACAAAACCCGCGTGCGGGATCCGAGCGCGTCGATCAGGCGCTGATCGCGCACGAGCTCGCCGGCTGCGAGACCGACCGCGATCTGCTCGTCGGTCAGCAGCGCGCTGTCGTATGCCTCGTCCAATCGGCCTTCGAGGTGCAGCTGGTACAGGCGTCGCCAGGCCATCCCGTACCCGTAAGGGAGCTCGGTATTGCGCGCGTACGCCGCGCCGCCCTTGACGATCTTGTTGTAGAACTGCGCGCGCGATCGCACGGGGAAATGGAGAATCGTGATTGGCGCGGCCGCGCTGGGCGGGAGCTCGCCGCCGACGAACACGTAGTGATTGCCTTGCGCGACGACGACGTCTCGCACGGCGCGGTGCGCCGCCTTGCCGGGTAGCGGCTCTCCCAGCGCGTTCACGGAAACGACGCTCCGGACGTCCATGCGCTGCCAGAACGGCTGCCCGTTATCGACCCGGGTGACGAAGTTCGAGCGCTCCACCGTCGCGGCGATGGGCTCGGACCCGAGCGACGCCAGCGCCTCCTTGAGCGAGCCGGCGCGCGGCCACCAGAACTCGTCCGCGTCGTTGTTGATGACCCAATCGGCGTGGAGCTCGTCGACGGCGCGGCGCGCCATCTGCGTCACCCAGCGGCCTTGCGAGTAATCGTCCTGGGGCTGGAACATGTAGTGGAGGTAGCCGGCTCGCTCGTACTCGCGCGCGATGTCCGCGGTGCCGTCGACCGAGCGATTGTCCATCAGGATGATCTCGTCGACGCCGTTGGCGAGATGGAAATCGAGATTCTCGCGCAGGATGTCCTGTTCGTCCCGCACGAGGAGCGTCATCACCAGCTTCATCCCGGGACCGCACCTGTACGTGATCGGGCGTACGACACAGGTACGCCCCATACGAGAAAAGCGCCGCACCTCCTGGGCTGTTTAGCCGGTGCCTCCGGGCGCGGGCGCCGTCCCCAAGTATGCCTGCGCGAGATCCGGTTCCCCGATCGTACCGCCCGGCCCCGAGAGCGCGACTTCGCCCTGCACCAGCACCGTGATGCGATCCGCGAGCGGCAGCGCGTCCCGCACCGCTTGCTCCACGAGCATGATCGCCGGCCCTTCGGCGCGCAGGTCGCGCACGAGTCCGAACACTTCTTTTACAATTGCCGGCGCGAGACCGGCCGACGGTTCGTCGAGCAGCAGCACCCGCGGCTGTGCGACGAGCGCCCGGGCGAACGCCAGCAGCATCCGCTGCCCGCCCGAGAGCGACCCGGCGCGATCCGCCCGCTTCTCGCCCAGGATGGGGAACCGGTTGTACGTGGCCTCGATCTTCAGCCGGACGGCGCGCTGGTCGGCCAGCGCGAGCCCGCCCGCGGTGAGGTTCTCCGCGACGGTGAGCTCGGCGAAGATGCCTCCGTTCTGAGGCACGGCCACGATTCCCGAGCGAATGTACCGGTACGGCGCGAGGGCGAGCAGATCGCGCTCGTCCAGCCGTAGCGAGCCGCTCCACGGCGCGATGATCCCCGCGCACACCTTGAGCAGCGTGCTCTTCCCCGAGCCGTTCGGGCCGAAGATGCAGTGGATGGTTCCCGGCTCGAGCGTCAAGCCGACGTCGTTCAGAATCCGCGCCTTCCCGTAGCCGGCGGTGATCCCCGTCGCGACGAACGCCATGCTAGGCTACGCTACGCTCCCAGGTACGCGTCGACGACGGTCGCGTTGCGCGTGACCTCGTCGAACGTTCCGGCCGCGATGATCTCGCCGTGGTGCATCACCACGAGGCGATCGCACAGCGCGCGCACCCACTCCATGTCGTGCTCGATCAGTAGAATCGTCATCCCCTTAGCGCGCAGGCCCTGCAGCAGCTCGACGATCTCGGCGCGCAGCACCGGGTTGACGCCCGCGACGCACTCGTCGAGCAGGATCAGCTTCGGCTCGGTCATCAGCGCTCGCCCGATCTCGAGCAGCTTCAGCTGGCCGCCCGAGCAGCTGTCGGCGCGCTCGTCGCTGAGCCGGGTCAGCTTCAGTAGCGCGAGGATCTCCCGCGCGCGCGTCTTCATCCGCTCGATCGGCTCGGGGCGGTAGACCGCCAGCAGGTTCTCGAGCACGGTCATCCGCGTGAACGGCGAGGGTATCTGGAACGTCCGCGAGAGCCCGATGCGCGAGCAGCGGTACGCCGGGATGCCGGTGATGTCGCGGCCGTCGAAGCGGATCGTCCCGCCGTTCGCCGGTAGCATGCGCGAGAGCAGGTTGAACAGCGTGCTCTTCCCCGAACCGTTCGGCCCCAGGATGCCGACGATCTCGCCCGGCATCACCTCGAGGCTCACGTACGAGACCGCGTGCAGCCCGCCGAAGTCCTTGCTCAGATCGCGCGCTTCGAGGATCGGCTCCACGTCGAGCGCCGACTGCTCGTGCACCGCAGCGCTCAAGACGCGCTCCTCTGGGTGCGCGCTGTCCCCGTGGCGATCACGACGCCCCGCTCTCCTTGGGCGCGGCGGCCGAGACACCGCTTTGCGCCGCGGCAGCCGGCGGATCGTACGCGCTGCCGGCGCGGCGCCGTTCGAGCAGCCCGACGATGCCGTTCGGGATGAACAGCGCCACCAGGCAGACCGCGCTGCCCAGGATCACGATGTAGCCGACGTCGCTGCCCCACGACAGCCATACCAGCCGGCCGCCCAGGTGCACGACGACCGCGCCGATCACCGGCCCCCAGAACGTCCCCAGGCCGCCGAACAGGCTCATCACGACGCCGTTGTCGCTCGCGAGCTGGCTGAACACCTCGTTGGGGTTGATGATCGTGATCCAGTAGCCGTAGATGCCGCCGGCCAGCGCCGGCACGATCCCGCTGAGCACGAACACGAACAGCTTCACCCGAAAGACGTCGATCCCCATCGCGGTCGCGACGTCCTCGCGCTCGCGGATCGCCACCAGCCAGTAGCCGATCTTGCTGCGGTGCAGCAGCAGGTGCAGCCCGAGCAGCGTCGCGGCGAACAGCCCCAGCATCAGGTAGTAGAAGATGCGGTTGTCGTCGACGGCTTGGAAGCGCAGCCCCTCGCTCCCGCCCGTCAGCGGCTCGGCGAGCAGCGCGATCTGGCGCATCGCCTCCGCGAAGGCCCAGGTCGCGATCGCGAAGTACGCGCCGCGGATGCGCAGCGTCGGCAGCCCCAGGAACAGCGCCAGCAGCCCGCCCACGACGCCCGCGAGCGGCAGCGCCACGCCGAACGGCAGGCCCACCTCGTACATCAGGATTCCGGTCGCGTACGCGCCCGTTCCGAAGAACGCCGCCAGCCCGAAGTTCAGGTAGCCGGTGTAGCCTCCGATCAGGTTCCAGCTCAGCGCGACGCACGCCCACATCAGCGTCTCGGTCGCCAAGCGCATCCAGAACACCGGCACAAAAGCCGGCAGCGCCAGCAGCACGACGAACGCGCCGGCTAGTAGCAACCACGGCGCGCGCCACGTCATGCCGCGCTCGCCGTGTTCACGCCAGGCCCCGGCGCAGGATGCCGCGCGGCGACACCACCAGCACCAGGTACAGGATGGCGAAGGTCGCCAGCGTGATGTAGTTCGAGCCGAGGTAGACCGTCACGTACGACTGGGTCAGCCCGAGCACCAGCGCCGCGACGATCGCGCCGGGCAGGTAGCCCATCCCGCCCAGCACGACCACGAAGAACGTGTAGAGCGAGTAGCGCAGCCCGATCTCGGGATTGAAGGTGAACAGCAGGCCGATGAACACCCCGGCCACCCCGGTGAACCCGACGTGCAGCCCGTACACCAGCGAGTTGACCCGGCTCGCGTTCACCCCCAGCAGCGTCGCCGCGCCGACGTCCTGCGACACCATCCGAATCCGCAAGCCCAGCGGCGTGCGGTACAGGAACGCAAGGAAGCCCAGCGTCAGCGCGAACCCGGCCGCGAACGTCGCCAGCCGCACGCCCGGCACCGCGAGCGGCCCGGCGAACAGCGTGATCTCGCTCAAGCGCGACGAGAGCGAGTGGTTGTCGCGCCCGAACGCGCCCAGGCTGGCCCCGCGGATGATCTGCGAGATGCCGAAGGTGAACACCAGCCCCATCAGGTTCGCGTGCGCGCGCTTGCCGCTGGTCACCCGCTCGATCGCCGGCTGGAGCAGAAACCCCGCCAGCCCGAACGCGACGAACACGACCGGCGTGACCAGCAGCGCGTCGACGTGCAGCCAGCCGGTCAGGAACAGCGCGGCGAACGCGCCGAGCATGAGGTACTCGCCGACCGCGAAGTCGACGATCCGCATCACGCCGAAGGCGAGCGACATCCCCAGCGACATCACGATCAGCACGCCGCCGATGAGCAGCCCGTCGATCGTGCTCTGCAGGAAGAAGCTCACCGTGCCTGCTCCCGGCGCGCTCGCCGGTCTAGCTCAGCGCTTGTCCCACGCCGGAGCCGGGTAGCGCAGCGCGGCCTTCGAGGGCGACTTCGGCCCGACGATCACCACCTTGCCGCCCTGGATCTGGAACGGCTGCGGCTGCAGCGTGATGTCGTCGTGGTAGTGGTCGCCCGCGGTCTCGAACTTCACCGGCCCGTAGAACGTCGTGACGTTGATCTTCTCGAGCGCGTCGGCGAGCTTCTGCTTCCCGGCCGCGTCGAGCCCGGGCTTGAGGTTCGCCGCCTTGAGCGCCGCCTCGAACGCGATCCCGGCCGCCGAGCTGCCGGCCTCGGTGTACTCGGCCTCGGGCCGTTTGAACGTCTTCTGGTAATCCGCGAACCACGCTTTGGACGACTTCCACGCGCCCGCGTTCACCGCGTACTCGATCTCGGGCTGCCACACGGTCGCGTCGATCGCGTAGTCCGCGTCCTTGCCCAGCGTCTTGGTGTAATCCGCGAAGCCCGGCCCGTTGTGCTGCACGAAGGCCTTCGCCCCGACCCGGAGCTGCTTGACGACCTTCATCATCCCGATCGCCTGCTCGGGCTGGGTCGCCATCGCGATGATGTCGGCGTTGGCCTGCTTCACCTTGTTGAAGACGGGCGTGAAGTCGGCCTCGGCCGGCACGACGTCGTAGCCGACCACTTTCATGCCCAGCGACTCGCCCAGCCGCTTGAACTCATCGGCGCCGGCCTTGGTGAACGGGTCGTCGAGCGCGACGATGTACATGGTCTGCGGTTTGGGCTTCACGTCCGCGAGCGCGTGCAGCGGTGCCGCGCCGATGATGTCGACGCTGGGAATCGTGCCGAAGACGAACTTGTAGTGGTCCTTCCAGATCTGCGGGTTCTCGGCCGAGCCGGTGATCATCGGCACCTTGTACTTGTCGACGATCGGGCCGCAGGCGCGCGTCGCGGAGCTCGCGTACGGGCCCAGGATGAAGTCGACGCTGCCCTGGGTGAGCATCCGCTCGCAGGCCGCCGACGCGCTGGCCGCCGACGACTGGTCGTCGAAGTACACCAGCTCGACCTTGTACTTGCCGCCGCCGGTCTGGATGCCGCCGGCCGCGTTGACGGCGTTCGCCCACAGGTCGTAGCCGCGTTTGGTCGAGGCGCCGCCTTGCGCGTTGTCGCCCGAGAGCGCGGTCACCACGCCGACCCGGAAGACTTGCGCCTGCGCGTTCGCCGCGCCGCCGTGCAGCGTCGCGACCAGCGCTCCGACAAGCGACAGGACCTCGTGCCCATCCAGCCCGG
>CAXTNU010000015.1:0-26834 GCA_964245595.1 uncultured bacterium | reverse complement strand
TGAAGGAGATCCTGGCCGTGGAGGAGCTCACGTTGCCACTCGAGATCTCGGCCGTGCTCGGCCAGACCGAGCTGTCGCTGCGCGAGGTCGTCTCGATGACGCCCGGCAGCGTGTTCGAGCTCGACAAGCTCTCGACCGACCCGATCGACCTCTACGTCAACAACATCCTCATCGCGCGCGGTGAGGTCGTCGTCGTCGACGACAAGTTCGCGGTCAAGATCAGCGAGCTCAACCCCGTCGTCGACCGGGTGTGAGTTCTGGAAGGTAACTTCGTCCTCACGGCCGTCTGGTCGCTGGCGGTCATCGGCCTGCTGCTGTTCGGGCTGACGTACGTGGTGCGCCAGCTCAACCGCGGCCGGATCGTCACCTCCACCAGCAAGAAACTGGTCAGCGTGGTCGAGTCGACCTTTCTGAGCCAGAACACCACCGTCCACGTCGTCAAGGTCGCCGACAAGTATTTCCTGGTCGGCGGCGGCTCCGGCGGCGTGACCCACATCGCCGATCTCGCTCCCGAGGTCGTCGAGCCCTATATCGAGACGCAACGGAAGGCGCTCGGGGAGCAACGCGACGCGCTGCTCCGCCTGATGCAGAGATTCCGCAAGAAGTGAACCGCCGTCTTCCGACCCTCATCCTCGCGCTGATCGCCGCCGTCACCGTCGTCGGCCTCTTCGCCGCGCCCGCCTTCGCGCAGAGCGCCGCCGGTCCGAGCGCGCCGACCATCCCGATCCCGCGGGTGAACATCGGCGTCAGCCCGGCCACCAAGCCGTCCGACGTCGCGATGTCGCTGCAGATCCTGCTGCTGCTGACCATCGTCACCCTGGCCCCCACGCTGCTCGTGCTGGTGACCTCGTTCACCCGGATCGTGATCGTGCTGTCCTTCGTGCGCACGGCGCTGGGGACGCAGCAGGTCCCGCCGACCCAGGTCCTGGTCGGGCTGTCGCTCCTGCTGACGTTCTTCGTGATGAACCCGGTCATCAAGGACATCAACCAGAACGCGCTCCAGCCGTACCTGGGCAACAAGATCTCGCAGTCGGCCGCGGTCGACCGGGCCGCCAAGCCCCTGCGCGGCTTCATGTTCCGCCAGACGCGCGAGAAGGACATCGCCCTGTTCTACTCGCTCTCCAAAGAGCCGCGCCCGGCGGCCCAGGCCGACGTGCCGACCTATCTGCTGGTGCCGGCGTTCGTGATCAGCGAGCTCAAGACGGCCTTCCAGATCGGCTTCGCGATCTACATCCCGTTCATCGTGATCGACATGGTGGTGGCCTCGGTGCTGCTCTCGATGGGGATGATGATGATCCCGCCGGTGATCATCTCGCTGCCCTTCAAGATCCTGATCTTCTTGCTGGTGGACGGCTGGAACCTGACCGTCGCCGCGCTCTTCGCGAGTTATAAGTGAGGAGCGCCGTATGAGCTACGCCGCGGCGCTGTCGCTGGGGCGCGAGGCGATCGTGGTCGCGCTGCTGGTCTGCGCGCCGGCGCTGCTGCTCGGGCTGATCACCGGCCTGGTCGTCTCGGTGTTCCAGGCGGTGACCCAGATCCAGGAGCCGACCCTGGCCTTCATCCCCAAGATCGTGGTCGTGGCGCTCGCGATCCTGCTCTTCGGCCCGCTCATGCTGGCCCTGCTGACCGATTTCACGAGCCGCGTCTTCGCCGGGATCCCGCAGTTCATCAAGTGACCGGCGTGTTCAACCTGTTCGGGATCGGAACCGCGCAGTTCGAGACGACGCTGCTGGTCCTGGTCCGGGTGACCGCGATGCTGGCCCTGGTGCCGATCTTCTCGCAGACCCAGATTCCGCAGCTGCTGCGCTTCGCGCTCGGCTTGGTGATCGCGTTCGTCATCGTGCGCACGATCCCGGTGATGCCGCCGCTGCACGGCCTGGGCGAGCTGGCGGTCGCGATCGCCTCGCAGGTCTTCGTCGGGGTGGTGTTCGGGTTCGTCGCGTTCCTGATCTTCACCGGAATCCAGTTCGCGGGCGAGATCATCGACATCCAGATGGGCTTCGCGGTGGTGAACATCATCAACCCGCTGACCTCGCAGAGCGTGACCGTGATCGGCGAGTTCCAGCTCGCGCTGGCGAGCCTGCTCTACTTGGCTGCGGACGCGCACCACGCGCTGCTGACCGGCATCGCGCAGTCGTTCCAGCTCGTTCCGCTGCCCTTCGCCGCCACCCCCGAGCTGCTGGCCGGCGACGTGGTGCGGTTCTTCACCCAAGCGCTGTTCATCGTGTTCCAGATCGCCGCCCCGGTCGCGATCGCGCTGTTCCTGGTCAACGTCATGCTGGGCCTGATGGCCCGGGTCGCGCCGCAGATGAACGTGTTCGTGGTCGGGCTGCCGATCCAGATCATCGTGGGGCTGGTGATGATCGTGGTCTCGATGCCGCTGTTCGGGGCGGTCTTTCCGTCGCTGCTCGACCAGTCGCAGCACCAGCTCGACACGGTTCTGCGCGCGATGCGCCCGGTCGCCTCGCCGCTGCCCTCGCTCGGCCCGACCCCGCTGCCGACGCTCATCCCGTAGATGGCCAAGCCCGACCAGACCGAGAAGGCCACTCCCAAACGCAAACGCGAGGCCCGCGGGCGCGGCCAGGTCGCGCGCTCGCAGGACATCGGCGGCGCCGCGATCTTCATCGCGATCATCGTCGCGCTCCACACCGGCTTCATGGCGACCATGGACGCGGCGGCCCAGGCCTTCGCGGTCGCGCTGACCCACGCCGGCTCGCGCGAGGAACTCAACCTGCACTCGGTCTGGAGCCTGTTCGTCACCACCGGGCTGCCCTACGCGCCGATCATCGGGGCGGCGTTCGGCTCGGCGATCGTGATCGCGATCGCGGCCAACGTGATGCAGTTCGGTCTCTTGTTCTCGCCCGGGCTGCTGGCGCCCAAGTTCTCCAAGCTCAACCCGCTCACGGGCTTGCAGCGCATTTTCTTCTCGCCCCAGACGCTCGTCCAGCTCGCCAAGCAGCTCATGAAGCTGGGCGTCGTGATCCTGATCTGCTGGCTGGGCGTGAAGGACAGCCTGACCACCTTCTACGCGCTGGGCCACACCGCGCCGCGCGACATCGTCCTGACGGTCGAGGGGATCGTGTACGGGATCGGGCTCAAGGTCGGCATCCTGCTGCTGGTGCTGGGCATCGCGGACTACATCTGGGAGAAGCGGCGCCTGGAGCAGTCGCTCAAGATGACCAAGGTCGAGGTCAAGGACGAGCACAAGCAGTCCGAGGGCAACCCCGAGTCGCGCCAGGCGCTGCGCCAGCGCCAGCGCGCGATGGCCCGCAAGCGCATGATGGCCGCCGTCCCCAAGGCCACCGTGATCGTGACCAACCCGACCCACTACGCGGTCGCCCTGATGTGGGACGAGCTCACGATGGACGCCCCGGTGCTGGTCGCCAAGGGCGCGGACCTGATCGCCAAGCGCATCCGCGACCTGGCGACCGAGCACGAGATTCCGATCATGGAGAACCCGCCGCTGGCTCGGACGCTCTACGCCAAGGTCGAGCTCGACTCGCCGGTACCGCCGGACCTCTACGCCGCGGTCGCGCAGGTGATCGCGTTCGTCTACAAGCTCAAGAACCGGTCCGTCTCGTCGGCGTGACGTCGTATCGCTTACGTCGTCTGGCTTAGCGGATAGGCGAACCGACGACCCCCTGCGCGTTCGACGTTAAAGCCGAGTTGGACTGCGCCCGCTTCTGAAGTTACGCGCCCTGGTCGCGGCGCAAGGTTTTCGCACCATGCAATTACCGCGCTCAGCGAGCATCCGGCGGATGCTCGCCGTTCTGCCACTCCTGGGGCTGGCCGCACTCTCCGCGTGCGGCGGCTCGTCGAGCTCCGTGCCGGTCGCTCGGCCCGGGATCTGGGTCGCCGCCTGGGCCCAGGCGACGCGCCCGCAAACCGCCGTCACCGTCAGCGACGAGACGCTGCGCACCATCGTCAAGCCGAGCGTCAGCAGCCGCGGCACCGTCCGGCTGCACTTCACCAACGAGGCGGGGACGGCGCCCCTCACGCTGGGCGCGGTGCACGTCGGCGTCCGCGCCGCGGGCAGCGCGCTGGTTCCCGGCACCGACGTGGCGCTGACGTTCGGCGGCGCGCGCAGCGTGACGATCCCGGCCGGCGGCACCGCCCTTTCCGACCCCGCGCCGCTGCGGTTCGCGTACGGCGCGGTGCTGGCGGTCAGCGAGTACGTCGCCGGCTCGCCCGGAACGCTCACCGGCTACACGCCCAACGGCGGCAAGGTGACCAGCTACTACACCCCGGCCGGCTCGGGCGACCAGACCGGCGACATTGCGGGAACGTCGTTCAGCGGGACCTTCACCTACGCGCTGGTGGTCGACCGGGTCGACCTGCTGGGCGACTACACCAAGACCGTCGCGGCGATCGGCTCGTCGACGACCCTGGGCGGCGGGTCGACCCTCGACGGCTTCGACACCTATCCCGAGGCCCTCGCGGGCGACCTGCACGCCGCGGGGCATGACGACATCGCCGTGGTCAACGTCTCGTTCGGTCCCGACTCGCTGCAGTCGGCCATGCCGTACGGCAGCAACCCGGCGATCCAAGCCCGCTTGGGGCACGACGTCCTGAGCCTGCCCGGCATCGGCACGGTGATCCAGTCGGGCGGTGACGTCGAGATCAAGGCCTCGTGTCTGCCGGCGACCTCCGTCATCGACGGCGAGCGCAGCGTCATCGCGCAGGCCCACGCGGTCGGCGTCCGGGTGCTGATCGCGAACATCCCGCCCTCGACCTTCTGCGGCAAGTCGAACCCCGGCGGCTACGGGACGCGCTTCCCACAGGGCTCGGGCCAAGACGCCGAGCGCCAAGCGTTCAACGCCTGGGTGACCACCACGGCCCCGTCCGTCGTCGACGGCCAGACGGTCCAGCCGCCCGGCGCCGACGGCGCGCTCGACCTCTCGACGCCGGTGACCGACCCGTCCAATACCGCCTACATGCTGCCGCAGTACGACTCCGGCGACGACAACCACCCCAACGGCGCGGGGTACGCGCTGGAGGCAAAGGCGATTCCGCTCGGCGCGCTCTGAGCCGGGCTCGTCAGCCGGGCGGCGGCGTGACGACCACGGTGTCGGCGAGGGCGCCGTAACCGGCAGGCTGGGGCCCGGACCGGGCTGTCGGCGCTGCCCCCGCCTCCGCAGGAAGCGAGCGCAGGGCGAAAGCGCACGCGACGATGCCGAACGGGAGACGCAAGGGTTAGCTCTTGGGCGGAGGGGTGACGACGACCGTGACGGTGTTCGCCCGACCATCGACGATCGTGACCGGAACCCGGGTTGCCAGCGGGTCGAAGGACCCGATACCGGCCGACACGGCACTCGCGGCGGTGAAGGAGTACTGAGGAGAAAGGGAATCGGCGGCGTTCGTAGTGGTTCCCGTTGCGAGATAGGCCGGCACGTCGAGGACCGTCGTGACGGCGCCGGCTGGAATCTGGGGTCCGGGCTGCTGGTATCGCTGGGGCGGCCCGAACAGTTGCAGCGACCCGCCGTTGGGATAGTCGACCGCCAATGACAGCGGGCTCGAGAAGGCCTGCACGCGCGACGCATCGACCGTGATCGAGAGCGACGTCACGAACACCGGAAGTGTCGCGCTAACGCCGTTGGGGCCGCTGACCCGGATCGATGTCGCCCCATCCGCGAGCGGGGTCACCCCGAACAGTTCCGTACCGTCGAAGTCCAGGAACGGCTGCGTCACTGCCGCGACCGTGACATCCGCGACGGTCGCGCTGTACGTGCCGCCCGCGCCGCTCAGCGGAAAAAACCGAACCGCTGCCGCCGGTGTCCCGGGGTCTACCGGGAACGCGTTGTACCCCGGCCCGCACAGCGTTCCAACGGGCGGGGAAGAGGCGCAGGGCGAAGGCGCGAGCCCGCCGAGTTTGACCACCGCCGGGTTGAAGACCAGCGCGGTGAAGAGCGGCGGCGGCGTCGGGGTCGGGCTGGGCGAAGGGGCCGCGACCGGCCCGCCGGCCACGAACAGCGCGTACGCGTAGCCGGCCCCCGCCGAGAGCAACGGCCCTCCCGCGGTCGGAACGAACGTCATCGACGGCGCCAGCGGTTGCCCGGGCGCTGCGACGAACCAGCCGACCTGCGGGTCGTAAGCGCCCAGATACGCCGTCGTCGAGGGCGTAACCAGACTCGCCGGCAGCCCGAACGACAGCGTCGGGTTGCCGTAGAAAGCGAAGCTCGGCTGCGCCGTGGTCGTTCCGGCGCCGGCCGCGAGGGTGATGTAGCCAAGCGCCGTGATACCGCCGGCGCCGATGCTCTTCACCAGACGCCGCGCGGCGGCGGGACTGGGGACGCCGTTCGGCAGCGCGGAGGTCAGCGTGACGTCCACTGCCCCGAGGCTGAGCGTCGCCGGGGGGATCAGAACCGTGGCCGTGATTCCCGGGGCGACCGGGCCCAGCTTGACCGGTTCGGACGCATGATACGAGACGCTGGCGCTGCCGGCCGCCGTGGTGGACAGGCCCGGCGCAGGCGATGGGACGGGTGCGCTGCCCGTGGAACCGCCGCCCCCGCACGAAGCGAGACTGAGCGCCAGAGTGCCGATGAGGGCGGCAGCAATGATACGCAAAGAGGATTACTCCGTGGACGAGCGGTGCCCGACCGGTTCCACCCGTTCGGTGCACGTCCCTAGATCAAGTCGGTGTCCGGGCCGCTCGTCGGCTTGCGGCTGAAGCTCTCCGCGGCCTAACCCCCGAGCCCGGATCGGCCGATGGATGTACTAACGTGGAGACCGTGACTTAGTGGCAACGGCTGTACCCGTGCGTCCCGGGCTGATCGACCGGCTCGCGTCGACCTCGCACGTCTGGGTCGCGGCGGCCTCGGTCCTAATGGTCGTGCTGCTGATCGTGCCCGTCGCGCCGTGGGTCCTGGACCTGCTGCTGTCGGTGAACATCACGATCGCGCTGGTCATTCTGCTGGTCTGCCTCTACACCGAGAACGCGCTCTCGTTCAGCGTTTTTCCGACCCTGCTGCTGGTGATCACGCTCTTCCGGCTGTCGCTCAACGTCACCGGCACGCGCTCGATCCTGCTTCACGGATACGCCGGGCAAGTGATCGAGGCGTTCGGCAACATCGTGGTCGGCGGCAACTACGTCGTCGGCCTGATCGTCTTCGCGATCCTGATCGTGATCCAGTTCGTCGTCATCACCAACGGCGCGGGCCGGGTGGCCGAGGTCGCGGCGCGCTTCACCCTCGACGCGATGCCGGGCAAGCAGCTCGCGGTCGATGCGGACCTCAACGCCGGGCTGATCACCGAAGCCGAGGCGCGCCAGCGCCGCAAGGACATCCAGCGCGCGGCCGACTTCTACGGCGCGATGGACGGTGCGTCCAAGTTCGTGCGCGGCGACGCGATCGCCGCGGTCGTGATCGTGTTCGTCAACATCATCGGCGGCTTCGTGATCGGGGTGCTCCAGGACCACAGCTCGATCGTCGCGACCTTGCAGCACTACACGCTGCTGACGATCGGCGAAGGCATCGTGACCCAGATCCCGGCCCTGCTGATCTCGACCGCGACCGGCATCATCGTCACCCGCGCGGCCTCCGAAGGCTCGTTCGGGCACGATCTCTCGCGCCAGTTGGTCCAGGAGCCGCGCGCGCTGGCGATCGCGGCCGGCCTCTTGATCCTGTTCGGGCTGTTCGGGCTGCCGCCGCTGTTCATGTTCATCATGGGCGGGCTGCTGTTCGCGCTCTTCATCCGCCAGCGCAACATCCAGCGCAAGACCGCGCTCGCCGGCGGCAAGTCCGGTGCGCTCGCCGGCCAGCCCGGCGCGCCGGGCGTCACCGGCTCGACCGCGCAGCCTGCGGTCAAGCCGGCCGAGTCGGTCGTGCCGCTGCTCTCCTACGACCCGATGGAACTGGAGATCGGCTTCGGCCTGATCCCGCTGGTCGACGTCTCGCAGGGCGGCGACCTGCTCGAGCGCATCACCATGATCCGCCGCCACGCCGCGCGCGAGCTGGGCATCGTCGTCCCGCCGATCCGCGTGCGCGACAACCTGCAGCTCAAGCCGTCCACCTACGTGGTGAAGATCTACGGGCTGGAAGTCACCCGGGCCGAGGTGATGGTCTCGCGCCTGCTGGCGATGAACCCCGGCACCGCCGCGGGCGGCATCGACGGCATCCCGACCACCGAGCCCGCCTTCGGCCTGCCCGCGCTGTGGGTCGCCGAGAGCGCGCGCGGCGACGCGGAGATGGCCGGCTACACCGTCATCGACCCGACCTCGGTCATCGCCACCCACCTGACCGAGCTGATCAAGACCCACGCGCCCGATCTTTTGGGCCGGCAAGAGACCTCGGCGCTGCTCGACAACGTCAAGCAGCACTACCCGGTCGTGGTCGAGGAACTCGTCCCCAACCTGCTGACGGTCGGCGAAATCCAGCGCGTGCTGCAGAACCTGCTGCGCGAGCGCATCCCGATCCGCAACCTGCTGCTGATCCTGGAGAACCTGGCCGACGGCGCGCGCGCGTCCAAGGACGTCGACTACCTCACCGAGCGGGTGCGCAGCGCGATGGCGCGCCACATCTGCGCCGAGTACGCCGAGAACGGCCTGCTCTCGGTGATCACGGTCGACCCGCGCCTGGAGACGCTGCTGGGCGAGGCGGTGCGCCGCGGCGAGGATGCCTACGCGCTGCTCGACCCGGCCACCGTGGCCAAGATCTACGCCTCGCTGACGCGCCAGATCGCCGCCGCGCAGCAGAGCGGGCTGCACCCGATCGTGCTCACCTCGCCCAGCACGCGCCTGGCGCTCAAGCGCCTGACCGAGCGCGCCGCGCCGTCGCTGGTCGTGCTCTCGTACAGCGAGATCGCACCCGGCCTGCGGGTCGAGTCGCTGGGCCAGATCTCGACCACCGACGAGAGTCTCGAGCCGGCCGGAGCGGGAGTCTGACCGGTGCTCGGCTTCCTGGGCTTCAAGCGCAAACCGAAGCAGAAGGCGGCCCGCAAGCGCGTGCTGACGCCCGAGCAGCAGCGCGCGGCGGTGCGGCTCGACGTCACCGTGCCGGGCCTGTGGCGCGACGCGCCGGGCGGGAAGGCCGTCGGCGCGTACGCGCGCGGCTCGATCACCGACATCAGCCGGACCGGCGCGTCGCTGACGGTGGACCGCGAGATCAAGCGCGGCGCGCAGCTCGAGGTCAAGTTCTCGATCAGCACCTCGGCTCAGCCGCTGGTGCTGCTCGGCGAGGTCATGCGGTCGTCCAACATCGAGGCGTCCGGCAAGTCGGCTCTGGGCTTGCGCTTCCTCGGGATCACGCCCGAGGAGGATCGAAAAATCATGGAGTTCATCAACAAGCGGCAGGCCGAACGCCGTAGCCGCGGTCTGGCTTAGGAGCGATACCGGTGGACAGCAAGCGAGTTCTCATCGTCGACGACGCGGTCGTCATGCGGATGATGATCAAGGGCATCCTGAGCAAGAACGGCTACGAGGTGGTCGGCGAGGCGCAGAACGGCGTCGAGGCGGTCGAGAAGTACCGCGCGCTCACGCCCGACCTGGTCACCATGGACATGGTGATGCCCGAGATGGACGGCATCTCGGCGGTCCGGCAGATCGTCGCGGACCACCCCGATGCGAAGATCGTCATGTGCACCTCGATGGGTCAGCAGGCGCTGGTCGTCGAGGCGATCCAGGCCGGCGCGAAGTCGTTCATCACCAAGCCCTTCCAGCCGCCCAAGATCCTCGAGACGATCCAGAAAGTGCTGGCCTAGGTGGTCACGCTGACGCTCAACGACCTCCAGCGCGACGCGCTCAAAGAGGTCGGGAACATCGGCGCCGGCCATGCCGCCACCGCGCTCTCGCAGCTGCTCAACACCACGGTCAAGCTCTCCGAGCCGACGATCGACGTGCTGAAGTTCCGCGACCTGAGCAGCCGGGTCGGCTACGCCGACCGCACCGTGGCCGCGCTGCACATGTACGTGCGGGGCGAGGCCCCGGGCCAGATGGTGGTGCTGTTCGACCGGGAGCAGGCGCTGGAGTTCGTCAACGTCTTCATCAAGCGCGTCATCGGCGACATCCAGATCTTCGACTCGATCGTCGACTCGACGCTCAAGGAGCTGGGCAACATCATCGCCGGCGCCTACCTCACCGCGCTGATCTCGCTGATGGACATCAACCTGCTGCCCTCGGTGCCGACCCTCTCGTACGGCACCATCCAGGCTGCGTTCCGCACGCTGATGTCGATCCTGCCCGACCAAGACGTGTTCCTGATCGAGTCGCAGTTCCTGGACGACAACCGCGCGGTCTCGGGCCAGTTCATCCTCATTCCCGAGACGGGATCGCTGGAACCGCTGCTCGCGGTCTTCGGCGTTCAGTGACGCCGCGCCGTGCCGATAACTGGGTGTGACCATGTCCTCGTCTGACGATTTCTTCGATCGAACCGAGTTCGTCCAGTACTTCCGCGACGAGACGGACGAGCTGCTGCAGTCCATCGACGCCGACCTGCTGCGGCTCGAGCACTTCGTCGACGGCGGCGCGACCGACGTCGAGATCGTGAACTCGCTCTTCCGCGCGCTGCACACCGTCAAGGGCAGCGCGGGTATGCTCGAGTTCGCGGCCGTGCAGCAGGTCGCGCACAAGCTCGAGAACGTCTTCGACCTGCTGCGCAAGGACCGCATGCCGCTCACCGAGAGCGGGATCAACCTGCTGTTCGAAGGCCGCGACGTGCTGACCGCGCTGGTGCGCGCCGCCGTCGACGGCGCCGAGACGCCGGCCGGCGCGGACGACTACGTCGACCGCCTCGACCGCTTCGCCGCGGTCTACGACTCGACCGCGCAGGCGATCGAGGGGCCGCGTGCCGCCGACGACCACGAGGAAGAGCTGGCCCCCGTCGACGCGGCCGAGATCGCGGCCTTCGAAGCCGAGGTCGCCCGGCTGCTGGCCCAAGCGCAGCTCGCCGAAGCACCCGCCGCGAGCGCCGAACCGGTCGCCGCGCCGACGGTCGACGACGCGCAAGCCGCGATCGACGCGCTGTTCGCCGCCGCTTCGTCCGCGGTGCCCGCCGCGCTCGGCCCCGCGCCCGCGCCCAAACCTCTCTTCGCGCCCAAGCCCGCGGCGGCGCCCAAGCCTGCCGTGCCGGCCGCCTCGAACGGTGCGGCCGAGCCCAAGCGCGCGGCCGTGCCGGCCGGTAAGAACCAGACGATCCGGGTCGACATCGACCGGCTCGACCTGCTGCTCAACCTGGTCGGCGAGCTGGTCATCAACCGCACCCGCATCTCCGACATCGCGACCACCCTGGGACACGAGCTGGGCGGCAACGAGCGAGCCCAGAACGCGCTCTCGACGCTGGCTCGCGATCTGGCCGAGTCGTCCGCGCTGCTGGCCCGCACGACGGGCGAGATCCAAGAGAGCATCATGAAGGTCCGCATGGTGCCGATCGGGCAGGTCTTCGACCGCTTCCCGCGCATGGTGCGCGACCTGGCCAAGGCGCGCGGCAAGGAGGTCCACCTCGAGATCGCCGGGGCCGAGACCGACCTCGACAAGACGATCGTCGACGAGGTCGGCGAGCCGCTGATGCACCTGGTGCGCAACTGCGTCGACCACGGCATCGAGCTGCCCGAGGTGCGCGAAGCGCGCGGGAAACCGCGCTACGGCACGCTCAAGCTCAACGCCTACCACGAAGGCAACCAGGTCATCATCGAGATCTCCGACGACGGGGGCGGAATCGACATCGCGCGCGTCCGCGCCAAGGCGGTGCGGATGGGCGTCATCGCCGAGAGCGACCGCCTCTCGGATCGCGAGATCATGGAGCTGATCTTCACGCCCGGCTTCTCGACCGCCGACCAGGTGACCGACGTCTCGGGCCGCGGCGTCGGGATGGACGTGGTGAAGAAGAACATCCTGCGGCTCAAAGGCATCTTCGACGTCGACTCGCAGGCCGGCGTCGGCACGACCTTCACCATGAAGCTGCCGCTCACGCTGGCGATCATCCAGGCCCTGCTGGTGCGGGTCGCCGACGAGCTCTACTCGATCCCGCTCGACGCGGTGATCGAGTCGCAGCGAATCGACGCCGGTGACGTGCGCACGGTGCACGGCAGCGAGGTCATCACGCTGCGCGGCCAGATCGTGCCGCTGATCCGGGTGGGCGAGTTCTTCCGGCTCGACACGCCGCGCGACCCCAACAAGGTGATGATCGTCATCGTCGGCCTGCAAGGGCGCCAGGTCGGCCTCGTCGTGGACTCGTTCCAAGGCGAGCAGGAGATCGTGATCAAGCCGCTCTCCGACGTGATCGGCCGCATCCCGGGCATCTCGGGCGCGACGATCCTGGGCAACGGCTCGATCTCGCTCATCATCGACGTCCACTCGCTCGTCGCCGGGGCCTACGGCCACGGCAAAGCCACCCGCGCCGAATTTTCGGGCGTGTGATGACAGAACCTTATCTGAGGCCAGCACCACCCACGTGCTTGCGAGCCCCCTCGGGGAATGCCCACACTATCACCATGTTGCCGGGCTCGCGCGTCCGGGGGCCCCACGCCCTAGGCGTGGGGAGCGCGCAGCCCGGGGCGGAGCGCCTTTAAATGGAAACTATTCAGGTCGTCAGTTTCAAGCTCGGCTCCGAGGAGTACGGGGTCGACATCGCTCAGGTGCAAGAGATCAACCGCATGGTCTCGATCACCCACGTGCCGCGCGCGCCGAAGTTCATGGAAGGCGTGATCAACCTGCGCGGCCAGCTCATCCCGATCATCGACCTGCGCACGCGCTTCGAGATGGCCCGCGCCGAGCACACCAAGAACACCCGCATCGTCGTCACCGAGATCGGCACCAAGCGGGTCGGGATGGTGGTCGACTCGGTCTCCGAGGTCCTGCGCCTGAACACGGACGCCATCGAGCCCGCGCCCGAGATGATGACCGGCGTCGACACCGAGTACATCCGCGGCGTGGGCAAGATCGAGGACCGCCTCATCATCCTGCTCGACCTGGCCCGGATCATCTCGTCGGGCGAGAAGCGCGAGATGGAGACGGCCGAGCTGGCCGAGCCCGTCCTCGCCTAGCCTGAGGACGTCCGCGCCCGTTCGCCGAAGGCCCCGCAGGTGACCGATCAGACCACCGCCCCCGCCGCCGACGGCGTACCGGCGCGCCGTACCGGCGCGCCGTTCGGCCGCACGCTCGTTTGGCTGGGGATCGCGGGCGCATCGGCCGCGCTGACGTTCTTCGTCGTGCGGGCCTCGCTGCGCAGCACGCCGGCCGGCGACGAGACGACCGAGCGCATCCAAGAGCTGATCGACGAGGCGAACCGGCTCATCAAGACCCTCGACGAGAAGAAAAACGCGTAAGTGGATTCGCCTTCGGCGAATCCGTCGCGTTCCGTCGCCGGCCGAGCCGTCCTACGGCCGGGGATCGTAGCCGAGGTTCGCTTCACCGACCTGCTCGCCAACGGGCAGGCGGTCGGCCGCATCAACGGCGTGGTCGTGTTCGTCGCCGGCGCGCTGCCGGGGGAGCGCGCGCGCGTGCGCGTCACCCAGGTCAAGCCCAAGTACGCGGTCGGCGAGGTCGTGGCGCTCGAGACCCGCTCGGAGATGCGCGCCCAGCCGTTCTGCGGCGTCTTCGGGGTGTGCGGCGGCTGCCAGGTGCAGCACCTGGCCTACCCCGCCCAACTGGCTTGGAAAGAGCAGATCGTGCGCAGCGCGCTGCGCCGCATCGGCGGCTTCGCCGACGCCGCGGTGCGCCGCCCGAT
Organism: uncultured bacterium; assembly: GCA_964245595.1. Taxonomy (GTDB): domain Bacteria; phylum Vulcanimicrobiota; class Vulcanimicrobiia; order Vulcanimicrobiales; family Vulcanimicrobiaceae; genus Vulcanimicrobium. The sequence continues at coordinate 13,179 of CAXTNU010000015.1, read as the reverse complement.
CGGCATGATGCACCCGCGCAACTACCGCAACAAGATGGCGCTGGTGGTCGACCACGGCGGCGGCGAGCCGGTGTTCGGGTTCTACCAGGCGCGCACGCACGCGCTGGTCCCGATCGAGACCTGCCCGGTCGTCCTGCCGCAGCTCGACGCCGCGATCGGCGGCTTGTACGCCGCCGCCCGGGCGCCCGAGTCCAAGGCCGCCTTCGCGCGCGCCAAGCACGCCATCGTGCGCGCCGGCGCCGCCAGCGGCCAAGCCGTCCTCTCGCTCACCACCGACCGCGCCGCGCCGGAGATCAAGGACGCCGCGCCGGCGATCGCGCGCCGCGTTCGCGGCGTGGCCGGCATCTCCAACTCGTTCGAGCCGCGCACCGCCAACGCGGTGCTGGGGCGCAAGATGCTCTACGTGTGGGGCGAGCGCGAGATGGAAGAGGTCATCGAGGGCGTGCGCTACCGCGTCTCGCCGGCCTCGTTCTTCCAAGTGAACAGCGAGATGGTCGGGCACATCTTCCGCTTCCTGGCGCCGGGGATCGCGCAGGGCCGCAAGATCGTCGACCTCTACTGCGGGGCGGGCACGTTCGCGATCTTCTTCGCCGCGCGCGGGGCGCAGGTGGTCGGGGTCGAGGAGAACCCGGCCGCGGTGCGCGAGGCGCGCGAGAACGCCAAGATCAACGACGTCGGCGGACGGGTGCGCTTCGTCGAGGGCCGCGTGGAAGGCGCGGTGGCAAACGCCGACGGCAAGGCCGCGCTGGCCGATGCCGAGATCGTCTTCCTCGACCCGCCGCGCAAGGGCTCCGACGAGGCGACGCTCGACGCGATCGCGGCCGCCCGCGTGCCCAACGTCTGGTACCTGTCGTGCAACCCGGCCACGCTGGCGCGCGACCTGGCGTACCTGGCCAAGCGCAACTACGCGCTGGGCGTCGTGCAGCCGTTCGACATGTTCCCCCAGACCGGGCACGTCGAGACGCTGGTCACCCTGCGCCGGGTCGACGCGCCGCCGGTCGTCACGCTGGCCGAGCGCGAGCCGACGCCGTGGGACGATGCGATCCCCGACTGGCCCTCGGACGACAAGTACGCCAAGCACGACTACCCCGACTTCGTCGAGCAGTAGAGTGCGACTGGACGATCGCGGTGCGGTTGCCGGCAACGCGCTCGAGCGGTCGACCGCGCCGGCGGTTTGCTCGTGGAACGAGTGGGACCCGCTGCGCGAAGTCATCGTCGGGACGGCGCGCGGCGCGGCGGACATCGGCTACGAGCCGGCCCTGGCGCCGTATTTCCCGGCCGGCGACCAGGCGCGCGGTGCGCGGGGCGCGGCGGTGCTGCCGCAGCTCGTCGACCAGGCGGAACGGCAGCTCGACGCGTTCGCCGACCTGCTCGCGGCGCGCGGCATCACCGTGCGCCGGCCCGATCCGGTCGACCACGCCGCGCCGGTGAGGACGCCCGACTGGGAAGTGGCCGTCGGGCGCGCCAGCGCCTGCCCGCGCGACCTGCTGCTGGTGATCGGGGACGAGATCATCGAGGCCCCGATGGCGCAGCGCGCGCGCTTCTTCGAGTACCGCGCGTACCGCACGCTGATGGCGGAGTATTTTCGGCGCGGCGCGCGCTGGACTGCGGTGCCCAAGCCGCTGATGGCCGACGCGCTCTATTCCGAGCGCGCGCGGCTGGGCTCGGAGCGGTTCGATTTCGGCACCGCGCCGCTGCTGACCGAGATCGAGCCGGCCTTCGATGCCGCCGCATTCGTGCGCTTCGGGCGCGACATCTTTTGGCAGCCGGACCTGGTCAGCAACCAGTTCGGGGCGGACTGGCTGCAGCGTCACCTCGGGCCGGGCTTCCGGGTCCACCGGATCGCGTTCCACGAGCCGCTGCCGACCCACATCGGCACCACGCTCGTACCGGTTCGGCCGGGAGTCGTGCTGGTCAACCCGGAGCGGCCGTGCGTGGACGGTTCGCTGGAGCTGTTCCGAATCAACGGCTGGCGTCTGGTGGAGGCGCCGCGCTCGGTGCGCTCGGGGCGCAACGCGCGCGACGTGAGCAACTGGATCTCGATGAACGTCCTGATGCTCGACGAGCGCACGGCCGTCGTCGAGGCGGCCGAGACGCCGACGATCGCGCTGCTGGAGTCGCTCGGCTGCGAGGTGATCCCGTGCCCGTTCGACCGGGTGTACCCGTTCGGGGGCAGCTTTCACTGCTGCACCACCGACGTGCGGCGCGAGGGAGAGCTGCGCTCGTACTTCCCGTCGCTCGACGCGGTATGACCGTCCGCGGCCCGCGCCTGTGAGGATCGGCCGCTCGGCGGGGTAGGATGGGCTCGATGGACTTCTTGATGAACGAGGCGCGCTCGCTGCTCGGCAGCGCGGATCCCCAGCAGGTCGGCGACGCCGCGCGCGACCACGTCGCCGACGTGCCGCCCGACCAGCTCGCGCAGCACCTCACCGACGGCGCTCAGAACATGGACCAGGGCGGCCTTGCGTCGCTGGGGCAGTCGCTGCTGGGCGCGCTTTCGCGGCACGGTCAGGGCGAGGCGTCCGCGCAGGACGCCGGCGTCGACACCGGGGCGGCTGCGAACGGCGATCAGGGCAACGTCGTCGCGCTGATCCAGCATGCCAGCCAGAATCCCGCCGCCCTGCGCGACGCGGCGGTCCAGTTCGTGCAGCACAACCCGCAGGTCCTGACCCAATTGCCGGGCTTGCTGCAGGGCATCATGGGCCGGCTCGGCCGCTAGACCCCGAGCAGCGCGCAGCGGTGGCCGGGGAGGCCGGCTCGCGGCGCGAACGCGTCGCGCGATGACGATCCTGACGACGGCCCGGCTGCGCTTGCGCGGGCCCGCGGACGGTGACGCCGAGGCGCTGTGCGCGTACCACGCGCGCAACGCGGAACGGTTCGCCCCCTGGGAGCCGCCGCGGCCGGCCGACGTCGCGGTCCACCGCGCCTGGATCGCGGAACAGCGGGCGCAGAACGGACCCGATCGCCCGGCCTCGTTTCTCGCCTTCGCGAACGAGGGCGCGGAGCTGGCGGCCATCGTCGGCTTGAGCGGGTTCACCACCGCGCCGGCCAGCGCGATGGTGCACTACACGGTCGACGGCGCCTTCGAGGGCCGCGGGTACGCGAGCGAGGCCGTGCGCGCCGTGGTGGACTACGCGTTCGCTGCGTTCGAGCTCGCCGAGCTGAGCGCGTACTATCATCCCGACAACGCGCGCAGCGGCCGGCTGCTGGAGCGGCTGGGCTTTCGCGTCATGGCGATCACGCCGACGGTGCCGGGGTTGGAGCACCTCATGAAGCCGCAGGTGTGGGCCGCGCTGGCCCGCGCCGAGCGCGGAGCGGCGCGCTAGCCGTGTCGCAGCAGGGTTTGGAGGCGCTGCGCGCGCGCGTGCACGGCGATCCGGAACTCGCGCGCAGCCTGCACCGCCTCGCGCCCGAGCGGTTCGAAGCGGAGCTGCTGCGGCTGGCGGCGGAAGGTGGCGACGACGTGACGCCGCGGGACGTCGGCGAGGCGCGCGCGCGGGCGCGCCAGGACTGGATGCTGCGGTGGGTTCGCTGAGCGCCGCGAACCTGGCGGCGTGGACGCCGGTGCGCGTGTACGCGAGCGGCGCGGAGCCGCTCGTCGAGTGGGCGCTGGTCGGCGAGCCGTTCAGCGATCCGTTCTTCGAGCAGACCGCGGACCGCGCGATGCGCCACCCGTTCAACGAGCTGTTCGCACGGCGCACGCCGATGAGCGAGCTGGAGGCCGCGCACGCAAGCGAGCCCGGCCTCGCGCCGAGCGGGTTCGTGTTCCACCTGTCGCGCTGCGGCTCGACGCTCGTCGCGCAGATGCTGGCCAGCCTGCGTACGGCGGTCGTGATCTCGGAAGCGCAGCCGGTCGACGCGCTGCTGCGCTTGCGGCGGCACATGACGGACCTGGGCCAGGAGGAGAGGCTGGCCGGCTGGCTGCGCGCGCTGGTGAGCGCGCTGGGCCGGCCGCATGCCGGCGAGCGGCACCTGTTCGTGAAGCTCCACGCCTGGCACGTACTCGAGCTGCCGTTCATCGTGCGCGCGTTTCCCGGCGTGCCGTGGGCGTTCGTGTTTCGCGAGCCGCGCGCCGTGCTGCGCTCGCAGGCCAAGAACGCCGGGGCCGAGCTGATGGCCGGCGCGCTCGACCCGGCCTATCTAGGCCTCGACGCGGCGAGCGCGCACGCCCTGCCGCCCGGCGAGTACGGCGCGCGCGTGCTGGCGGCGTTCTGCGAGTCGGCCCTGGGGAACGCGGGACTCGGGCGAGCACGGTTCGTGGACTACGCCGCGCTGCCGGGCGTCGTGCCGGCGGAGTTGCTGGAGTTCCTCGGCGTGCCCGCGAGCGACGCGGACGCGGAGCGCATGCTCGATGTCGCCCGGCACGACCCCAAAGGAACGGCGGGGGCCGCGTTCCGGCCGGCAGCGGAATTGTGGGAGGAAGAAGGCGCCCTCGACCGGCTCGCGTCGCGCTGGCTCGACGGCCCCTATGCGGCGCTCGTGGCGGTCACCGCCTCGGCGCTACGCTGATGCCTCGCGCTGCAGCAGCGCGATGATGTTGCCCTCGGAATCGATCGCGTAGCCGAACCGGCCGAGCCCGGGAATGTCCTGGACGCGGCCCTGCTGGCCGCCCTTCATGGCGATGTCGATCATCGCTTGATCGATGTGCTGCACCTCGATCGTCGGCGTCGGCGCCTTGATGATCTCTTGCCTGAGGGTGATCGCGGCGGGAATCCCGGCCGTGCCTGTCTCCGACGACGAGTCGTGAACCAAGTACGGTACCGGCGTGTTCTCGAACGGTACGAAATCCCATCCGAAGACCTCCCGGTAGAACGTGGCCGCGCGTTCGACATCGTCCGCCGGGAGGTGAAAATTGACGATCTTTCCCATGGTACGCCCGCTAGCTTCCGCCGCGTGCGGCCAACGCCTCTTTCTGCTCGGCGTGAACGCGACGGAGAGTAGGAAATAACCCGCCTCGAGCCGGGCTTCGAAATGGGCGCGCGGGGTCCAAACGCTCTGGAAGGACCGCGTCATCGCCTCGTTGACTTCGATGAGCGCGGCCGCTTCCGCGTCCGTCAGCGCTCCGGCCATCTCGACCACCGCGGCGTATTCCGTGCCGCGACCGGCAACGGCCGCTTCGACCCAGCCCGCAGCCGGCTCTGATTGGCGGGACTGAGCCGGCTGATGGCAGTGCTGCGAGCAACCTCTTGCGCTTGGCGAATGCGGTCGGCCAGCTCTCGCGAAACGGGCACGGGGGCCGAGGATTTGACATGGACCGCTTCGGCGAGCAGCCGCCGGTCGGCCAACAGCATCGGCGACGGTGGCTTGGCCGGCTTCGGCGGGGCCATGCGCGCCCCGTCGCCGAGCGAGTCGGTCGGGCTCATGTGGCGCCCGGACTGCGCGAAGACCGCGACCGCCGCAGCCTGCCCAAGAACATGGCTGCGCCGGCGCCTATAAACGGTGCGCGCTTCAATGCGAATCCTTTCGGAGCGGAACGTTGTGGAGAGGCTAGTTTCGGGTCGGGAAGATTCCCTGAAGCGCGATGCAGAAATTCAACGCGAGATAGGGTTGCCGGTTCTCGTGCGGCTGGCTGCCGCCGACCGGCGTCACCATCTGGGCGTACATCGGAACCATGTTCGAGCTGCCTGAGGAGTACATCTGTATCGCCAGCGGGTTGGACGGCAGATTGTTCGCCGGATTTGCCGACGTCGCGTTACCCGATTTGGGGTCCGCGTTGGCCAGGTGGGTGTGCGCCGCCATCTCGGACATGATGAGCGTGTGCTGCTCTTCACCGGCTCTCTGGCCCTGGGTGAAGCCTTGCCCCGTGTGCATCGCGGTGCGGCCTTGCAGGTTCGGCAGCGCGAACGTGGTGCGCCCGTCGCCGCCGTACGTCGTGCCCAGCAGCGAGAACAACGCCTGATTCGTATTGATAGGCAGGAGTTGGCCGTTGCACATCGCCCAGCCCTTGGGAGCGAAGTTGAACGACATTATCCGGATCTCGCTAAGAAACGGTGTGGACATCTGTTCCTTCCGACTCGAACGAGCGTCGTAGTGCGCCTACGAGCGCGGGGGGAAGATACCTTGCATCGCGATGCAGTAGCTCAAGACCAGGTACGGCATCAGGTTGTTGTGCGGCTGGCTGCCGCCCGCGACGCTGACCATCGACGGGTTCATGTTCGCAAGGCCCGTCGTCTGGGTCGAGAAGACGAGATTGCCGGTCGAGAACACCTGTACCGCGCCGTTCGGGTTGGTCGCCTGCGCGTTGCGGGTGTTGTCGTCCGCCTGCACGTTGTGCGTGTGCGCGGGAATCTCCGACAGCAGCAGCGTCACGGACTGTTCGCCGCCACTCTCACCGATGGAAAACTGCCCGAACGGGCTGTTCCCGGAATACTGCGTCGTGTGCATCGCCGAAGAACCCTGCAGGTTCGGCAAGGCAAAGTTCGACTTGCCGTCGCCGCCGTACTGAGTACCCAGCAGCGAGAAGAGCGCGGTGTTCTGCGAGATCGGCAGCAGCTGACCGTTGCAGAACGCCCAACCTCTGGGGGCGAAGTTGAACGGGAAGATGCGGATCTCGGCTACGAATGGACTCGACATACGTTCCTTTACGTCGGGCTCGGGTAGATGCCGTAGAGCGAGATGATGAACGTGATCGCCAGGAACGGCTGCATGTTGTCGTGCGGCTGGTTGCCGCCCTGGGGCGGCAGCATCGCGGCGTTCAGGTTCTTGAAGTTCGGCCCTTGCGGGTTGCTCGGGCTGTTCGGTACGGTGTAGAGCTGCTTGCCGGAGACGGCGGCGAAGTAGGCGTTGGACGGCACGCTCGTGGACGCGCCGTTGCCGTCGGCCACGATGGGGTGGGTGTGGTTGGGCATCTGGTTCGTCGTCAGCGTCACGCTCGTGACGCCGCCGTTGGCGGCGAGGCTATACGTCGAGGTCCCGTTGTTCCCGATGTGGATCGGCAGCCGCGCGGCGAGGTTGGGCAGCGCGAACGTGTCCTGCCCGTCGCCGCCGTAGGTCGTGCCGATCAGGTTGAACAGCGTGTCGTTCTCGCTGATCGCCAGCAACTGACCGTCGCACGTCGCCCATCCCTGGGGAGCGAAATTTCCGCCGAACATGCGGATCTCGCCGATATAAGGTGAAGCCATCGTCTCCTCGTCTGCCGCTTACGGCTTGTAGGCGAAATTGAGCGGGGTCTTCGTGGTGGAAAGGAATCCGGTCTGTTTCGGCGCGGCGGCGAACGCATTGCCCGAGTTGTCGTCGTACCCGGGCGGCACCGTGAGCGTGCTGATGTCGTAGATGTAGTAGCCCTGTTTGCCGGAGGCTTGGGTGGCGAACGCGACCATGAGCTTCGTGTTGCTGAGCCACTGCATCGCGTAGATCTTCTCGGTGCCGCCGGGGCCCACGCTGACGCTGCCCGTGTCGTAGATGTAGTTGCCGTTCGGCGTGCTGGTCCCGTTGTACGGGATGGGTCCGCCGACCGGGTTGCGGCTGGAGGTGTTGTCGTACACCTGAATCTGGAACTCCGGCGTGTAGCTGAAGTAGGCCGCGGCGATGTGGCCGTCGGCCGACGCCGCGACCGCCGTATACGCGGGATAGCCGGCGGCCGCACCGGGGTCGATCGACTTCACCAGCGTGGGCGTGCCCGTCACGGTGTAGAAGGCGAGGTCCGCGCCGGGGCCGCTGAACAGCGACGCGTTCGAGACCACGAGCTGCTGGTTCTGGTTGTCCCAGGCCAGGCCGCTGGGCAGGTCGATGTTGGCGCCGGAGATGTCGGTCTCGGTGCCGTCCGACTTGCGGAGCGCGACCTTCGAGGTGCCGCCGTTGTGGTTGTCGGTGCCGTTGGTGAGCGCGGCGGCGTAGCTGCCGGCCGGGAGCGCGGGGACGGTGGCGACGGCCTCGTCGGCCAGCGTGCTCGAGATGTCGCGCGACGCCGGCGCCAGCGTGTAGTCGCCGGTCAGCAGGAACTCGATGAAGTCGTAACCGCCGCTGGACCCGCCCGGCGTGTTCCCCAGCGCGACGCTGTTGTCGCGCGAATCGTACGCGATCCCGCCGGTGGGGGAATCGACGTCCGTCGAGGTGGTGGTCGAGGCGTTGGCCGAGGTCACGATCGCGCCGGCGGGAACGCAGGCCAGGTCGCCGTAATCGCCGCCGACCGTCGTGCCGCCGTTGTCGATCAGCAGGTCGCCGTTGGAGTCGAAGGTGGACGCCAGCGGGTTGTCCACGTCGGGCTTGTTCTCGTTCTGCGAGTTCGTGACCGCGAGCTTCGCGGGCGTCGCCGCGTTGAACGTGTCGGGCCCGCCCGCGGTGAGGCTGAGGTTGTACAGGTCGATCTCGCCCGAGCCGGCGCCGATCTGCTCGACGGCGGCGAGGAAGCGGGGACCGGGGGCCGCGGCGGTGGTGAACGTGAACGACTTGGTCTGGTTGAACGACAGCCCGTCGCCCGCGGTGGCGGGCGTCGCGCTGATGTTGATCGTGCCGCTGACCCCGGTGGCGCTCGGGGTCACGGTGACCGTCTGGGCCGACTGGTTGACCGTCACGGTGAGCGTACCGCCGCTCACGCCGGTCGCACTGGCGGCAAGCGCCGGCTGGCCGGGGCTGACGATCGTCTTGCCGGCCGGGTCGCCGTAGTTGACGGTGAACGTCGCCGGCGTGGTGCCGACCGATCCGTAGGCCGAGCCGATCGGGCCGCCGCTGGTGCACGGGGCGGTGCCGCTGACCACCATCGACGCCGCGTTGGCGTCGAGCGAAACGGCGAACGTGTTGGCGACGCCCTGGACGACCGTCTCGACCGGCTGGAACTCCGAGAGCACGTTACCGGTGGCACCGCTCTGGTCCCAGGTCTTGATCGTCAGGCTGTCCTTGCCGACGTAGAGGCTGTCGGCGGCGGTGCACTTGTAGTTGCCGGCGTTCGAGGGATCGGTGACGCACGGGCTGCCGGGGGCCGAGCCGGTGCCGTTGGGAACGTTCACGACCAGTGCGGCGGGCAGCGTGCCGGGGGTGATGTCCTGGTTGTTGCCGGCGTTCTTGACGTTGGTGATCGCGATCGAGAACGACTTGGTCGCGGCCGAAACGTATTGCGGAGTCCGCGCGGAACCCGACGTCCGGACCCGCGAGCTCACGCTCTTCGGCACGGTGAACACGAAGGTCACCGACTGCGTCTGGAGCGTCTTGCCCGACGCCGAGCCCGAGCCGGTGGACGGAATCGTCGCGGAATGGGAACCGCCGCCGCAGGCCGCCAGCAGGACGGAAGCGGCGAGCATTGCCGTGAGCGAGCGAAGCGTTCGTAACCGGTCCATCATCAATCCTCGTCACACGCAAGCGAGCCCGGCCCTGCTAGTGCAGGCCGGGCACCCGTCGACCAGGTTTTGGCGCTGAGTTCGCTTGGTTCCTGGAGCGACGCGGCTCCTATTGCGGAGAGCCGCCCTCTTTGTACGGGGGCCACCGTCCCGGGACCCAGCGCGAGCCCCGCCCCGTGCGTAAGGTTTTCGTTCGTATATCCTAGCGGCTGGGCGGACGGAGCCGCGCCGGTATTGCGCGAATCGAATCGGGTCATGGCATCGGATCGGATCGACATCCGCCACGTCGCGAAGCTCGCGCGGCTGGCACTTACGGAGGACGAGGTGACGACCTACGGGGCGCAGCTCGGCGGCCTCATGACCTACGTCGACGCACTGGGCGGCCTGGACACCGAGCAAGTCTCGGCGACCGCCCAGGTCGTGCCCTCGCGCAACGTCCAGCGCGCCGACGCGATTCGGCCCGAGACGATCCTGCCGCGCGAGGCCGCCCTCGCCAACGCCCCGCGTGCGGTGAGCGGCTTCATCAGCGTGCCGCGCATCATCGCCGAGGAGGGCTGAGATGGACCCGCTCAAGGACTCGGCCCGGGCCATCGCCGCGGCCGTCAATGCGGGCCAGGCCGGCGCCGGCGAGATTGCCGAGGCGCTGATCCCGCACGCCGCGCGGGTCGACGCCCACCTCGGCGCCTACCTGACCCTGACCCCCGAGCTGATGCGCGAGCACGCGGCCCGCGTCGATGCGCGCGTGCGGGCAGGCGAGCGGCTGCCGCTGGCCGGCGTGCCGGTCGCGCTCAAGGACAACATGTGCCTGACCGGTACCCGCACCACCGCCGGCTCGAAGATCCTCGAGAACTTCGTCGCGCCCTACACCGCGACCGCGGTGGCCCGGCTGCTCGACGCGGGCGCGCTGCCGGTCGGCAAGACCAACCTGGACGAGTTCGCGATGGGCTCCTCGGGCGAGAACTCCGCGCTGGGGGTGACCCGCAACCCGTTCGATCTCGAGCGCGTTCCGGGCGGCTCGTCGGCGGGCAGCGCTGCGGCGGTCGGCGGCTGCGAGGCCACCCTCTCGCTGGGGAGCGACACCGGCGGCTCGATCCGCGAGCCGGCCGCGTTCTGCAACGTGGTCGGCTTCAAGCCGACCTACGGCCGGGTCTCGCGCTACGGCCTGATCGCGTTCGCCTCGTCGCTCGACCAGATCGGCCCCTTCGCCCGCACCGTCGAAGAAGCCGCGCTGGCCTACGACGTGATCGCCGGCCACGACCCGCTCGATGCGACCAGCCTCGACCGCCCGGTCGAGCCGACCGCCGACGGGCTGCGCGAGGACCTGCGCGGCGTGCGGGTCGGGATCGTGCGCGAGTTCGACCTGGCCAAGCTCGACCCGGGCAGCCGGGCCTGCTACGAGCGGGCCTACGGCGAGCTCGAGAGCCTGGGCGCGGAACTGGTCGAGGTCTCGCTGCCGACGGCCGACTACGGCCTGGCGACGTACTACCTGATCGCGCCGGCCGAGGCGTCGTCCAACCTGGCCCGCTTCGACGGCGTGCGCTACGGGCTGCGGGTCGAGGGCGCGGACGTGGGCGAGATGTACGAGCGCACCCGCGCGGCGGGCTTCGGCCCCGAGGTCAAGCGGCGCATCCTGATCGGCACCTACGCGCTCTCGTCGGGCTACTACGACGCCTACTACGTCAAGGCGCAGAAGGCGCGCACGCGGATCGCCGAGGACTTCGCGCGCGCCTACGAGCGCTGCGACGTCATCGCCGCCCCGGCCGCGTCCGCGCCGGCCTTCGGCTTCAACGCCAAGACCGATCCGGTCGCGATGTACCTGATGGACTACTACACGATCCCGGGCTCGCTGGCCGGGCTGCCCTCGCTGTCCGTCCCGTGCGGCGCGGTGGTGCCCGAAGGCGGCACGCGGCCGATGCCGATGGGCCTCCAGCTCACCACCCCGCTGTTCACCGAGCGCGCCCTGCTCGGCTACGCGCACGCCTACGAGCGCGCCACCCTGCACGCTGAAAAGCTCACCCCGCTGACCATGGAGACAGAAAGCAGCATGTCGTTGCGCGCGCCCTCGGGGAATCTCGCATGAGCACTACGGAGAGCGCGCGCTCTGATCGGGGGCCCCGCGCCGAAGGGGTGGGGGGCGCGGAGCCTGGGGCGGAGCGCCTTTCAAACTGGGAAGCGGTGATCGGGATCGAGTGCCACGTCGAGCTCAAGACCGACTCGAAGATGTTCTGCGGCTGCCCGAACGCGTTCGGCGGCGAGCCCAACACCAAGGTCTGCCCGGTGTGCCTGGCGCTGCCCGGCGCGCTACCGGTGCCCAACGCGAAGGCGCTCGAGCACATCATCCGCGCCGGCCTGGCGTTCGGGGCGACGATTCCGCCGCACTCGAAGTTCGACCGCAAGAACTATTTCTATCCCGACATGCCCAAGAACTACCAGATCTCGCAGTACGACCTGCCGCTCACGCAGGGCGGCGTGGTGCGCTACTTCCTCGAGGACGGGACGCGCGGCGAGTGCCGCCTGACCCGCATCCACCTCGAAGAGGACACCGGCAAGTCGACCCACGCCAGCGCCGACGGCCGGCTGGCGAGTTCGACCGGCTCGCTGGTCGACTTCAACCGTGCCGGCGTGCCGCTGATGGAGTGCGTCGGCGAGCCCGACCTCCGCTCCGCGGAAGAAGCGGTCGCGTTCCTCGAAACGCTGGCGCGCACGTTCCGCGAGCTGGGCGTGAGCGACGTGAAGATGGAGGAAGGCTCGCTGCGCTGCGATGCCAACGTTTCCGTTCGTTTGCGGGGCGCGGCCGAGTACGGCACCAAGGCCGAGATCAAGAACATGAACTCGTTCCGCAGCGTGCGGCGCGCGATCGAGAGCGAGGTTCGCCGCCAAATTCAAGTGATCGAGAGCGGCGGGCGAGTGATCCAGGAGACGCGCGGCTGGGACGAGCAGGCCGGCACGACGCACAGCCAGCGCTCCAAGGAACAGGCCCACGACTACCGCTACTTTCCCGACCCCGACCTCGTGCCGATGGACATGGACCCGGCGGCGATCGAGCGCGTGCGCGCCACGCTGCCCGAGACGACGTACGCGCGCTACGTGCGCTACGTCGACACGCACGGGATCAACTCCAAACAGGCCACGCAGCTCATCGACGACGCGCCGCTGGCGGCGTGGTTCGACCGCGCGGTGAGCGCGTCGGGCAACCCGCAGGCGACGGTCAACTTCGTGCTGGGCGATCTCGCGCGGCTGGCCAACGAGTCGGGCACGCCGCTGGCGGACGGCAAGGTCACGCCCGAGGCGCTGGCCGAGCTGATCGGGCTGACGAGCGCGAACGCGATCGGCTCCAAAGCGGCTAAGCAGGTGCTGCAGGCGCTGTGGAGCGAGGGCGGCTCGGCCAAGGCGATCGTCGAGCGCGAAGGGCTGGCCCAAGTCAGCGACCGCGGCGCGATCGAGTCGGTCGTCGACGAGGTCCTCGCCGCCAACCCCGAGGTCGTCGCCGACTACAAAGCCGGCAAGGTCAACGTGCTCGGTTTCCTGACCGGCGCGGTGATGAAGCAGTCGCGCGGGAAAGCGAATCCCGCGCTCGCCCAAGCGCTGTTGAAGGAGAAGCTGTCGGCGGGATGAGCTCCGCCGTTTCACCGTGAGCCTGATCGACGAACGCGGACTCGACGTCCTCGACTTCCAGCGCGTGCGCGAGCGCTACGCCGGGCAGACCCACGCCCCGCGCTCCTACGCGCGCGCGCTGAGCTGCGAGCCGGCGACCGACTTCGGGCTGGTCCGCACGCTGGTCGGCGAGACCGGCGAGATGCGCGCTCTGGCCCGCGAAGGCTTCGCGCTGGCGCGCATCGACGACGTCGAGCAGGCGGTGCAGAGCGCCGCGCGCGGCGTCTCGCTGGCGGCGCGCGGCGCTCTGCAC
>CAXTNU010000014.1:0-27573 GCA_964245595.1 uncultured bacterium | reverse complement strand
GCGCGCCGCGCTCGACGCCGGCCGCCTGGGCGGCGCGGCGCTCGACGTCACCGAGCCCGAACCGCTGCCGCCCGGCGACCCGCTCTGGAACCGGCCCGACGTGATCGTCACCCCGCACGGTGCGGGCTACGGCGGCGCGGTCCCGACCCGCCGCCTGGTCGCGCTGCTGGAGCGAAATCTGATCGCGTATCGCGCGGGGCAGCCGCTCGAAGCGGTGGTGCCGCTCGCGCCCGGGATCACGCCGGGCTAGCGAGCGGCGTATGCCGCCTCGCTAGCCGCTCGCCTCGGGCAGCGCGAAAGCGACGTGAACGACGAGCGCCGCGTCGCGCGCGCGCAGTTCCGCCGTTCCGGCGGCGACGGCCAGCGTGTCGTGCGCGCGCAGCGCCCCCGCCGGCGAGTCGAGCGCGCCGCTCACGACGAACACATAGCCTGCACCGAGCGGCGCCGACCACGCGTCGCCCGCCGCGATGCGGTGCAGCGTCACGACGGCCCGCGCGGCGGCCCGGCGGGTGAAGACGTTGAATGCCTGCACCGGTCCGGCGAGCAGCGCGCACGTCGTCGGCGTCTCGCCCCGGAACGCGGCGGTCATGCCGATACGGTCGAGCACGACCGGCGCTGCGCCCGCGTGGTGCAGCGCCACGCCGGCGCCGGTCGCGACCACGAAGTTCCGGTCGTAGCCGGTGAAATCCGAAAACGGCCCGGCGCGCTGGATCGTCGCCAGCGAGATGCGGCGGTCCGGCGCCGAACCCGGGTCGACGAGGATGTCGTCGGTGATCCCGCCGCCGTTGGGCCAAGGGACCCGCGCGTACGTCTCGTGCCCAAGAACGACGGCGCCGCTCACAGCCCGAGCGCCTTGCGCACCGCGGGCAGGTAGTTGCGCGACACGGGGACTTCGCTGCGCGCCTTGTCGTCCACGCGCAGCAGGTACGCGCCGCCGAAATACGGCTCGACTTCGACCACCCGCTCGGGGTTGACCAAGTAGGCGCGGTGTACCCGCAGGAAGCCGCACGGCTCGAGCCGCGCGGCGGCATCGGTCAGGCTGCCCTTCCAGCGCAGGTCGCCGTCGCCGACCCGCACCGTGACGAGGTGCCCGTTCGCTTGCACGTAGCGGATCTCGGCGACACGCACCAGCCGCTGGCGCTCGCCGTCCTCGAGCGCGACCCGCAGCGGTGCCGCCGCACCGCCCGCCGGGACGGGCGCGCTGCCGCGCAGCGCGCGCAAGCGCTCGACGGTGCGCGCCAGGCGAGCGTGGGAGACCGGCTTGACGACGTAGTCGACCGCGGCCAGCTCGAACGCGCTGAGCGCGTGCGAATCGTCGGCGGTGACGAACACGATGAGCGGCGCGCGCTCGAGCTTGCCGATCACCCGCGACGCCTCGATCCCGCTCAGGCCCGGCAGGTTGATGTCCAGGAACACCACGTCGTACGCTTCGCCGGCGAGCGCGCGCAGCGCCTCGACCGCATCGCCCGCCTCGCCGACCTCGATCGCGCCGCCGATGCGGCCCAGCGCGTACACCAGCTCGCTGCGCACCAGCGGCTCATCGTCGACCACTAACGCTCGCACATGGCCTCCGGGGTCCGGCCCCATGAAGCCCACCGCGTCAGGCGCGCGGCAGCGCGGCGCACGCGGCCCATCAGCGGGCGGCGGCCGGCATGCGGGCGGGAACGTGGAAGGCGACCGTCGTGCCGCGCCCGGGCCCGCTCTCGACCCGCAGGGCGCTGGCCGCGCCGAACAGCTTGATCAGGCGCTGGTTGACGTTGTCCATCCCGATCCCCAGCCCGCGCGGCTTGGGATCGTAGGGGAATCCGACGCCGTCGTCGCTGACCGCGACCTCGATCCCGTCCCCGCCCGGCACGGGGCGGGCCATCACCCGGATCGTCCCGCCGCCGCCCTTGGGCGCCAGGCCGTGCACGATCGCGTTTTCGACCAGCGGCTGGACCGAGAGCACCGGCACGAGCGCCAGCCGCGCGCGCCCGTCGACCTCGAACGCGACCCGCAGCCGTTCGCCGAAGCGCGCGTGCTCGAAGCGCAGGTACTGCTCGACGTGCTCGAGCTCGTCGTCGAGCGAGACGAACTCGGTGTGCTGGGCCAGCGAGTCGCGGAAGTACTCCGCGAAGTCGACCACGAGATCGTGGGCGCGGTCGGGGTCGGTGCGGGTCAGCGCCGCGATGGTGGTCAGGGTGTTGAACAGGAAGTGGGGCGAGATGCGCGCGCGCAGCGCGTCCAGCTCGGCTTGGGTGACCAGCGCCGAGCGCGCGTCCAGCTCGGCCACTTCGAGCGAGACCGAGAACACCCGCGCCAGGCCGACCGCGACGCGCTCGTCGTCGGGCGCGATCGGCGTGCCGGCACGGTAGAGCTTGAGCGCGCCGACGGCCTGGCCGCGCACCACGAACGGCGCGATCGAGACCGAGGTGAGCGGGCAGCCCGGCACCGGGCACGCGATCTCGTCGCGCGAGCGCGCGGTATAGGCTTCGCCGGTCGCCAGCGCCCGATGGGTCAGTCCGGTCAGCGACGGTCCGCCGACCAGGTGGTGGTCCTCGCCGCGCCCGACGTAGGCGAGCACCCGCTCGCGGTCGACCACCGCGCACGCGTCCAAGCCCAGGTTGGCGTACAGCAAGCGCGCGGTGAACTCGGCCGACTCCGCGCGCAAACCGCCGCGCAGGTGCGGCAGCGCTTCGACCACCAGATCCAGGACGTCGTTGGTGCTCATCCCGGCCGAGTCTTTCGCCGCCGAACGAGCGGGCTCAGCCAGGCGCACCTCGTCCGGCCGGAGTATTGCGTGGGGTGGCCCGTTCCGTCGATGTTCTGCTCGCTCCGCCGTTCACGCCGGAGGCGCTGCGCGGTGCGCACGTCGTGGCGATCGACGTGCTGCGGGCGACGACCACGATCGTGACGGCGCTCGCCAACGGTGCGGCAGGCGTGATCCCCGTGCTCGACCCCGAGGACGCGGTGGAGGTCGCCAAGCGGCTGGGGCGCGAGCGCGTGCTGCTGTGCGGCGAGCGCGCGTCGGTCCTGATCAAGGGCTTCGACCTCGACAATTCGCCCGCGTCCTACCCGCGCGAGGTGGTCGAGGGCAAGACGCTGGTCTTCACCACCACCAACGGCACGCGCGCGCTGCGCGCCGGCAGCACCGCCGCGTCGGTCCGCGCGGGCGCCCTGATCAACCGCGCCGCGGTGGCCGACGCGCTGGTGCGCGAGCAGGGCGAGATCGCGCTGCTCTGCGCCGGCGTGCACGGCCGCTTCGCGCTCGAGGACGCGCTGGGCGCGGGCGCGCTGGTCGACGCCCTGGTCGCGCGCGAGCCGGACCTCGAGCTGCACGACGGCGCGCGCGCCGCCGCGCTGTTCTACCGGGCGGTCGCGCCGCGCTTGGCCGAAGCCGTCGCCAGCGCCGACCACGCCCACGCCCTGGCCGAGCTCGGCTTCGGCAGCGACCTCGAGCGCTGCGCGACGCTCGACGCCCTCGACACCGTCCCGATCCTGCGCGACGGCCTGCTCGTCGCCGCCTGAACGGCGAAACTAGACCTCGACGAACACGGGAACGTCGTCGGGCGCCTCGGGATCGGTCGCCGTCAGCGCGTGGTGCGCGTCGGGAAGGGATAGCCCGACTTCGCGCATCGCCTCGACGTGGCCGGTGATGGCCTCGCGAACGTACTCCGCCGCCTCCTCCCGCGTCTCGCCCCAACTCGTGCAGCCGGGCAGCGCGGGAACCCGAACCCACCACGAGCCGTCGTCGCCTTGCTCCATCAGCACCGCGTACGTCATCGAAGACCTGCCTGTTTGAGAGCGGCAAGAGGTGGAAGCCTACGTCAGGAGCTTCTCCGGGGTGATCGGAAGGTCGCGGATGCGTTTGCCGGTGGCGTGGTAGACGGCGTTGGCGACTGCGGCGGCGCTGCCGACGTTGCCGATCTCGCCGATGCCCTTGATGCCGAGCGGGTTGACGTGCGCGTCCTGCTCGTCGACCAGGATGATCTCGACCGCGGGGATGTCGGCGTTGACGGGGACGAGGTAGTTCTCCAGGTTCGCGTTCATGTAGCGGCCCGTGCGCTCGTCGATGCGCGCCTCCTCGTGCAGCGCCATCGAGACGCCCCAGACCGTGCCGCCGAGATACTGGCTGCCGGCGGTCTTGGCGTTCACGATACGGCCGGACGCGAACGCGCTGACCATGCGCGCCAGCCGCACCGTGCCGAAGTCCGGGTCGACGTGCACCTCGGCGAAGTGGGCGCCGAAGGCGTGCGCGGAGTACGGGCCCTTCTGCTTGCGGTCGTGCTGCACGTCGGCGTGCGCGCTGAGCGAGGACTCCCCGCTGCGGTGCAGGATCGCGACGAACGTCTCGCCCCGCGCCGGCTGCGCTTCGAGGAACGCGCGCCCGTTCGCGAAGCCGAGCTCGTCATAGGCGTGCCCGTGCAGCGGCGACTGCGGGCTCGCGCTCGCCAAGCCGGCGAGCTTGCGCTGCAGCGCGACGCCGGCCTCGTGCACGGCGTTGGCCACGCTGGCGGTGAGCTGCGAGCCGCCCGCGATCGGCGCCATCGGCATCAGCGTGTCGCCCAGGTCGAACCGCACGCGGTCCGGCGGCAGACCGAGCGCCTCGGCGGCGACTTGGGTGAACGCGGTGTAGGCGCCGGTGCCGATGTCGACGCCGCTGTTGGTGAAGTGCGCCATGCCGTCGGAGGTGAACGACGCGCTCGCCGAGGCCGACGAGCGGTTCGAGGGGTAGGTCGAGGTCGCCATGCCCAGGCCGACGAGCATGCCGTCGGGCGAGCGCAGCGAGCGCGGCTGGGGCGTGCGGCGCGCCCAGCCGAAGCGCTCGGCGGCTTGCGCGTAGCACTGCCGCAGCGACTTGGACGACCAGGGCTTCTTCTCTTCGGGATCGCTCTCGGCGTAGTTGAGCAGCCGCAGTTGGAGCGGGTCGATGCCGGTGGCGTAGGCCAGCTCGTCCATCGCCGATTCCAGCGCGAACGAGCCGCTCGACTCGCCGGGCGCGCGCATGTAGGTCGGCGTGACGATGTCGTGGCGCACGCCACGGTGGGTCGTGAGCTGGTTGTCGACCGCGTAGAGCATGCGCGAGATGACGGCCGCGTTCTCGATGAAGTCGTCGTAGCGCGAGCCCTGCGAGCGCACGTCGTGGGCGAGCGCGAGCAGCTTGCCGCTCTGATCGGCCCCGATGCGGATGCGCTGCTCGGTGCGCGGGCGGTTGCCGTGCCCGCCGAACATCTGCGGCCGGGTCAGCCCGATCTTCACCGGCCGGCCCACCGCCTTCGCGGCCATCGCGGCGAGCGCGTGGTGCGGGTTGGTTCCGCCCTTGGAGCCGAACCCGCCGCCGATGAACTTGGCGACGACCCGCACGTCGCTCTCGGGAATCCCGAACACCTTGGCCAAGCTGCCGCGCCGCGCGTAGACGCCTTGCGAGGCGTCGTAGAGCGTGAGCCGGCCGCCTTCCCAGAACGCGACGGTGGCGTGCGGCTCCATCGGGTTGTGGAACTCGGTCGGCGTCACGTACGCGTTGTCGAGCTTGACCGGCGCCGCGGCGAAGGCCGCCTCGAAGTCGCCGCGCGCGCTGTCGGGGGGCTGCATGTTGGCCGTCTCGGGCTTGTACTCGAGCGCCCCGGGCGAGGCCATCGTGGTTGCGGGCGGGGTGCGGTCGTAGGCGACCCGCACCTGGGCCGCCGCGTCGGTGGCGTGCTCGAACGTGTCGGCGACGACCAGCGCGACGGGCTGGCGGTCGTAGAACACCTGCGGGTCCTGCAGCACCTTGAGCTTGCGGTCGCCGGCGTCCGCTGCGACGCGAGGGGCGTTCTCGTGGGTCAGCACCGCGATCACGCCCGGCACGGCGCGCGCGGCGGCCGAGTCGATCGACGCCACCCGCCCGGCGGCGATCGTGCTGGTGACCATCACCGCGTAAACGGCGTTGGCGACCGGCTCCTCGTAGCTGTAGCGGGCCGCGCCGGTCACCTTCGCGCGGCCGTCGACCCGGCTGAGCGGCTGACCGATCATGCCGCACCCCCAACCGTCGCCAGCGCACGGATCATCGCGTTCCTCACCATCGTCAGCTTGTAGCCGTTGAGCCGCTGTTTGCGCGCCGCGCGCAGCTCCGCGTCGGCGGCGGCGGCGAACGTCTCGCGCGTGGGCGCTTTGCCGACCAGTGCGGCTTCGGCCGCCGCGGCGCGCCAGGGCGCGTGCGCCACCCCGCCCAGCGCCAGCCGGGCCGCGCGAATCGTGCCGGCCTGCACGTCCAATCCCGCGGCCACCGAGACCAGCGCGAACTCGTACGACGCCCGGTCGCGCACCTTGACGTAGGCCGAGTTGCGCGTCACGGCGCTGGGCGCGAAGCTGAGCGCGGTGATCAGCTCGCCGGGCCGAACGTTCGTGTCGCGGGTCGGGTCGTCGCCCGGCAAGCGGTGGAAGCCCAGGAACGGCACGCTGCGCTCGCCGGCCGGGCCGCGCAGGTGAACCGTCGCGTCGGTCACCAGCAGCGCGACCGAGAAGTCCGACGGGTGGACCGCGATGCAGCGCTCGTTCGCGCCCAGGATCGCCATTTTGCGGTCGTCGCCCCCGATCGCGCTGCAGCCCTCGCCGTTGCGGCGCTTGTTGCACGGCTGCGAGACGTCGCGGAAGTACACGCAGCGCGTGCGCTGCAGCACGTTGCCGCCGATCGAGGCCATGTTGCGCAACTGCGCCGACGCGCTCAGGTTGAGCGCCTGCGACACGGCGGGCGCGTTGCGCTGCACGAGCGCATTGTCGGCCGTGTCGCTCATGCGCGCCAGCGCGCCGATGCGCAGCGAGCCGTCCGCGGCGGTCTCGATCGCCGCCAGCGGCAGCGCGTTGACGTCGATCAGCAGGCTGGGAGCGGCGACGTCGATCTTGATCAGGTCGACGATGTTGGTGCCGCCGGCCAGAAAGGCGGCGTTCGGCGTTTGCGCGAGCGCCGCGACGGCGCCGTCGGCCGACTGCGCGCGGGCGTAGGCGAACGGGCGCATCAGGCCCGCCCGCCGGCCGCCGCGGCCGCTTTGACCGCCGCGACGATGTTGGTGTACGCGCCGCAGCGGCAGATGTTGCCGCTCATGTATTCTCTGATCTCGGCGTCGGAACGGGTGCGGCCCTCGGCGATCAAGCCGACCGCGGAGCAGATCTGACCCGGCGTGCAGTAGCCGCACTGGAACGCGTCGTGCTCGATGAAGGCCGCCTGCACCGGGTGCAGCGTGTCGCCGTGGGCCAGCCCCTCGACGGTCGTGACGCGCTTACCCTCGGTCGCGATGGCCAGCGTCAGGCAACTGTTGACCCGCCGCCCGTCGACCAGCACCGTGCACGCGCCGCACTGCCCCTGGTCGCAGCCCTTCTTCGTGCCGGTGAGCCCGAGCCGCTCGCGCAACGCGTCGAGCAGCGTCACCCGCGGCTCGAGCTGCAGCGCGTGGGGAGCGCCGTTGACGTTCAGCGTCACCGCGACCGGGGCGGGCCCGCGCGGGGCGACCGTGACCGCGGGCGGAGCGGCGAACGCGGCCAGCCGCGGGGCTTCGATGCCCACCGTCGCGGCAATGGTCGGCAATGCGGTGCGCGCCAGGAAGCGGCGCCGTGAAAACTTGTCCAAACCCGGAACCTCGCGAAAACGCTAACGTTCTGGACTCGTTCCCCGCTAAGCTGAGAGCGCCCTAAGAGACGGTTCGCTTGCTACGGTTCGTCGTCGGCGACGGGCGCGACGACCACCCCGGGGGTGCGGACGTCGACCCGGTCGCGCTTGGCGTCGAAGCGGACCGTCGAGCCGAAGGCGCGAGCGATCGTCGCGGTCGCGACCATCGTGCGGCCGGCGACGGTGAAGGGTGCGTGCGCCAGCGACACCCGCTTGCCGTTGCGCGTCGCGACGGTCGAGCCGGCGTGCATGGTCAGGACGTCGGTGCCGCGCCGGACCACGATCGCGCCGCTGCGCGGGTCGAAGCTCGTCTCCGCGCCCGCTGCGTCGGCGATCGCACGCAACGGCAGGTATGCGCCGCCGGGCGTCGTCACCGGGGCGACGTCGGACGTCACCCGCTGCCCGTCGACGCTGATCGTCGCCGGTGTCGAGAGCGCGAGCAACAGCGACGCGACCAGCGCGGTGGCGGCGGTCACGATCAGCAGGCGCGGGCTCGGGACGGCGTTAGACAGGCGTGGGTTCACGGTTGATCTCATGGGAGTAATCCGGGTACTGCTCGGCGATGACCTTTTCGATCTCGGCCCGCAGACGCCCGAGCAGCTCGGCCTCGGGAAAGGTCCCGACGAGCTCGCCCTTGCGATAGATGGCTCCTTTGCCCTTGCCGCCGGCGATCCCCACGTCTGCCATCTTACTCTCACCCGGGCCGTTGACGACACAGCCCATGACCGCGACCTTGACCGGGGCGGTGTACTCTTTGGCGATCGCCTCGACCATCCGGGCCAGCTCGACGACCTCGATCTCGGCCCGCCCGCACGACGGGCAGGCGGTGATGTCGAAGCCCTTCTCGCGCAGGCCCAGCGCCTTGAGGATCCCCCAGGCGACCGGCACCTCCTCGACCGGGTCGGCCGCCAGCGAGACCCGGATCGTGTCGCCGATTCCCTCGAACAGCAGCACGCCCAAGCCGATCGAGGACTTGATCGTTCCCTCGCGCGGCAGCCCGGCCTCGGTCACGCCGAGGTGCAGCGGGTAGGGCGTGCCGCGCGCGTCGAGCTGCTTGGCCAACAGGCGGTACGAGTAGATCGTGTTGAGCGCGTCGTGGGCCTTGACCGAGATGACGATGTCGGTGTGGCCGAGGTCCTCGAGCAGGTCGACGTGGCGCAGGGCCGAGGCGACCAGCGCCTCGGGCGTGTGGCCGAGCTTGTCCTCGAGGTCGCGGGCCAGCGAGCCCATGTTGACCCCGATCCGGATCGGGGTGCCGCGCTGGAGGGCCAGGTTGACCACCTCGCGCGTCTTGACCGGGTCGGTGATGTTGCCCGGGTTGAGGCGCAGCTTGGCCACCCCGGCCTCGATCGCGGCCAGCGCCATACGATGATCGAAGTGGACGTCGGCCACGATCGGCACCGGCGAGCGGGCCACGATCGCCGGCAGCCCGGCCGCGTCGCGAACGTCCTGGCAGGTCACCCGCACGATTTCGCAGCCGGCCATGGCCAGGCCATAGACCTGCTCGAGGGTCTTGTCCACGTCGGCGGTGTCGGTGGTGGTCATCGACTGGACCGCGATCGGGCGGTCGCCGCCGATCCAGACCTTCTTGGCGTCCTTGGACCAGCTCGACTTGTTCTCGAGCAGCACGGGCTTGGTCTCGCGGCGCAGCCGGATCATCTAGAACACGCTCTTGTGGGCGATGGCGTTGGCGATGTCGTGGTAGGACACCATCAGCATCAGCGCGATCAGGACCGCGAAACCGCCGACGTGGACCAGCGCTTCCTTCTCGGGATCGACCGGCCGGCCGCGCAGCATCTCGACCAGGATGAACACCCCGCGCCCGCCGTCGAGCGCCGGGATCGGGAGCAGGTTGAAGATGCCGAGCGAGATCGAGATCAGCGCCGCGAGCTGGACGAACGGCAGCGGGCCGAGGTCCTGGATCTGAGCCGAGGCGCGGGCCATCCCGATCGGGCCCTGGAGCTGGCCCGCGACCTGGGCCGGGTGCGTCACCAGCCCGGCCAGGGTCGAGACCGAGCCGACCACGACGTTGCCGAACAGGTCCCAGGCGCCGGTCGCGGCGGCGACGACGCCCAGCCGCTGCGGGGCCGGGAACTGGGGCGCGAAGCCGAGGTGGCCTTCCTTGGAGCCGCCGCCGGGGGCGGACTCCAGCCGCGGCGTGACCGCGACGTGCCTGGGCGCGCCGGCGCGCACGTAGTCGAGCCGGAGCAGCTTGCCGGGCGAGCGGTGGATCAGCGCGATGAGCTGCTCGCCGTCCTTCATGGGCGTGCCGTCGATGGCGGTGATCCGGTCGCCCGGCCGCAAGCCGGCCTGCTCGGCCGGGTCGCCCTTGACCAGGATCCCGACCGTGGTGGTCGGCTTGGCCGACGGCACGCCGAACACCAGGCCCGCGGCGAACAGCAGCACCAGCGCGACGATGAAGTTGGCGATCGGCCCGGCGACCACGATCGCCAGCCGCTGGAGCGGCGTCTTGGCCTGGAAGCTGTCGGGCTCGGCTGTGTCGGCGGTGCGGAAGTCGCGCTGCTGCTCGGCCTCGGTGGACTTGCCGTCCTCGCCCTTCATCTGGCAGTAGCCGCCGACCGGGAAGGCGTTGATGCGGTAGTGGGTCCCGCTGCGGGGCGAGGTCCACTTGACCAGCGTCGGGCCCATCCCGACCGCGAAGTCGGTCACGTAGACGCCGTTGCGCCGGGCGACGATGAAGTGGCCGAGCTCGTGGAGCACCACGAGCACGCTCAGCATCAGCAGGTAGACGATCAGCTTTTCGGCGGTCATGGTCTCCCGGGGGCCCCCATTGCTCGTTCGACGACGAACGCCCGGGCCGCGTCGCGGGCCGAGCGATCCGCCCGGCGAATCGCGGCGAGGCTCGAGTTGCTAGTACCAACGCCTGCGAGCGCGGTTTCGATGCAGGCGGCGATCTCGCCGAAGCCGATCTCGCCGTCCACGAATGCTCGCACGGCAACCTCGTTGGCGGCTGAGACCACGGCCGGCGCGGTGCCGCCCAGCGTCAAGGCTTCGTATGCCAGCCGCAGGCAGGGGAAGCGCTCGAGGTCGGGCCGCTCGAACGTCAGCGTGGTCGCGGGCGCGCCGCGCTCGCCGCCCAGCGCTTGGAGCGGGTCCTCGAACGGCCGGTCGGCCAGCCGGTCGGGATAGGCCAGGGCGTAGCCGATCGGCAGCCGCATGTCGGGCGGCGCGAGCTGGCCCACCACTTGGCCGTCGCTGAAGACGACGAAGCCATGGGCGACCGAGGTCCGGTGCACGAGGACGTGGATGCGCTCGGGCGGGACCCCGAACCACTTGGCGGCCTCGATCACCTCGAGGCCCTTGTTCATCAGGGTCGCCGAGTCGATGGTGTTCTTCACGCCCATCCGCCAGGTCGGGTGGGCCAGGGCGTCGGCGACGGTGGCGCCGGCCATCTGCTCGCGCGTGCGCTCCCAGAACGGCCCGCCCGAGGCGGTGATCACGAGCGCCGCGACCCGCTCGGGCGGCGCGCCCTGCAGGCACTGGAAGATCGCCGAGTGCTCGCTGTCGACCGGCAGCAGCCTGGCCCCGCTGCGCGCGGCGTGAGCGACCAGCAGCTCGCCGGCCGCGACGACCAGCTCCTTGTTGGCGACCGCGACGTCGATCCCGGCGTCGACCGCGGCGAAGACCGCGTCGAACGCCACCGCCCCGTCGGTCGCGGCCAGCACGATGTCGGCCTTCGATTCGGTCGCGACCGCCAGCAGGCCGGCCGAGCCGTCCGCGGCCGTCGCGCTGACGGCCGGGCGAAAGCGGGCGATCTGCTCGGCGAGCAGGTCGACGTTGCGCCCGGCGGCTAGGCCGGCGACCCCGAAGCGCTCGGGGTGGCGGGCGATCACGTCGAGCGCCTGGCGGCCGATGCTGCCGGTCGAGCCGAGGATCGCGACCCGGCGCGCGCTCACGAGCCGGTCAGCCGGTTCTGCGAGATCACGCCGATCGCGAACAGCGCGAAGTAGAACGCGATCCCGCCGAAGATGTAGGAGTCGAACCGGTCCAGCACCCCGCCGTGGCCGGCGATCAGGCGGCCCGCGTCCTTGACCCGGGCGTCGCGCTTGAGCGCGCTCTCGACCAGGTCGCCGGCCTGCGCCGCGACCGAGACGATCGCCGCGACGACCATGCCCTGCCACCAGGCGACGTGGGCGAACGGGACCAGCGCGATCGCCGCGCCGGCCAGCAGCGTGGCGGCGAAACCGCCCGCGGCGCCCTCGACCGTCTTGCCGGGCGAGAGCCGGGTCAGCGGGTGGCGGCCCAGCGCGCGGCCGACCAGCATCGCGAAGATGTCGGTGAAGGCGACCAGCACGATCGCCCAGACCGTCCACAGCGCGCCGTCGTGCAGGGCCCGGATGGCGATGAAGTAGGTCAGCAGCTTGCCGATGTAGAGCACCGCCAGCAGGGTGTAGCCGCTGCGCGCGAAGTAGCCCGAGCGCTTGGTGAAGGTGACCGTCGCCAGCGCGACGATCACGGTCGCGGCGATCAGCACGCCCTCGTAGCGGTGGATCAGCCCGAAATGGGTCAGCACCACGTAGGCCCAGACCGCGCCCATCGCGACCGGCAGCTCCAGCGCCGGCCCCTGGCGCGCCGAGAGCCCGGCGAACTCGTAGATGCAGCCGGTCGCGACCAGCAGCACGATCAGCGAGAAGGCCGGCGGCCAGGCCACCGCGCCCAGGCCGAGCACGGCCAGCAGCAGCCCGATCGCGATCCGGCGCGCGCCCACGGCGGGCTTCGGCTTGGCCTTTGCCGGAGCGGCCGTCGCGGACGCGGTCGTCATGCGCCTCCGAACCGGCGCTGGCGGCGCTGGTACTCGGCCAGCGCGGCGGCGAAGTCGTCGCGCCCGAAATCCGGCCAGAACGTCTCCTGGATCACCAGCTCCGCGTAGGCCACCTGGTAGAGCAGGAAGTTGGACAGGCGGGACTCGCCGCCGGGCCGGATCAGCAGGTCGGGGTCGGGCATGCCGGCCGTGGTCAGGTAGCCGGCCAGCGTGTCCTCCTCGATCGCCTCGGGCGCGAGCGTGCCGGCCTGGACCTCGCGCATCATGCGCACCACCGCGTCGCGCAGCTCGGTGCGCGCGCTGTAGTTCACCGCCAGGTTGAGCACCAAGCCGTCGCAGTTCGCGGTCTGCGCGACCAGCCCGTCGAGCGCGTCGCGCGAGGCCGGCGGGAGCTGCTCGTAGCGCCCGATCACGTTGACCCGGACGTTGTTGCGGCGCAGCTCGGCCAGCTCGTTCTGCGCGAAGTACACGCACAGGTCGAGCAGGAGCGAGATCTCGGTCTTGTCGCGCTTCCAGTTCTCGGTCGAGAACCCGTACACGGTCAGCATCGGAATCTTCCAGTCGCTGGCCGCGCGGGTGATCTCGCGCAGCGCGACGATGCCGCGCCGGTGGCCCTCGATGGCGGGCAGGAAGCGCGAGCGCGCCCAGCGGCGGTTGCCGTCCATGATGATCGCGACGTGCTCGGGCAGCCGGTTCGCGTCGAGGGTCACGCCGTTGGGCGGGCGCAGCAAGGTCGCCACGCGGGGACCGCGAGCGTCGTCGAGTGAAGCCATCAGAGGCGTTCGTACCCGTCGTAGCCGCAGGCGAGCTCGTACGCCCCGTCGTGCGCACCGCCCAGCACCGCGACCCGCAGCAAGCGCAGCGCCCCCACGCCCAGCGCCGGGTACGGCGGCGTCACCACGCGCAAGCGCAGCGGATGACCGGCCAGCGCCGCCCGCGCCTGCGTCCAAGGCATCATCACCAGGTCTTCGAGATTCACTTCAGGCCTTCCGCGTATGCGCGCAGCATGAGACCGCTTGCCATGGCCGATCGTGGGATTCGCCCGCAAGGCGAGGTTTGGTGGGTCGTTCAGAACCCATCAAACCTCCATGATCTCCTTTTCCTTGCCGGAGAACAGGTCGTCGACTTGTTTGATGAACTTGTCGGTCAGCTTTTGGACTTGGTCCTGGCCCTTCTTGATCTGGTCGTCGGTGATCGTGCCGTTCTTGGCCAGGCTCTTGACTTCGTCGTTGGCTTTGTGACGGATGTTGCGGATCGCCACCTTGCCGTCCTCGGCCTTCTTCTTGATCAGCTTGACCAGGTCTTTACGGCGCTCTTCGGTCAGGGCCGGGATCGAGAGCCGGATCGAGCCCCCGTCGACGTTGGGGTTGAGCCCCAGGTCGCTGGTCTCGATCGCCTTGCGGATCGCGCCGACCAGGTTCTTGTCGAAGGCGGTCACGATCAGCGAGCGCCCGTCGGGCGAATTGACGCTGGCGACCTGCTTGAGCGGCGTGCTGGCCCCGTAGGCCTCGACGTGGAGCCGGTCGAGCAGGGCCGGCGAGGCGCGCCCGGTCCGGATCGAGGCGAAGTCGTTGCGCGTCGCCTCGATCGCTTTGTTCATCTTCGATTCGGTATCGCGGTAGACGTCATCCAGCATGGCCGACCTCTTCTCCATGAACGCGCGCGGCACTCCGTGCGACGGTCGTCCCGATCGCCTCGCCCATGACCACCCGGCGGATGTTGCCCGGGACGTTCATGTCGAAGACCACGATCGGCAGGCCGTTGTCCATGCACAGCGTCAGCGCGGTGGAGTCCATCACCTCCAGGCCCAGCTCGAGCACCCGCAGGTAGTCGAGCTGCACGAAGCGGGTGGCGCTGGGGTCCTTGAACGGGTCGGCGGTGTAGATCCCGTCGACCTTGGTGGCCTTGAGGATCGCCTCCGCGCCGACCTCGACCGCGCGCAGCGCGGCGGTGGTGTCGGTGGTGAAGTACGGGTTGCCGGTGCCGGCCGCGAAGATCACGACCCGGCCCTTCTCGAGGTGGCGCATCGCGCGCCGCCGGATGTACGGCTCGGCGATCGCGTTCATCGCGATCGCGGTCTGCACCCGCGAGGGCACGCCGATCCGCTCGAGCGAGTCCTGCAGCGCCAGCGCGTTGATGACCGTCGCCAGCATGCCCATGTAGTCGGCGGTGGCGCGCTCCATGCCGGCCGCCTCGTGCGGCTTGCCGCGCCAGATGTTGCCGCCGCCGACCACCACCGCCAGCGAGACGCCGTCCGTGTGGACGCGCGCGATCTCGCGCGCCATCGAGGTCGTGGTGTCGACGTCGACGTTGTTGCCGCCGGCTCCGGCGAACGCCTCGCCGGAGACCTTGAGCAGAACGCGCTTGTAAGCTGGGGTACTCACGGTCGCCTTTCGAGAGAAGCTGGAGAGAAACCGTGCCGGCGCGGCGGCGGCTCACAGCCGCCGCCCGAGAGAGCGCTACTCTTCGCCCAGGGCGAACTTCACGTAACGGCGCACGCCGATCTTCTCGCCGAGCACGGCGGAGACGCTCTTCACGAGCTCGCCGACCGTCTGCGCGTCGTCCTTGACGAAAGGCTGCTCGAGCAGCGTGTGCTCCTCGTACCACTTGTTCAGCTTGCCGGAGAGGATCTTCTCGATCACCTCGGGCGGCTTGCCGGCGGGCACGGTCTTGTCGAGATCCGCCTTGACCTCGGCGAGGATGCTCGCGGGAACGCTCTCGCGGTCGAGGTACTGCGGAGACATCGCGGCGACGTGCATCGCGACGTCGCGCACGAGCTGCTGGAAACGGTCGTTGCGCGCGACGAAGTCGGTTTCGCAGTTGATCTCGACCAGCACGCCGATCTTGCCGCCGGCGTGGATGTACGAGCCGACGAGGCCCTCGTTGGCCGCGCGCTCGGCTTTCTTCTCGGCCTTGGACTGGCCCAGCTCGTTCAGGCGCGCGCGGGCGCGCTCGTAGTCGCCCTGCGTCTCCTGCAGCGCCTTGACGCAGTCGGCCATCCCGGCACCGGACTCTTCGCGCAGCCGCTTGATGTCGGCGGCGGCGGGTTTGTAGGACACGGAAGTGCTCACGTGATGCTGGTTCCTACGCGCCCACGGGCTCGGCGTCGGCGGCGAGATCGGCGTACTGGTCGTCGTAGTCGCTCGCGTCGAAGGCCGACTCGGTCTCGGTCTTGCCCTCGACGATCGCGTTCGCCAGCGTGCCGACCATCAGCCGCACGGAGCGGATCGCATCGTCGTTGCCGGGAACCGCGTAGTCGATCTCGTCGGGATCGCAGTTGGTGTCGATCACCGCGATGATCGGGATCTTCAGCTTGCGCGCCTCGGCGACCGCGATGCGCTCTTTCTTGGGGTCGACGATGAAGATCGCGTCGGGCAGGCGGTGCATGTCCTTGATGCCGCCCAGGAACTTCTCGAGCTTCTCGAGCTCGTCGGTCAGCCGCGCGACTTCCTTCTTGGGGAGAAGATCGAAGGTGCCTTGCTGGCGCATGCCTTCGAGCTCGCGCAGGCGCGCGATGCGCTTCTGGATGGTCGCGAAGTTGGTCAGCGTGCCGCCCAGCCAGCGCTGGTTGACGAAGAACGTCCCGGCCCGCTCGGACTCTTCCTTGACGACGTCCTGGGCCTGCTTCTTGGTGCCGACGAAGAGAATCACGCGCCCCTGGCGCGACATCTCCTTGACCGCGTCGAAGACGTCGTTGAGCATGCTCAGCGTCTTGGAGAGGTCGATGATGTAGATGCCGTTGCGCTCTTGAAAGATGTACGGCTTCATCTTCGGGTTCCAGCGCCGGGTCTGGTGGCCGAAGTGCACGCCCGCTTCGAGCAGCGCGCGCATGGTTACGCCTGATGCCATGTCAGGGTGGGTCCTTTCATCTGGGCCCGAGCCGTCCGTCCCTGGCAGCCTGGTGGGTCCATCGGTCCCCCGGCCTCCGGCCGGGTGAAGTAGTGCCGCCCCTGGCCGCAAGGCCGGGGCAACCTTCAGAGTATACCATCGAACCCGCCGCCGGTCCAGCGACGGCAGGGTCAGGTAGTGGGTCACTTTCAATCGAACAGGGTCTGAGCCGGTGACGCGGCGCCCGGGACGTGCTAGGCTCGGATCATGCCAAAGCGGTCTCGTACCTCAGACCTGAACCAGCTTGCGGCGAGGATCGTCGCCGACTCGACCAGCGAGGAACCGACCACGACCCAGGAGCCCAAAGCCAAGGACCCCGCTGCTGTCGCCCTAGGGCGCCGTGGAGGGCTCAAGGGCGGCAAGGCTCGCACTGCGGCTCTATCTCCCGAACAGCGCAAGGAGTCGGCCCGCAAGGCCGCCGAGGCGCGCTGGGGGACTAAGCCGGAATCCGACTAGCAGCTAGTTCCGACGGATCGCTTACAAGCATTCCTGTAGGAATTATCGGGATTTCGATACATACTGAAACCGTCGCCCGCCTCTCGCGAGACGGGCGGCGGTAGGGATCAGCGGAGAGTGAGAGATTCGAACTCTCGGGACTAGCCGGGTCGCCTAGACAACTGCCCGGGTCGTCCACCGGAACCTAAATCCGGCGCAATAGACCACTCTGCCAACTCTCCTCGTCGTGGGGAGGGTACCCGCCCCTGGAGCCCCGGGTAGGATCGAGAACTCCAGAGAACGGGTCGACACTCCCCCACGGCACTCAAGGGCCTCCGCGGGTCAACAGCGGGGGCTCCTTGTCTTTAGCGTACCGTGGGCGCTGAGTTGGCGACTCCTATGCTGTCGCCCTCTGAGTTATCCACGCCACTTGTACACTCACAGTGTGGACAGAAGTGTGTACACATCTGGCGACGTCGCTAATTCGCTATATACCGAAAAGCCCGCTAGACCGGGGTTTCCCGCGCGCGGGAATCGCCGCGCCGCGCGCGGGAATGTCGTCGCCGCGCGCGGGGATTTCAGCGCCGCGCGGCGGCTACCGCGCGCCGCGAGTGAACCGCCGCGCGGCGACGACATAACGACATTGACGTGCGCCTCGTGGGGATTACGAGCCCATATACGATTGAGGGGCTTCGGACGCGGCCCGCGCCTTGCTGCGCTGAGCCGCTTGACTATGCGAGAGCGCTCTGGCATAATACCAATATGAACCGTCTGAGCGTAGACGAACGGACCCGCATCCTGGCCGCCCTGTGCGAAGGGATGAGCGTCCGGGGTACCTCGCGCATGACCGGCGCGGCTAAGGGGACCGTCCTGCGGCTGCTGGAGGACGTGGGCGACGCTTGTTCGGCCTACATGGACGAGGTGATGCGGAACCTGCCCTGCCGGCGGCTCCAGCTCGACGAGATGTGGTCGTTCTGCCACGCGAAGGAGAAGAACGTGCCGGCCGAGCGCCGTGGCGAGGACGGCGTCGGCGACGTGTGGACCTGGATCGCGATCGACGCCGACACGAAGCTGATTCCCACGTTCCTGCTGGGCAAGCGCGACACGTATTCGTGCAACGAGTTCGTTCGCGATCTCGCGCGGCGCCTTGGCCCTCAGCGCGTGCAAATCACGACCGACGGGTTCGGCGCATACAAGCCGGCGATCTCGCGCGAGTTCTTCGGGCGCGTGGACTTCGCGCAGGTCGTCAAGGAGTTTGGCCTTGATCCCGCCGAGCCCGAGAAGCGGTACAGCCCGTCCGTCGTCACCGGCCTTACCAAGACGGTCATCGCCGGCAACCCCGATCCCAAGCACATGAATACGTCCTACGTCGAGCGCCAGAACCTCACGCTCCGCATGTCGTCGCGTCGGTTCACGCGGCTAACGAACGCCTTTTCCAAGAAGGCGGAGAACCTAGCGCGGGCGCTGGCTCTACATTTCATGCACTACAACTTTTGCCGTACACACATGACGATCCGCACGACGCCCGCGATGGCGGCAGGGCTCACCGATCGGCTGTGGACGCTGCACGACCTGGCCCGGCTGCCGGATATGATGCGAGATCGCGAGGCCGCGTAGAGGTAGCGGCAACTAGAAAGCAGCCTTTGAAGTGGCTGTTCGCCCGCTTCTGCCTTTATGGCGGATGCCTAATTTGGCGTCGGTTATTGGTGGGCAAATCTTAGGGACGCTGCGCCCACCACAATGTGGGCGGCGACGAGTGCCGACAGCTTTGTGGCGAGTCCGGCGCACGTCGCGCTTCTTGTGCGCCTGAACATTGCTCCAACTAATTAGCGTTCGGGACATCACCTGCGGCCATTCGAACGATTCGTAAAAGAGCTCGCGCTCTTCGTCCGAAAGCAACTTCATGTGCCGCTCAAAGATGGCGCTAGCGTCTGTGTTGTATTGAGCTTTCGTTTCGCCTACTGGCTCTGGTGCTGGTATAATGTCTGGCTCTACGACGATAACCGCACCTTGAGCGATCATTTCTTGCAAAAGCCGCTCCGTCGCCTCGTTAGTATTCGACGAATCGTAACCGGCCGAGGCGCCAAGCAGCGTTGCGGCTTCCTCTAACGTCATGCGATTGCTTGAGCTAGCAATTCGCAACATCATCAGTGACGCAGCCGGCGCCGGCATATTGAACTCCCAACCGTTGACGTTCAACATATAGGTCATGGCGCTTAGTGCAGTTCGCTTATTGCCATTCCCAAATACGTGTCCTTGCGCGATTCCTAAACCGAGGGCAGCTACTTTGCGAAACAAGGTCGGGTGTGAAATGACCCCGCGGATTCTGGACAGTTATGCGGTTTGTTTTGCCTGACGCTCACGCCACGCCGTCGGCGTGAGGTAGCCCAGGCTAGAGTGTGGACGGGTCTCGTTGTAGTGGCGGATCCACGCGGTGATGACGCTCTTGGCCTCATCATAGGTAGCGAAGCGGTGCTGCCAGATGCACTCGAGCTTGAGCGTGCCCATGAACGATTCGGCGACGCCGTTCTGCTCGGGCGTATGGGGCAAGATGAACTCTTGCGCCAAGCCGTAGCTGCGCGCGAGCTTGCGATAGAGCTCCGAGGCATAGACGAGGGCGTTGTCCGTACGCAGCACGACGCCGATGTCACGATCGGGCAGCACGCCAAAGCGCCGCAGCAGCGCGTCCTCAAGCGCCCAGGCGGCTTCTTTGGCATCGTTGCGCTGGCTAATGTTCCAGCCGATGCACTCGCGATCGGCACAGTCGAGCACGCCGTTGAAGTAGACCAGCCCATCGAGTGTCGTCCAGATGTACGTGGCGTCAGTCGCCCAGCGCACGTTCGAGACGCGCGTGACGCTGATGCTGCTCTCGACCCGCGGTGCACAGCGCTTTTTGAGCCGGCGGTGGCACTGCCAGCCTTTGAGCTGCATCACGCGCTGCACCGCCTTGCGATTGACAACATGGCCTTGCATGCGAAGCCGTGCCCAGACCATTCGGTAGCCGAGATACGGCTCATCATCGATGAGACGCTTGATGCGCTGCGCCAGCAGCTCGTCGACGATCGGTACTCGCTGACGGCAGCGATAGTACGAGGTGCTTCGCGGCACGTTCAAGAGTCGACAGACTCGTTGACGCGCTCTCTTGCCGTTGGCGACCACACGCTCGACGTCTGATCGCCCGAACGAAAAGGTCGCATCGCCTCCTGACGGATGTCGTCGTCCATCACGAGCTGACCGATCTTCGCTCTCAAACGTTTGATTTCGGCTTGGTACTTGGCATCGAGGTCCTTGCGATTCGTCTTGAGCGCCTCGATGCCGGCGCGGTGATATTCATCCGCCCAGCGGCGATACTCGTTCTGCGTGAAGCCGTATTTGCGCGCGGCTTCGGGAACCGATATCTGCCCTTTCATCACCTCGACGATGATTGCGGCTTTGCGCTGCGCGGTCCAGCGCTCGATCGGCTCGGGTTGTGGAACGGAGGTCTTCTCGGCCATGGGACACCTCGCTGGCGAAGTCTTCGCCAAGGGAGTGTCCAGCTCCGGGTGGGGTCAGATCAGGTGAGCAACAACCCCAGAAAATTCAGCGCGGGGACGCGCTACAGCACTTTCTAGCCGACCGTACACTTCATCGGGCGGAAACGGTGGATTAAAAGTCTGACCCTGGCCGAGCCGTGAGTAGGCTCTGCGCAGGGTCAGATGGATCGCGTAGACTAAGCTGGCGGTGAGGTACCGCACGAAGCGTCGTTAGCAGGTCGCAAGAAAGCGCAACGCCTCGTCGTTCTCTTCGATCGCCTTGAGAACACCACGAATCGCCTTTTCGGGGACACGCTGGCGCTGATCCGCCGGCACGCCGATGGATTTCTGGGCGCGGGCGAGGTCGCTCTGCACCTCTCGCGCGATGCTCTTGCCAGTGTTGGGCTTCATCCGATGCTCTTTCATGTTGCAGGTCATCCTTTCCCCGCTCCTCGCCATATCATCGGCGCATCCGGTGATAAAGCTGAGCAAGCGGGCAAGGCCAGCGCACGATGGCGGGGAATTGGCTCCGCCCATGTGCCGGTCCTACGTGGACCCTGGCTAAACTTGAAGAGTTTCACTGTCATGGGCGGCGCTGACACCACTTGCTTGGCATCCGTGATTTTGGGCAGCCACCCGCCATGAGGAAGTATGGCTCAAAGCTAGCTCGCCAAGCTAGCGAGCGAAGAGGCTGAAGCCCACGGGCCCCTTAGAAGCCGATGGCCCCGGGCCGGCTCCGCCTCCTCGCTACGGCGGACCGCACGAACTAGCTCGCGATCCCGAGCCGTTACTCGACAGCGAGTCGCCGCCCTACGTCCGAGCGCGGTCCTCGCCCTTCCCGGCTAGTCCGAGGCGATTGCCAGCACGTCTTCGACGGCGGCCATGCGCCGCTCTAGCTCCGCAATTCGATTCTCGCCCTCACCGAACGCAAGGTGATGCACCCCGACGCCCAGCGCATCGGCGAGCCGTACCCCCTCGGACAGCCGGGGCTCCTTCGCTCGCCCGCTTTCAAGCTGGCGGATCGCGGCCTCGGTCAGCCCGACGCGCCTGGCGAGGTCAGGTACGTGCATTTCCTGGTCCTCGCGTAGGCGGCGCAGGCGCGCCCCGAAATGCTCCTCGCCCTCGATCGTCATGGCTGTCCCCCCATCCGACCGATGCCGAGCCGGCGTTCGATGGTCGCCACGCGCTCGGCGAGGTCGGGCATCCTCGGCGGCGCGTCACCCTCGCCAAAGGCCAGGTACCGTGGATCGGTGCCCAGCGCGTCGGCGAGCCGCATCCCATCCGCCAAGCGTGCGTCTCGGGTACGGCCGCTCTCAAGCTGCCGGATACACGCCTCGGTGAGGCCAACCCGCATGGCGAGCGTGGTGAGGGCGAAGCCCTTGGCCTCGCGCAGGCGGCGAAGACGCTCGCCGAACGTCTCGGTGTCGATCGGGATCATGACGCGGCCTCTGCGTCCACCACGGCCCGCGCGTCGGCTTCCTCAGCCTTGCGACGCTCCGCGATCCGGGCCGCCAACCGGCGCTCGGCTACATCGGCCGCCGCCCGCAAGTCCCGGCCCATCCGATCCCGGTGCTCGGCCGCGAGCGCGAGCAGCTCCATCCATCCGAGCGAGCCGGCCTCCAGGTGCCGCGCGATCAGCCGCGCGCGGATCGCGCCTTCGTACTTGGTCCGGGGTTCACGCGACCAATCCACCACGGCGCTCGCTTCGCGAACGATCCGCCCGGCCTCTGCGACCGGATCGCGCCGGCGGATCATCGGGCCGTCCCCGGCCGGCGCTCACGGTGCCAGGCGAATCGGCTGGGAGCCGCATCGGCGGCCTCCTCGGCCTGACGGTAGTCGAAGTTCACCGCCGCTTCGGACCGCATACCCCGGTCCAGGTTCTCGTGCGGCTGGACCTGGACCGTGTTCCGCAGGCCCATCCGATCGCGCGAGGCCAGCACCACCAGCCGCTCGCGCGCCGCCAGCAGCGCGGCCATCTCTTGCAGTTGAACCAGCGCCTTCAGAGGCAGCTTGGAAATGCGCTTGGCGAGCAGTTCGCGCACCCGCTGGGCGTGTGCGTCGGCGTCGTATTTCGGCGAACGAGGCGTCATATCGACAGCCTACAGAACGTCCGTTCGATCAGTCTACGGGGTCGGAACCGCCGGATTCAAATTGACCCACTACCCAGGGTCAGCAGGCCGCCGGCTCGGCCGCGGGCGGTGCGTGCAGCGCGGGATCGCGGTGGTGCAGGTACTTGGGGCTGACCCCGGGGACGACGCGCAGCAGCGGGTCGGCCAAGACGGCCCCGCGCTTGGTCGCGAAGACGTTGAAGCCGTGGGGCGGGCCGTCGAGGTAGGCGGACTCGACCGGCACCAGCTCGACCGGCACGCCGGGCAAGGGCACGTTGTCCTGGTAGTCCCGGATACCGTACGAGGCATAGCCCGAGGCGGCGAGCATCGCGACGATCTCGGTCTGCGCCAGGCCGTGCGTCCAGTCGACGTAGCTGCGGTGCACCTCGTAGATCAGGTGCGGCGCGCGGTCCGCCGACTGGCCCAGATAGCGCTGCGCCCCGCGCAGGATCGTGCGCTCGGAGCCCTCGACGTCGATCATGATGACGTCGAAGGCGTCGATGCCCTCGCGCGCGCCGT
Organism: uncultured bacterium; assembly: GCA_964245595.1. Taxonomy (GTDB): domain Bacteria; phylum Vulcanimicrobiota; class Vulcanimicrobiia; order Vulcanimicrobiales; family Vulcanimicrobiaceae; genus Vulcanimicrobium. The sequence goes on along the minus strand of CAXTNU010000014.1, from coordinate 4,707 downwards.
AGTCGTCGATCGTCACGGATTGGATCGCGCCGGCCTCATCGGTGGGCTCGACGAAGGCGTAGGCGTCGTGCCCGGACAGCTTGAGACCGGTGTCGCTGCGATCCCACAGGCCGAGCCGGTTCGCGCGCAGGTTCGTCAAACCGTTGCGGGCCGCGTTCGCGACCAGGAATCCGTGCAGCTCGGGGTTGGGCTCGAAGGCGTGGACGATGCCGCCCTCCGCGGCGAGCGCACGCGCCAGCGGGACGGCGTGGTCGCCGACGTACGCGCCGCCGATCAGGACGTGGCGCGCCCCGCGCGCAAGCCGGCGCAGCAGCTTCGTCGCCTGGGGCTCGAAGACGTGATCGGGATGCTCCTCGCGGCGCAGCACCAGGTCGCGCGCGATCCGCGAGCGGTACGGCATGGAGAGTTCCGACCCGTCGGCGAGCCGGACCTCGACTGCGTCCACGGCGGCGAACAGCGCGTCGGTCAGCGGACCGGTCGTCTCCTCGCGCACGTTGACGCCTTGGCGAGCGAGCTGCCGCTCGGCGACGCGCATCGCGTCCAAAAAGGCGGTTCGGCTGCGTGGGTCGGCGCCGATCCGCGCGAGCGCGGCGCTCAGCCTGGCTTGGTCCATCACTTCCTCTCTTTCGGCCGAAGGGCAGGCGAGGTCCAGCGCCTCTGCCGATACCATGTCTCGTGGCAACCCAATTCACCGTTCTCGGCGGCAGCGGATACATCGGCAGGCGCCTGGCCGCATGCTTGCGAGCGGCCGGGCATGACGTCGCGGTTCCGGCCCGCGATGCGCCGCCCGCCGCCCAGCCCGGGCACGTCGTCGACTGCATCGGCGTCGCCTCGGACTTCCGGACGCGCCCGTTCGACACGCTGCGCGCGCACGTCGGCGTCCTCGACGCCCACCTGCGGGCGGGCCGCTGGGAATCGTTTCTGTACTTGTCCTCGACCCGCGTCTACGCCGGGGCGGCCGGCGGGCGCGAGGACGCCACGCTGGCGTTGCGCCCGCACGATCCCGACCAGCTCTACAACGCCTCCAAAGCGGCGGGCGAGTCGCTGTGTCTCGCGCTCTCCCACCCCGGTGCGCGCGTCGTGCGGCTCGCGAACGTCTACGGGGACGATGCCGGAACCGGCACGTTCATCGCCGACGTGCTCGCATCGGCGGCAGCCGGCGCGGTCGAGTTCCGCACCCACCCCGATTCGGCCAAGGATTACGTCGCGCTCGAAGACGTGCTCGAACTGCTGCCGCGGATCGCGCTGAGCGGTCGCGAACGTCTGTACAACGTGGCCGCCGGGCGCAACGTGGAAGTCGGCGAGCTGGCCGCGGCGCTGAGCGCGCTCGGCGTGCGCTGCACGTTCGCGGGCGACGCGCGACCGGTCGTCTTCCCGCCCATCGACGTCACCCGGATCAGCACCGAGTTCGGCTTCGCGCCGCTGCACCTGCTCGAGCGCCTGCCGGCGCTGCTCGCACCCATCCCGGAGGCCACCGTCCGTTGATCACCATCGACCCCGCCGCCCGCGAGATCGTCGTCGGCGAGCGCCGCCTGCCGTTCGGCTCGCCCGAGGCGTTCGCGCTCATGTCGGAGCTGTGGATCCAGAGCGGCTGGGACGTCAAGCACGTCTACAGCTTCAGCTGGATGGGGCGGCCGGTGATCCAGCTGCCCGACGACATGCTGCGCGTGCAGGAGCTGATCTACGGCCTCGCGCCCGACGTGGTGCTGGAGACCGGCATCGCGCACGGCGGCTCGCTGGTGTTCTACGCTTCGCTGCTCAAGGCGATGGGCCGCGGCCGGGTGATCGGGGTCGACGTCGAGATCCGCCCGCACAACAAGACGGCCATCGACGCGCACGAGCTGCGCCCCCTGATCGAGACGGTCGAAGGCGACTCGATCGCGCCCGGCACCGTGGCGCGCGTGAAGGCGCTGATCCGGCCCGGCGAGCGCGTCCTGCTGCTGCTCGACAGCAAGCACACCCGCGCCCACGTGCTGGGCGAGTTGCGCGCCTACGCCGACTTGGTGCCGGCCGGCTCGTGGATCGTCGTCGCCGACGGCATCATGCGCGACGTCGTGGGCGCGCCGCGCACGAGCCCTGAGTGGGCGCACGACAACCCCGTCTCGGCGGTCGACGACTTTTTGCAGGAGCGGCCGGAGTTCGAGCGCGCCGCCCCGCCCCGCCCCTTCGACGAGAGCGCAGGCGTGGGCGGCAACCTGACCTACTTCCGCGACGGCTGGCTGCGCCGCACGCGCTAGCGCGCGCTGCGGCTTTCGCGCGCGAGCGCCGATGAACACCAGCGTGGGTGTGCGCGGGGCGAGCGGATGCTCGTGCCCGGCACGCCCGATCCGCAAGCATCTAGGAGAGACATCATGACGATCGATTCGGCCAGCGCCGGCCTCGTGACGCGCGCGTTCGAGTTCTGGGGCGGCGCGCTGGGCACCGAGCACGGCGAGCGGCTCGAGCTGCAGCTCGACGCCGCGGCACTTGCCGCGGGCCGAGCGCGCGGCGTCGCGCGCCTCGTCGGGTCGCACGGCTGCACCCTGCTCGAGACCGAGGGCGAACGGTCGGACGGCGTGCTGCGGCTACGGCTGAACGGGCCGGGGAACGGCGCCGCCTACGCGCTCGAAGCGCGCCGCGAGGGCGACGCGTACGCGGGCGTGCTGCGCCGCGACGGAGCGGCGGCGCACGACATCACGTTGCACCGCCACACGCCCGGCGCGTCGGCCCCGCCGCCTCCGGCGGCGTTCGGCGCCGCGCCCGAAGACCTGCCGGTCAACGTCACCTACGACGCGGTTGTCGACGGCACGCATCTGCACTTCGGCGACTGGTCGTTCCCGGTGATTCCGGTCCCGACCGGGTCGTGGTCGGGCGCACCGATCTGGGGCACGAACTCGGGCCTGGTGACCGCGACCTGGCTGCCCCTGCGCGGGCCCAACGTGTCGGGCCAGATCCTGTTCACGATGTCGACCTGGAACCCGTTCTCGCACGTCGGCTACCTGTACGTCAACCGCTGGGACGTCGAGGACGAGAAGCCGGTCAAGATCGAGCCCGACAGCAGCGTCTACTGGAGCGACCGCTGGGTGTACGTCACGAGCGGCACCGTCACCATGCACCGCAACCCGCGCTGAGCCGCGCGGCCCGGCCGGCTGACGGGTGTCAGCCGGCTATGACGTCGGGCGTCCGCTTTGAAACCGGCTCGGGCAGCAGCGGCGCGCTCGCGTCTCGCTCGGAGACGATGCCGATCGCGAGCGGCCACGCGACCGCCAGCGCCGGGTCGTCGTAGCGTACCGCGCGGGCGGCCGCCGGGACATAGGGCAGATCGATCGCGTAGAGGACGTCGGTGTCGTCCTCCAAGGTCTGGAAGCCGTGGGCGAAGCCGGCCGGGATCAGCAGGCCGTTGCCGGTGCGGGCGTCGAGCCGGCGCGCGACGTGGCGGCCGTACGTCGGCGAGCCGGGGCGCACGTCGACCGCGACGTCGTGGATCGCGCCCCGCACGCAGCGCACGAGCTTGGTCTCGGCGTGCGGCGGGGCGGCGTAGTGCAGACCGCGCAGCGTGCCCGCCCGGTAATTGCGCGAGAGCGAGAGCTGCGTGCAGCGGTGCGCGATCCCGGCCGCCGCGAGCACGTCGGCGTCCCACAAGCGCACGAACGCGCCGCGCTCGTCCTCGTGCGGCTCCTCGACGATCTCGACGACCTCGGGGATTTCGGTCGGGACGAGCTTCACGGCAGCTCGCGCACCAGGGGGATCGGAACCGCGAAGCGGCCGCCCCAGGCGCGGATGCGGGCCATCTGCTCGGTGATCTCGTCGGCCAGGTTCCAGGGCAGGATCAGCAGCACGTCGGGCTTGTCCGCGTCGATGGAGTCGACCGCGCGCACCGGCAGGTGCGTGCCGGGCGCGTACGTGCCGACCTTGCGCGGATTGCGGTCGACGACGTACTCGACCAGATCCGTCCGCACGCCGCAGTAGTTGAGCAGGGTGTTGCCCTTGGCCGCCGCGCCGTAGGCGGCTAGGCGCAGCCCGTTGCGGCGCGCCGCGATCAAGTATTCCAGCAGCGCGAACTTCGAGGCGCGCACGCGCTCGGCGAAGCCGCGGTACGCCGCGACACCGGCCAAGCCCGCGGCGCGCTCGCGCATCAGCAGCGCCGCGACGCGCTCGTGTACCGCGGCGCTGCCGGCGTGCGCGACGTGCAGGCGCAGCGAACCGCCGTGGGTCGGCAACTGCTCGACGTCCACCACGGTCAAGCCGTGGCGCGCGAAGGCGGCCGACGCGGCGAGCAGCGAGAAGTACGAGAAATGCTCGTGGTAGATCGTGTCGTACTCGACCCGCTCGAGCAGCTCGAGCAAGTGCGGGAACTCGATCGTCGCCAACCCGCGTGGCGCGAGCGCCAGCGCGATCCCGGCGACGAAGTCGTTGAGGTCGGGCACGTGCGCGAGCACGTTGTTGGCCACCAGCAGGTCGGCGCGGCCGTGCGCGGCGACCAGCGCCTGGGCCGTCTCGCGCCCGAAGAACGCGACCGTGGTCGGCACGCCCTGCGCCTCAGCGGCGCGCGCGGTGCCGGCGGTCGGCTCGACCCCGCGCACCGGCACGCCGCGCTCGGCGAACCAGCGCAGCAGGTACCCGTCGTTGCTCGCCAGCTCGACGACCAGCGACGTCGCGCCCAGCGCGCGCTCGGCGATCATCCGCTCGGCGTAGCGGCGGGCGTGGTCGAGCCAGGTCGTCGAGTAC
>CAXTNU010000013.1:0-27831 GCA_964245595.1 uncultured bacterium | reverse complement strand
GGTCGCGCGCGAGGGCCGGCTCACCGCCGCCTCGCACGGCGAGCAGGCCGCCGCCGGGCTCGACCACCTCACGCCCGCGCAGCACGCGCGCTTCGACGCGGCCAACGCGGCCTATCGGGCGCGCTTCGGCTTTCCGTTCGTGATCTGCGCGCGCGAGCACGACACGGCCTCGATCCTGGCCGCGCTCGAGCGGCGCGCGGGTGCCGCGCGCGAGGCCGAGATCGCCACGGCGCTCGCCGAGATCGCCAAGATCGCCCGGCTGCGGCTGGCCGGCGCGGTGAACGACACGGTGCGCGCCTGATGCCGGCCTACGCGCTGGACTGGGCCAACCTGCTCGTGCGCTGGGCGCACCTGATCGCCGGCATCTCGTGGATCGGCGCGTCGTTCTACTTCGTCTGGCTCGACAACCACCTGACCGCGCCCGCGAAGCCCGCGGACGCGCGCAACGGGATGGCGGGCGAACTGTGGGCGGTGCACGGCGGCGGCTTCTATCACAACCAGAAGTACCTCACCGGCCCCAAGCGTGAGCCGCTCCCCATGGACCTGCACTGGTTCAAGTGGGAGGCGTACTCGACGTGGCTCTCGGGCATGGCGCTGCTGGCCGTGATCTACTGGGCCGGCGCCTCGACGTACCTGATCGACGAGAGCGTGCTCGATCTCGCGCCGCCCGCCGCAATCGCGCTGAGCGTCGCCTCGATCGCCGTCGGCTGGTTCGGCTACGACGCGCTGTGCCGGCTGCTCGGCGCCCGCCCGCGCGTCCTCTGGACCGCCATCGCGGCGTTCTTGCTGCTGCTGGACTACGCGCTGTTCCATCTCTTCGGCGGGCGGGCGGCGGCGCTCCACGTCGGCGCGGTCGTCGGCACGATCATGGTCGCCAACGTCTTCTTCGTCATCATCCCCGGCCAGCGCCGGATGCTGGCGCAGATCCGAGCCGGGCGCGCGCCCGACCCGCGCCCGGGGCAGCTCGGCAAGATGCGCTCGGTGCACAACACCTACCTGACCCTGCCGGTGCTGTTCACGATGATCAGCAACCACTACCCGCTGACGTACTCCGGTTCGTACGGCTGGCTGGTGCTGGCGGGGTTGGGCGCGGCGGGCGTGCTGGTGCGGCGCTTCTTCGTCCTGGGGCACAAGGGCCGCGTCGTGATCGCGCTGCCGGCCGCGGCGGCAGTGCTGCTGGTGGGGTTGGCGGTCGTTCTGGCGCCCCGGCCGGTAGGGCACGCATCTACCGCCCGGGGCACAGCGCCGGGCGCCGGCGCAGCGGTCACGTATGCCACGGTGGGGCCGATCATCGCGCAGCGCTGTGCCGTCTGTCACGCCGCGCACCCGACCCAGCCCGGATTCGCGAGCGCGCCGCAGGGCGTCGTGCTCGACACGCCGGAGCACGTCGCCATGAACGCCCTGCGGATTCGGCAGCAAGCCGTCCTCACCCACGCCATGCCGCTAGGCAACGTCACCCGGATGACGGACGCGGAGCGCGCGGCACTCGGTGCCTGGATCGACGCCGGGGCGCCGTTGCGATGAACGCGCGGCTCTCGACCCACGTGCTCGACACGGCCCGCGGCGTTCCTGCCGCAGGGATCGCGATCCAGCTCTGCCGGATCGAGGGCGAGGAGCGCAGCATGGTGACGCGCGCGGTCACCAATAACGACGGCCGCACCGACGCGCCGCTGGCGACCGCGCTGCCGGCCGGCACCTACGACCTGGTCTTCGAGGTCGGGCCGTACTTCGCGCGCACCAACACGCCCTCGCTCTACGACGAGATCTCGGTCCGCTTCCGCATCGGCGCGGGCGGACGCTACCACATCCCGCTCCTGCTCGCGCCCTGGGGCTACTCCACCTACCGCGGCAGCTAGCCGCCGCGGCTGGCCTTGTACGCGGCCCAGCCGCCGTGCTCGGAGACGTCCTCGTAGCCGCGCTGCTCGATCAGCTCGCGCGGATAGATCATCGCGCTGACGCTGCTGCCGTCGTCCAGCTCGATCGGCGCCTCGTACAGGTCGGGCGGCTCGCTGGCCAGCAGCGCGGCGTGCTGCTCGTCCGTGAAATCGTACACCTCGCCGGCGATCGCGACGCCGCCTTCGCCGACCTCGTAGATGCCGGGGTGCTTGTCGGCGACGGAGTGCAGGCGGTACAGCGGCAGCGTCTTGGCCGTGCGCACGAGGCGCGCGCCGCCGAGGTTGTCGTGGTCCGGCTGCCCGGTCAGCGCCGAGCCGCAAATGAAGAACAGCATTCGATTCTCCGGGTTCTCAGGGTAGGCCCGCGGTCGCAAGCAACGCGGCGGCAAGCGCTTCGACGCCGAGTTCGAGGTCGGCCGGTTCGGTCCGTTCGCTGCCGACGTGGCTGCGGCCGCCGATGCTGGGGACGAAGATCATCGCTGCCGGCGCGACCTGCGCGACGCACATCGCGTCGTGCCCCGCGCCGCTGGCGATGTCCATCGCGCGCGCGTCGAGCGGCACGCAGGCCGCGCGCACGATCGTGCGCAGGTGCGCGTCCATCGGCACCGCGGTGCGCACTTCGAGCGGCTCGACCGCGATCCGCACGCCCCGTTCCACGGCGAGCTCGTGCGCGCGGATGCGCAGGCGGTGCTCGATCCGAAGCACCTGCCCGTCGTCGACCGAGCGCGCGTCGACGCGGAAGACGACGCGCCCCGGGACGATGTTCGTCTGGTTCGGTTCGACGACCAGGTGCCCGACCGTCGCGACCGCGTCGGCTTCATCGAGCGCGGCCCGCTCGACGGTGAGCACGAGGTCGCTGGCCGCGCAGAGCGCGTCGGCGCGGCTCGGCATCGGGATGGTGCCGGCGTGACCCGGAACGCCGTCGACCGTCACCCGCAAGCGGCGCTGGCCGGCGATGGCGGTCACGACGCCCAGCCGCACGCCGGCCCGTTCCATCACCGGCCCCTGCTCGATGTGCAGCTCGAGGTACGCCGCGGGCGGCGGGAAGCCGGCGCGAACCGGCACGCCGTCGAGCAACCCGCCCGGTCCGCGCAGCGCGTCGGTGAAGGCCACGCCGTCGTCGCCGACCAGCGCCGCGGCTTCCTCGTACGAGGTCAGGCCGGCGTAGACCGCGCTGCCCAGGCAGCCCAGCGGAAAGCGGCTGCCCTCCTCGCCGGCCCAGGCGACGACCTCGAGCGAACGCGGCAGCCGTTCGCCCGAGAGCGCGATCCGCTCCAGCGCGTCCAGCCCGCCGACGACCCCGTACGCGCCGTCGTAGGCGCCGCCGTTGCGCACGGTGTCGAGGTGCGAGCCGCACTGCACCGGCGCGCCGTCGTCGTGCCCGACCAGCCGCGCGAACACGTTGCCGACCCGGTCCTGCTCGACGCGCAGTCCCGCCCCGCGCGCCCAGGCCGCGAAGCGCTCCCGCGCCGCGCGCTCAGCCGGTGTGAAGAGCGCGCGGTCGATGCCGTCGGGGGTTGCGCCGAGCGCGCCGAGCTCGGCCAGCCGCGCGTGCAGCACCCTCATTCCGTCACCGGGAAGTTCGCGATCCAGTGCCGCGCGATGTCGACCCGGCGGCAGATCCAGACGTCGTCGCGCCCGACGATGTGGTCCAGGAAGCGCTCCAGCGCGGCCGCGCGCCCGGGCCGGCCCGCCAGGCGCGTGTGCAGACCGACCGACATCATCTTGCCGCCTTCGCGGTAGAGCACGTCGAACGCGTCCTTGAGGTACTGGAAGAAGCCTTCGCCCGACGTGAAGCCCGGCGCGACGGAGAACTTCATGTCGTTGTTGTCGAGCGTGTACGGGACGATCAGGTGCGGCTTGTCGCCGACCTGCGCCCAGTACGGCAGGTCGTCGTTGTAGGCGTCTGAGTCGTAGAGGAAGCCGCCCTCTTCCACCACCAGGCGGCGCGTGTTGAGCGAGGGCGCGTAGCGGCAGTACCAGCCGTAGGGCCGGGTGCCGGTGGTGCGCTCGATCGACTCGACCGCACGCCGCATCTGGGCCCGCTCCTCGTCCTCGCTCATGGCCTGGAAGCCGATCCAGCGCCAGCCGTGCGAGCAGACCTCGTAGCCGGCCGCGGCGATCGCGCTCGCGGCCTCGGGGTTGCGCTCCAGCGCCAGCGCCGCGCCGAACACGGTGACCGGAACGTCGCGCTCGCCGAACAGCCGCATGAGCCGCCAGAAGCCCGCTCGGCTGCCGTATTCGTAGACCGACTCGACGATCAGATCGCGCACGCCCGGCCCCAGCGTCGCGCCCGGCACCTCGGTGAGATAGGTCTCCGACACGCCGTCGCCCTCGCCGATCGCGTACTCCGAGCCCTCCTCGTAGTTCATCACGATCTGCACCGCGATCCGCGCGCCGCCCGGCCAGCGTGGGTTCGGCGGCCGAGAACCGTAACCGGTGAAGTCACGCGGGTGGTCGTACATCGGGCGGAATCCTCTCGCGTGCGGGGGCCAGGTCTTCAGCGCGGTCGAGATTTATTCACCAGTCGGTCTCTCGAATCCGCCGGTCCATGAGGATCGCGAACACGTACGACGGTCCGCGCACTCTGCGCTGGAGCACCGTGGTATCGATAAACGGCACGTACTCGAGGGCACGCCCGAACTGCGATTTGCCGATCGTCGCCGTGGCGGTGAGGCTCGGCTTGACGGCATCGCCGTGAATTTCGTAGGTGAAGACCAAGCGCTGATTGTCGTGAAGCGTTTGCCGGCGTAGCGAACGATGCGTGGCCATACGTCTTCAATCGACGGGGGAAGGTACCTCGACCGCGTCCGCCAGACGTTTGGGATCCATCGCGCCGTGGAGAATCCGCGCGACGAGTACCCGCTCGTTCTTCCCGCTTGTGTCGATCCGGTAGTATGCAATCTGGCGATGGGGCAGGTTCAAACTGCGCACGCGGTCAGCAATGTCGGGACGCCGGCGTCCCATGGCCGGCATCACGCCCAACCGCTCCACCGCATCGCGAATCTCACGCACTACGCGCGTGGCGGTTTCCTCTCCCCGATCCGCCGCGACGTAAGCCCAGTAAGCGGACAGGTCGGACAGCGCCTCGGTACTATAGCGTGGCCGGCTCACTCAGCGCTTATCAAGCGCCGTCCGGCTGCAACGACCTCATCGAAAGTCTCATCGTCCATCTCTCGTGTCGGGCTCTGTTCGAGCGCGATGAGACCTTTCTCCACCTCGGCACGCAGGCGAGCGAGCCGGTGCGCGTCGTTCTCGCGCATCAGCCGGAGCGCATCACGGAAAACCTCGCTCGCCGACCCGTACGAGCCCTCCTCCACCTTGAAGGCCACGTACCGAGCCAATTCGTCGGGGAGGGACACGTTCATGGTGGCCATGAGAGCATTTTCCCACGTTGACAAATTTTGTCAACTCCCCAACGCGGCCGATACGTTACCTCGGGCGGACCAGAACCCGCGACAGCCAACTCGCGGCCAGCACCGGTTTGGCGGCGCCGCGGAGTTCGACCTCGACGTTCCACGCGATGTCGGCGCCGCCCGCGAAGCGGCGCAGCGAGGCCAGCGCGAACGTGCCGCGCAGCGCGGACTCGGCCGGGACGGGCGCGAGAAAGCGGACGCGGTCGAAGCCGTAGTTGATCGACGCGCTCGCGAACGGGAACGCGAGCGTCTGCTGGATCAGGGTCGAGAGCAGGCTCAGGGTGAGGAAGCCGTGCGCGATGGTGGTGCCGTAGGGCGACTCCCGCCGGGCGCGCTCGGCGTCGAGGTGGATCCACTGGCGGTCGCCGGTGAGCGCGGCGAACTCGTCGATCATGGTCTGCGTGACGGTCAGCCAGTCCGAGCGCAGGGCGGGCTCGCCGACCGCGCGCTCCAGCGCGTCGAGGTCGGCGAAGCGGGTGATGGTCACCGCGCTCGCGGTCTGGTCGTGCATCGGAATCTCCCTCGAAGAGCGGACTGGTCGGCCAGCGAGCCGGGCGGGCGCGTGAGCCGGTGCATCGAAGCCCGCCGCGGGGGATTCGACCACCCGGGTCACGGCGGCCTCGACGCCGCCGGCCCTCGTTTCCGTGAAAGGCCTGCCGCCGATGAGCGCCGTCTTCGAGAAGCCCTCCGCGCCGGTTCAGGCGCTGCGCGAGCGCCTGGCGGCGTTCATGGACGCGCACGTCTACCCCAACGAGCGCCTGATGCGCGAGCAGATCGACGGCGGGCCGACGCGCTGGGCCCAGCCGCCGCTCATGGAAGAGCTCAAGGCCCGCGCGCGGGCCGAGGGACTGTGGAACTTGTTCCTGCCCGAGAGCAAGCGCGGCGCGGGGCTGACCAACCTCGAGTACGCGCCGCTGTGCGAGGTGATGGGCCGGGTGGCCTGGGCGCCCGAGGTGTTCAACTGCTCGGCGCCCGACACCGGCAACATGGAAGTGCTCGAGCGCTACGGCGCCCCCGAGCACCAGCAGCGCTGGCTCGAACCGCTGCTGGCGGGCGAGATCCGCTCGGCCTTCGCGATGACCGAGCCGGCCGTGGCGTCGTCGGACGCGACCAACATCGAGACCCGGATCGAGCGCGACGGCGACGACTACGTGATCAACGGGCGCAAGTGGTGGTCGAGCGGCGCGATGCACCCGCGCTGCGCGCTGCTGATCGTGATGGGCAAGACCGATCCCTCCGCGCCGCGCCACCAGCAGCAGTCGATGATCCTGGTGCCGCTGGACGCGCCGGGGGTGGAGGTCGTGCGCCCGCTGACCGTGTTCGGCTACGACGACGCGCCGCACGGCCACGCCGAGGTGGTGCTGCGCGACGTGCGCGTCCCGGCGAGCAACCTGCTGCTGGGCGAAGGCCGCGGCTTCGAGATCGCGCAGGGCCGGCTGGGGCCGGGGCGCATCCACCACTGCATGCGCTCGATCGGCGTCGCGGAGCGCGCGCTCGAAGCGCTGATCGCGCGGGCCGACGCGCGCGTCGCCTTCGGCTCGCCGCTCTCGGAGAAGGGCTCGGTGCGCGAGGCGATCGCGCGCTCGCGGATCGAGATCGAGCAGGCCCGGCTGCTGACGCTCAACGCCGCGCACCTGATGGACACCGTCGGCAATAAAGCCGCCCGCAAGGAGATCGCGATGATCAAGGTCGTCGCGCCGCGCGTCGCGCTCGACGTGCTCGACCGCGCCATGCAGGTCCACGGCGCGGCCGGCGTGAGCGACGATTTCTTCCTCGCCGAAGCCTACGCCGGGCACCGCACCCTGCGCTTAGCCGACGGCCCCGACGAAGTCCACCTCGAGTCGATCGCCAAACAGGAGCTGGATCAGGCCCGCGCGCGCCGGTAGGGGCGCGCTGATTGTTAGGACCATGACACTAATATAGCCGCTTCAAAATAGCCGCAACGAGTTCGCGCTCGCGACGGCCAGTGTACTGAAGCTCTCTGGAACGGAGATTAAGGAGGGGCGTGGCTCCGTGAGGAGTCGCTGCCGGGGTGGTCCTGAGGTGTGGTTGCGATAGGTCGGTAGCGTAGTCAGTCGGTAGAACGTGTTCTCCTGATTCGCCCACGGACCGGGCACAAAGAACCGATTCCCCGCCCTACTGGACCAGGCGCCGTGATGCTAACTATAGTATGTAGAACCACAGCCACCACCTGCATATACTATGATTAGCATAAATGAAAAAGGACGTCGTTGCGAAGTTCGGCACTAAGGTGCGCGAACGACGCTTGTCGCTTGGACTGTCACAGGAAGAATTGGCAAGCCGTGCGGGCGTCCATCGCACATACGTCGGTATGGTTGAACGCGCAGAGAAAAACGTTACGCTTAGGAATATTGAGCGCATCGCAAACGCACTTGAACTTTCAATCGACCAGCTCATGCACTTGGATAAGTAGGTCAATGGCTTCTGGCGAACTTCGCAAACGCGCGAATTGGCAAACCGTCGGTGGCGCGAAGGCTGGCAAAGCTGAGAAGACATTTTACCAGGTTTTTTCAGAGACTTTTGAAGGCACAGACTTCCGCATACGTCCAAAGCCGCGCGAGTTCAGAGATATTTATTCTAAGGTCGTCCTGCACGAGACGGTACTCGAGCGAATCTATTGTCCAGATCGAACATGGACGCACGGCGTAGTACCGGATTACGCCATAGATAACGTAAAGACGAAGAAAACGCTCTATGTCGAAGTGAAGCGGCAAGACGGTTGGGTTGAAGGCAAACTTCCTAGTGCGGGCCGGGGAAACGCGCATGAAAGGTCTTGCAAATTCTTTACCCCAGGGCTAATGGCTATGCTTCAGAAACTCGGTGGGATTAAGGAGCCAGCCTTGCCGTTCTGGGTTGTGCTTCAAGGGGATATTGCCCGTGACCCGAAGCGAGTGCGCGAGGTTACCTTTTGGTATGGCGAGCATCACGCGCACTTCTTTATGTGGAGCGACTCAACCAATGCGAAGTCGCTCCTCGATCATTTCGACAAACATCTAAAATATCTCTTGTTGTAGTAGGCTCTCTTGAAGCGGGCCATCGTACAGCAAACCACGCGGCTTTTCTTTTTCTCGCTCCTTGCGGGCTGCGGCTCGGTGCTCTTCAAACACATCGAGCCCCCATACATCCCAATCTTCCGTCTCTGCACGGGCAAAAAGCTCGGTGCGTTTCTGAGTCGGAAACATTCGCACTATTGCATCCCTAACCTCGTCCGGCTTTTCGCTATGTTCTCTCCGAGGCGCGCGCACCAGCTGCTGAATATTTCGCGCTCCGCGCGGCGTCGGAATCAGCCCGTGCTTAAACACCAGGCATAGTTCGCAGTTTGAAAGCGTGTACTTTCCCGGATTATGCATCATCTTGTCCCAGACGAAAGCAACTGTCCGGTACTCGAAGCCCCACGCCTTTCCGAGTTCAATTGCTTGCGTCAGATGCGGACTGGAAGTCCACATGAACAGCAGCGAATTTTTCGCCGCTATGTCTTGCACGGGCAATTTCTTCAACTCAGCAAGTTTTAGCGTCGGATACTTAAATGTCGCAGAACTAATAAATACCTTTCTCGCAAGGTTAATGCGTTCAACGTCCGTGCTCGTCCTATCGAACTGCATTTTACCGTTATAATCCCACGGTGGGTCTGCGTAGATTATATCGTACTTTTCGTTGGGAAGGTGCGGATAGAGTTCCGCCAGCATGTTTTGCTGTTTGCGCCGTTCAGCATCTTTGCTGTAGACGGAATAGCCTGTGCGCTTATCCCCTTGCTGTTTTGTTCTGATCTTCTGCACCTTCATAGCGATAACTATAGTATACACAGTTCGTGCGCTGGACGCAAGAGGTCGAAGCCTTGCTAAGCCGGTCACCGGAAATTTACCTGTCGCGAGAGGAGAGACTTCATACCGTTCTATTGATTACGGTGTGATCATTGGTCTTATCGCTTTCTGTCAAGCAAAGTCACTTTCCCTGTTACAACCGATTGGGAAGGCTGCGCTTCGTCCTAGGCGCTCCCGTGTCGGGGTAGCCTCGACAGATCGCGATTAGTACTTATTTGCCACTTGCTTGATCCGCAGCCGTGAGATGAGTATATCGAGGTGAGGTCCTTACCGCGCCGGCCGACGCGGCATGCTAATCTCCGGGGCAACGACGCACTTGCGCCGTGCCCGGAGGAAAGCTATGACGAACCTGATCCGCGCGGCCCTGATGGGCGCGCTCGTTAGCCTGCCGCTCGCCGCTCCTGCGCTGCGCCGATGCGCCGGCCGCCGCTCCCGCCGGCTTGGCGACGGTGGTCTGCCGCGCTGCTCACGTCGGCGAAACGCCGACCACGACGCTCATCGCGGAGAAGACCGCACTGGTTTGCAAGCCGGTCGCCGACATGATGAAATTCCAAGCCCAAGATGACCGCCGACATGACGGCCCGGCAAGCCGACGCGGCATGGCAGGCCTGGACCGCCAACGTGTTCGCGGTCTCGGTCTATCAGAAGTAGCGCGCCGCGGCTACGCCTGTGTCGGCTTCTTCGCGATCAACCGCCCGGGGTTGCCGACGACCCTGTCGCCGGCCGGAACGTCGCGGATCACCACCGCGCCCGCGCCGGTGACCGCGCCCTCGCCGATCGCGAGCGGCGCAACCAGCGAGGAGTTGGAGCCGATGAACGCGTCGGCCCCGATCGTCGTCGGGTTCTTGCGTACCCCGTCGTAGTTGCAGGTGATCGTACCGGCTCCGATGTTCGCGCGCGGGCCGATCGTCGCGTCGCCCAGGTACGTCAGGTGCCCCGACTTCACGTCGTCGCCCAGCGTGCTGGTCTTGATCTCCACGAAGTTGCCGATGTGGACGTCCGCGCCGAGCACCGCCCGGCGGCGCAGGTGCGCGAACGGGCCGATCGTGCTGTGCGCGCCGACGGTCGAGTCCAGCACCACGCTCTCGGTGATCTGCGCGCTGTCGGCGATGCGCGCGTTGCCGATCCGGCTGTTCGGGCCGATGCGGCAGTTCGCGCCGATCGTCGTCTCGCCCGAGATCGTCGTGCCGGGATAGATCACCGTGTCGGCCCCGATCGCGAGATCGGGCTCGAGGTACGTCGCGGCGGGATCGACGATCGTCACCCCGGCCCGCATGTGGCCTTCGCACAGGCGGCGGTTGAGCAGCGCGCGCGCGTCGGCCAGCTCCACCCGGTCGTTCACGCCGAGCACGCTGCGGTAGTCGGCCACCGGCACCGGCACGACGCGCTTACCGGCCGCGATCAGCAGCTCGACCGTGTCGGTGAGGTAGTACTCGCCCTGCGCGTTCGAATTGCCGATCCGGGCGATGGCCGTGCGCAGGGCGCGCTCGTCGTAGGCGTAGATGCCGGCGTTCATCTCCTCGATGGCGAGCTGCTCGGGGGCGCAGTCCTTGGCCTCGACGATCCGCTCGACCGCGTCGCCGCCGCGCACGATGCGCCCGAAGCTCGACGGCAGCGGCATGCGCGCGGTGACCAGCGCCAGCGCGGTCCCGGCGCCGGGGTCGACCGCGGCCTGAACGTCCTCGAAGATGGTGTGGTCGACCAGCGGCATGTCGCCGTAGGCGACCACCAGGCAGCCGTCGCCGGGCGCCATCGCGTCGAGCGCGATCTTCACCGCGTGCCCCGTGCCGAGCTGCTCTTCCTGGATCACGGTGCGCACGCCGAACGCGCCGAGCATCGGGTCGACCTCGGGGTTGGTGACGACCGTGATGTCCGCGACGCCGGCGGTGCGCAGCGCCTGCAGCACCCACCACAGCATCGGCCGGCCGCACAGGTCGTGCATCACCTTGGGCTGGGCCGAGCGCATTCGGGTGCCCTTGCCCGCGGCCAGGACGATCGCCCGCGCGCTCACGCCGGCACCGCGGCCTCGAGCGGGCGCGCTTGCGCTTGCCATTCCTTCTGCTCTTTACCGCTCACGCCGCCCAGCGCGTCGAGCGCGACCCGGAAGCGCTCGCGCACGATGTCGCGCCCGAGCAGCTCCATCGAGTCGAACAGCGGGAGCGAGGTCGGGCTGCCGGTCATCGCGACGTAGTAGACCCGCGCGAGGTCGCGGAACTTGCGCCCCAGCGTCTCGCCGACGCCCTTGAGCACGCGCTCGATCGTCTCGTGGTCGAACGTGCGCTCCGCGTCGAGCCGCCACATCGCCAGCGCGAGCGCGCGGCGCAGCTCGTCGCCGCTCAGCTTCGCGCCCGCGAAGTCTTCGGGTTCGATGGGCAGGCGGCCGGCGAACAGGAACGCCGCCAGCGGCACGATGTCGCTCAGCCGCTCGACCCGCGCGTGCACCAGCGCGGCGATCTTCGCGATGCGCACCCGGTCGAAGCTCCAGCTCTGCGTGCGCGCGATCAGCTCCTCGGTCGAAATCTCGCGCAGGTACTTGCCGTTGAGCCAGTCCAGCTTCGCGACGTCGAATACCGGACCGCCCAGCGACATCTTCGCTAGATCGAGCCGCTCGGTCAGCGCGTCGACGGAGAACACTTCCTCGCCTTCGGCGGCGGGCGAGATCAGCAGCCCGAGAAAGTTCAGCAGCGCCTCGGGCAGATAGCCCATGCGCTGGTAGAACAGGATGCCGGTGGGGTTCTTGCGCTTGCTGAGCTTGGACTTGTCGGGGTTGCGCAGCAGCGGCAGGTGCATCAGCGCCGGCGGTTCCCAGCCGAAGTAGCCGTACAGCAGCAGGTGCTTGGGAGCCGACGGGAGCCACTCCTCGCCGCGGATCACGTGGGTGATCTCCATCAGGTGGTCGTCGACGACGTTGGCCAGGTGGTACGTCGGCAGGCCGTCGGCCTTCATCAGCACCTGCATGTCGATCGTGGCGTACTCGAACGGGACCGGCCCGCGCGCCAGGTCGTTCACGATGCAGACGCCGTCGGCCGGCACCTTCATGCGCACCACGAACGGCTCGCCGGCCGCCGCGCGCGCGGCCGACTCCGCGGGCGGCACGCTCAGGCAGTGGCCGTCGTACTTCTGCGGGATGCCGGCGGCGCGCTGCGCGGCACGCATCTCTTCCAAGCGCGCGGGCGTGCAGAAGCAGCGAAAGGCATGACCGTTCGCGAGCAGCTCGTCGGCGTGCTTCGCGTAACTCGCGCTGCGCTGGCTCTGGCGGTACGGGCCGTGCGGGCCGCCGATGTCGGGGCCTTCAGCCCAGGTTAGCCCGGTCCAGCGCAGCGCGGCGAGAATCGCCGCCTCGGACTCCGAGGTCGAGCGGGCCTGGTCGGTGTCCTCGATACGGAGCAGAAAATCGCCGCCGTGCTGTTTGGCGAAGCAGTAGTTGACCAGCGCGACGTAGGCCGTGCCGACGTGCGGGTCGCCGGTCGGGGACGGGGCGACGCGCGTGCGAACTCGGCGCGCGGAGCTCGCACCGTCCGGGGCGGCGGCTGCGCTCACGCTAGCCGACCAGCTCGCGGCGCTTGCCGCACTCGCGCTCGACGAACTCGATGATCTGCGAGAGCGGCGCGCCCGGGGTGAAGATCTCGCGCACGCCCAGCCGCTTGAGCTCGGCCGCGTCGTCGTTGGGAATCGTGCCGCCGCCGAAGAACACGATGTCGGCCGCGCCTTGCGCCTCGAGCTGCTCCACCACCAGCGGAAACAGCGTCATGTGCGCCCCCGAGAGGATCGACAGCCCGATCCCGTCGGCGTCCTCCTGGATCGCGGTCTGGACGATCTGCTCGGGCGTGTTGAACAGGCCGGTGTAGATCACTTCCATCCCGGCGTCGCGCAGCGCGCGCGCGATGACCTTCGCGCCGCGGTCGTGGCCGTCCAGACCGGCCTTGGCGACGATGACGCGAAGCGGGCGCGCGGGGGCGTTGGTGGTCGTCATATCAGAACTGCGTGGTCTCCGTGTAGCGGCCATAGACTTGAACCATCGCCTCGACGATCTCGCCTTCGGTGGCGACCGCGCGCACGCAGTCGATCAGCCGCGGCATGACGTTCTCGTCGCCGGCGCAGGCGCGCTTGAGCGCGGCCAGCGACGCTTCGACGGCGGCGCCGTCCCGGTTCTCGCGGACCGCCTGGACCGAGCGGGCCTGGCCGCGCTCCATCTCGGCGCCGATCTTGAGCAGGTCCGTGGCCTGCTGCTCGTCGGGCTTCTGGAACGCGTTGACGCCCACGATCACCCGGTCGCCGGCCTCCACCGAGCGCTGGTAGCGGTACGACGCGTCGGCGATCTCGCGCTGCGGGTAGCCCGCCTCGACCGCCTCGATCATCCCGCCGAACTCGGCGATGCGGTCGAAGTACTCGAGTACCTGGCGCTCCATCTCGGCGGTCAGCGCCTCGACGTAGTAGGAGCCGCCCAGCGGGTCGACCACGTTGGTGACGTTCGTCTCGTAGGCCAGCACCTGCTGCGTGCGCAGCGCGATCTCGACCGACTTCTCGGTCGGCAGCGCGAGCACTTCGTCCATCGAGTTGGTGTGCAGCGACTGCGTGCCGCCCAGCGCCGCCGCCATCGCCTCGAACGCGACGCGCACGATGTTGTTCTCGGGCTGCTGCGCGGTCGCGCTGCAGCCGGCGGTCTGGGTGTGGAAGCGGCACTGCCACGAGCGCGGGTCCTTGGCGCCGTACACCTCGCGCATGCGGCGCGCGTAGATGCGGCGTGCGGCGCGGAACTTGGCGATCTCCTCGAAGAAGTCGCTGTGGCTGTTGAAGAAGAACGACAGCCGCGGCGCGAAGGCATCGACGTCCATCCCGCGCGCGATCGCCGCCTCGACGTACGCGAAGCCGTCGGCCAGCGTGAAGGCGAGCTCCTGCGCGGCGGTCGAGCCCGCCTCGCGGATGTGGTAGCCCGAGACCGAGATGGTGTTCCACTTGGGCATCTCGGCCGTGCAGAACTCCATCATGTCGGCGATGATGCGAACGTGCGGGCGGGGCGGGAAGATCCATTCCTTCTGCGCGATGTACTCTTTGAGGATGTCGGCCTGCAGCGTGCCGCCCAGCTTGGCGCGCGGGGTGCCCTTGTTCTCGGCGGTGACGACGTACTGCGCCAGCGCGATCGCGGCCGGCCCGTTGATCGTCATCGAGGTCGTGATCGCGCCCAGGTCGATGCCCTCGAAGAGCGTCTCCATGTCGCGCAGCGAGTCGATCGCGACGCCGCACTTGCCGACCTCGCCCAGGGCCTTTGGGGCATCCGAGTCGTAGCCCATCAGGGTCGGCATGTCGAACGCGACCGAGAGCCCGTGCTGGCCCTGCGAGAGCAGGAAGTGGTAGCGCTCGTTGGTCTGCTTGGCGTTGCCGAAGCCGGCGAACTGGCGCATCGTCCACAGCCGCGAGCGGTACATCGTGGGGTGGATGCCGCGCGTGTAGGGATACTCGCCCGGCACGCCCAGATCGCGCGCCAGGTCGAGGTGCGCCACGTCCTCGGGCCCGTAGAGCGCCTTGAGCGGGACGTCGGACAGGGTCCGGTCGGTCGCCCCCGAGCCCTTGTCGCGGCGCGCCGGGGCGGCGCCGGACTTGGTCTCCCAGGTCTCCTTGAGCTCGCGGTACTCGGGCGTCACGTCCGGGCCCAACCCGGACGCGCGTTCGATCATCTTGGCCACGTCTGCATCTACCTCTCGGGGCGTCGACCCGTTCCGTTCGACGTGTTCCCCGGAGGTTCCCGACCGTCTCACCGGCGGCGTCCGGGGCTAAACCGGCCGGGTCGCGCCGGTCGGAAGGCCCCGCCGGCGGCCGGCTCGAGCCGCCGAGCTCCTCGGACCGCGCCGGTGCGGATGGCGGCCGGGGATGCTACACTTCCCGCATGCGCTCCGCCGCCTGGACCGCTGTCCTCGCCCTCGCCGCGCTCTGCTGGGGAACCGCCGTCACGGTCTTGACCGATGACGCCGGCTGGCCGTGGTTCGTCGCCCCGGCGAGCATCGCCGCGCTGGTCGGCGCGTTCGGCTGGCTGCGCCGCGGCCGCGACATCGCCCCGCTTTTCGGCCTGGCGTTCGTGCTGTCGTATGCCGCCATCGCGGGCCTCGCGCTGGTGCGCTTCGGCGAGCTGGACCCGTGGGAAGCCACCGCGCTGGTCTACCCGTACACCGCGCGCTGGCCGGCGATCGCGATCGGCGGCATCCCGTTCGCCCTGATGTGCGCCATCTTCGTCGCCATGCCGGCTTCCCTGCTGCCGCCGCGCGGACGGCGCGCGAGCGGCGCAGGCGAACGGTTCTGGGCCTTCATCCACGAGCGGGATGCAGCGCTCGCCCGGGCCGGCGCAGCGCCGCCCGAGCGCGGCTGCTGACTAGGCCAAGAACGACTCCAGATCCGGGATGAAGCGGGCGAAGGCGTCGCGCTGCAGCGAGTGGCTCGCGCCCTCGTATTCCGTCAGGCGCACGTTGGGGCCGCCGCGCTCGCGCGCGTAGTCGCGGTCGCCGGCCGAGAACACGCTGCGCTTCTGGCCCGCGACGGCGAGCCAGAGCGGGCGCGGGTAGTCGTCGAGCAGCGCGCGGAAATTCCAGCGCCCGTCGTCGATTCCGTTCTCCGCGCCCAGCGCGACGATCGGCGCGAGCGCGATGTGGCGCGCGGCGTGCAGCTTCGCCTGGATCTCGACCGCGGGCAGCTCCGCGTTCGCGACCTGGATCAGCGCTTCGCGCTCGCTCAGCGGCGGCCCGAGCAGCTCGACGTACTGCGGGATCACGCTGCTCCTCCACACGCCGGCCGAGGCGTTGAGCATCGGGTCGACCGCGACCACGCGCGCCACGTCCAGCTCGCGGCCCGCCCCGATCGCCATCGCGCCGCCCCAGGAGTGCCCGAGCAGCGCGTGCACCGGCTCCCCCAGCGCGCCGGCGACGTCCGCCGCGTCCGCGACGCTGCGGGCGAACGTCATGTCGCCGACCCGCGCGCTGTCGCCGTGCCCGCGCTGGTCGAATGCCACCGTGCGATAGCGGCCGGCGAGGTGCTCGCCGATCCGCGCCCAGCCGAAGCGCGATGCGCCCAGGCCGTGCAGGCCGACCAGCAGCGGCCCGCGCTCGCCCCACTGCGCGAGCGTCGTCTCGGCACCGTCGGAAAGACGAACGGTTCGTTCGGCGTACGTCATCATTTTCGCGGACGACCCGGCCCCGGCCGGCAAAGTTTCGGCGCGAATCGCGGCCTAGGCCGAACGGGCCGGCGGCATGGGGTCGATGCGGAAGATCTGCGCGAACCGCGTCAGCAGCGCGGGGTCGCCGGTCAGGTGCACGGTGCCGTTCTCGATCGCTTCGCGCGGGCTCAGCTCGCCGGCCATGAGGGCCCGGATGCCCGGGCCCGCTTCGATCGCCAGATCGGCCCCGGGCAGCGCGCCCGCGGCCACCGCGACGCGCCCGTCGTCGACGCGCGCATGGAGCACGATCGGGCCGACCCGCAGCTCGTAGCCGGCACACAGCCCGCGCGCCGGCTCCGAGCGGAACGTCGAGCGCAGCGCCATGATCAGCGAATCGACCGTCACCGTTTCGTCGAGACGGGGCTCGCTGAGAGCCTTGGCGCCCCAGCGGCCGAGCTGCACGACGACCGGCTCGAGTTCCTGGCCATACTCGGTCAGCTCGTAGACGACGGCCCGAGCGGGCCTGGGCAGCACCCGGCGCCGCACGATTCCGGCGTGCTCGAGCTCCTTGAGGCGAGCGGTCAGGACGTTGCTCGGGATTCCCGCCAGCCCGCGGAGCAGGTCGGTGAAGCGCTTCGGCCCGACCAGCAGATCGCGCACGACGAGCAGTGCCCAGCGTTCGCCGACGACCTCGAGCGCGCGCGAGAAGCCACAATACTGGCCGTACACCCGGGCCTTCATGCTTGCGTGAACAGCATATGATTTTTATACCGCATGGCACTTGCTTTTTGCAACTACCGCCGCTAGAATCGGCTTGCGCAGCCGCCATCGGGCTGCTTACCATCTTTCACACCCAAGCGCGCCTCGCGCGCGATCGAGCTGGAGGATCAATCATGGCAACGCCGCTTCAACCCTATATCTTCTTCTACGGGCGGTGCGAAGAGGCGCTCGAATTCTACAAGAGCGTCTTCGGCGGCAGCTACGAGATGATGCGCGTCAGCGAGACCCCGGTCGCGAGCCACATGCCGCCCGATGCGGGCAACCGCGTGATGCACGCTTCGTTCAGCGCCGACGGCATCGCGTTCATGGCGTCCGACGGCCAAGACGTCAAGCCGGTCGATCCCGACGCCGGCAACGTCTCGCTCGCGCTGGGCCTCGAGGACGCGGCGCGCGGCGAGCGCATCTTCGAGGGCCTCGCCGCGGGCGGCAAGGTCGGGATGCCCATCGATACGGCGTTCTGGGGCGGCCGGTTCGGCATGGTCACCGACAAGTTCGGCACCGAGTGGATGATGACGCTGCCGTGATCCGAAAGATCACCCCGTTCCTGTGGTTCGACGGCCAAGCGGAGGAGGCCGCGAACTTCTACGTCTCGATCTTCGACAACGCGAGGATCTCGAGCGTCTCGCGCTATTAGGAGGACTCGCCGGGAGCCGCGGGGACGGTGATGACGGTCGCCTTCGAGCTCGACGGGCAAGAGTTCGTCGCGCTCAACGGCGGCCCCGAGTACGCGTTCACGCCGGCCGTCTCGTTCTCGATCGACTGCAAGACGCAACAGGAAGTCGACACGTTCTGGGACCGGCTCTCCGAAGGCGGCCGGCCCAGCCAGTGCGGCTGGCCGCAAGACAAGTTCGGCTTGTCATGGCAAGCCGTGCCGTCGCTGCTGCCGGAGCTGCTGCAAGACGACGACGCGAAGTCCGACGCCGTCATGCAAGCGATGCTCGAGATGACAAAGCTCGACGTGGCGGTGCTGCAGCAGGCATTGTTCAGCGCGCTCTCGCGCAGCCAGGCGTCGTGCGCCACGATCGCCTCCCCGACGGTCTTGCCCGCCTAGCAAGGACGATCACCGAGTTACGCGTTCGTACGTCCTCGCTCCAAGCGCCGATCCCACGATGATCTTTTCGAACGGCGTGTCTTCGATGTTGAAAGACTCGACCCGGTTCGCGTCAAGTATCGCCTCGTTCAGCATGGGGATATGAATCCCGGTAGATATGCCGAGCCAAAGGGGCGCGACATTGTATTTTCCAGGCTTGCTTTTCCTCTCCACAGCCGCAGCAACGAGTGCGTAGGGTTCGTACGGGTCAAGCGTTCCACCATCTTCGTCAATTGTTAGAGACCCATCTCCCGACGCGACGTAGCACTCTGCGCCGTATTGAGCAAGTCGCGGGAAGGCAGCGGAATCGAAGCGCTCATAGCTCTTCTGTGGCATCGCGCTCCACGTTACGGGTCTTCACAAATCGCACGATCTCTGCAACGACCGCATCGCGTCCCCGTCTACGCGGGACCGTTGCCATGGTGATCGACACGTACCAATTTTCTAGTGCTGCCTCAAGACTTGGATCGCCACGCATCGCAGCCCGAAGCTGTTCGTTTATTTGCTCACGCATGTTGGTGATCTTTCCCTTTTCAGCCGCGAGCGCTTGCGTGAACTCAAAGTAGACCTCTCGCCCGTCTCCCAGAATTAACTCTAGGTCAGGCGGCGATGAGCGTGGACGCCGCCTAATTGCGAAGTTTCGGAATCCAGCACCATCAAGCAAGTAGATCGAACCGACGACGACCCAGGAATCTTCACTGAGAGTGATGCTCACGGCGGGATCGCGTTCCAGTTCGAATTCCACGTCGCCGAACGGCTCGCCATCTACCAAGGTCGCGAACACGCGGTCGTAAAATATCCGCAACGGTTGCGATGGCATTCCGTACGCCGCTACGACCTCGCGCATCGCCCGCGGTCGCTGGAACTGCTCGTCTCTGGGAGACTTCATAGAGCGACAACTTCGGCGGCACCGGATCACGGTCCCGGACCCTTCGATGTAAGCTCGAAAAGCGTCCACACCCCGCTCTCGACGTTGAGCATCGGCTCGACCACGGCAGCGCCGACCCAGGAGTGCCCAAGCAGCGCGTGCACCGGCTCGCCCAGCGAGGCGGCGACGTCATGACGCTGCGCGCGAAGGTCGTGTCGCCCACCCATGCGCCAGCGCTATGCCCGTGCTGTCGAACGCGACCACGCGGTAGCGGTCAGCGAGACGCTCGGCGATGCGCGCCCAGCCGAAGTGCGACGCCCCCGGCCGTGCACGCCCACCAGCAGCGGCGGCCCGCGCTCGCCTCACTGAGCGAGCGTCGTCTGTGCGCCGTCGCTCAGGCGACGCTCCGCTCGATCACAGAGATCATGCGGCGGGAACGGTCTCAGTAACGCCGCGAGCGATGTCATCGGCGCTTCGAGCAACCGCGACGCATAAACCACGCGCTGCGAAGACTCGTGCAATATGGGCTCGGGAAACCTCGGAGGCGGCGATGACGGTAACGGTTCGGCCCGCCGAGGTCATGAACGGAACCAGGAAGCCGTCGACCCAGGAGGTCGTAGCGACGTTGGAACCCAGGTCTACCACGACCGTATCGTCTGCGCTCGACTTGATACGTTCGAGCGCGTTGGCTAGGTCCTCTTTGGCGACCAAGCGGTTGACGAGCGGACGCTCGTCGAAGTGAAGCAGCATCATTACGTCTTCTCTTTCACGACGACACGTCGGCGACGACAAGGGTTCCGTCCAGCGGAGCCACCACCGCTACTGTTTGGGAGTCTCCCCACAGCGTCACGAGCGCGGTACCCGACCGAACGGCGAGGCGGGCGGTCTCCTCCGCCGCTGTCGGCAATCCAAATCCGCCTTCGGCCAGCTGTCCGCCGGCATCCCGCCGGCCTGTTACGCCTTCTTGGAGTGCCGCTCTAATCGCGGCTTCGTCGCTGGTGATCTCGGCACGACCGAGCCCTGCCCGTATGCCGATCCCAACGTCCGCAACGGCGATCTCGATTTCTCCGAGCCTGCCGTAGGCCTGTGCCGCGACGAAAGCTCCATACTCGGACAATGAGTGCTCGGCGGCATTCCGGCCAGCTCGGCAAAGACGCTAGCGGCGCGATCGCGCCCGTTCAAGCCGGCCTGTGCCAGGGCCTTGCGCATCCGATCGTACGAAAGGAGTGATGACTGCATGTTTTCCGTCAAGTTGGCGTCGGTCGTCAACAACGCGCACTCGATGAGACCCGGAGCCTTCCCCAAGTTGTAGCCGTGCCAATCACCGGGAACGGTGAAGCCGTACTGCGCTAGGAGCGACCAGAAATTCGTCCGACGAATGTAGTTTCGTGAATCCTCGTGCGCCGGCTGGGTCAACGAAATCTGGTGTCCCCGCTTGCGGAGCGTATAGATGAGAACGTAGAGATACGCCAGTCCGCTCGGTCGGGCGAACCGAACATCGTCCAGCTCGATTCGTACGCGAGCAGGTGGACCAGCGAGAATACTCGCATCGATCGATTGCGCGGGATCTGCTCCTTGCAGATTCGCGGCGAGGACGATTCGATAATCCGGATCGCGCAAGACGAAACGCTAGCCGTGCTCGTGCGCGGCGCCGTGGCCTTGGAACAGCTTGAGCGCGAGCGCGCCGTGGGTGACCGCGGCGCCGGCGCGCAGCGCGGCGGCGATGAAGACGGTCTCGGCCAGTTCTTCTTCGCTAGCGCCGGCTTTGCGGGCGTTGCCGGTGTGCACGTCCAGGCAGTACGGGCACTGCGTCGTCAGCGCCACGCCCAGCGCGATCAGCTCGCGGTACTTGGGCGGCACCGCGCCGTCGGTGCGGCCAACGATCTTGTCGAGCTCGACGAAGCCGGCGAACTCGGTCGGAGCGAGCTTGCGCAGCTCGCCCAAGCGCCCGAGATCGCCGTGTTCGGAATAGCCTGCCATCGCAGTTCTCCTTCGGAAGTCTTCCAAGCCTTGGGCCGCGATTAGAGCCCCTTGACGGTCGCCCGCATATCGGTGCGCACGCGGCTGTTGCCCACCACGTTCGCCCCGCCGCTGACCCCGAAGCGGGCCAGCACGTCGTCGGCCGCGGCGTAGGGATCGAGGTCGTCGGGCAGCGTCGCGATGACCTCCTCGATCCGGTTCTCCAGCGTCCCCAGCGCGAGATAGCGCACCCGGTGGGCGAAGGCGATGCGGCGCTTGGCCCGGATCGCGCCGCTCTCGCGCAGCCAGGCGTCGTGCGCGACGATCGCCTCCCACAACTCGGCGACGCCCTTGCCCTCGAGCGCCTGGGTACTGACCAGGGCCGGCACCCAGCCCGCGAAGTTGAGCATCTCCATCATCGAGCGGATCTCGCGCTGGAGCTGGAGCGCCATCGGATGGTCGGCCTTGTTGACCACGAACACGTCGGCGATCTCGAGCACCCCGGCCTTGAGCACCTGGACCGAGTCGCCGCTGCCGGGCTGCAGCGCGACCAGCGTCGTGTCGGCGATCTCGGCGATCTCGATCTCGCTCTGCCCCACCCCGACCGTCTCGACCAGCACCACGTCCTTGCCGAAGGCGTCCATCAGCGAGACGGCGTCGGCGGTCGCCCCGGCCACCCCGCCCAGATGCCCGCGCGAGGCCATCGAGCGAATGAAGACGTCGGGATCGACGAAGTGCTCGGTCAGCCGAATGCGGTCGCCCAGCAGCGCGCCGTGCGAGAAGGGCGAGCTGGGGTCGACCGAGATCACCCCCACGGTCTTGCCCAGCCGCCGGGCGTGGGCGACGATCGCGCCGGCCAAGGTCGACTTGCCGACTCCGGGCGGCCCGGTCAGGCCGATCGTGAGGGCCCGGCCGGTGAGCGGGTAGAGGGCCCGGATCAGGTCGGCGCCGCGGCCCGACTCGCAGCGCGAGATCGCGCGGGCCAGCGCGCGCGGGTCGCCGGCACGGAAAGCGCCGAGGAGATCGGTCTGCAGAGCCGGGGCGTCCATCGGGCCACGGCGTTCACGGGCGCGCGGAGCGGTTCCCGTTCCGTTTACGCCGTCTTCCGGCGCTCCACGACCCGCTCGACGGCTTCGGCCAGCTCGTCGACGGCGTGCTCGAGGCCCGTAGCGACGAAACCGGCACGTAAGACCGACCTCCCGGGTGCTCCCTGGGACCTTCTCACCCCGCCCGCGTACCTGAGGGAGGTGAACCTAGCTGGATACGTGCGCACTCCGACGATCGCGGGCGAGCGGTTGGTCTTCGTGTGCGAGGACGACCTCTGGGCGGTCGGGACGGAGGGCGGGATCGCGCGCCGGCTGACCACCGCCGCCGGGGAGTGCTCGCTGCCGCGCCTCTCGCCGGACGGTGCCCGGCTGGCCTATGTCGGGCGCGACGAGGGCCACGCCGAGCTGTACGCGATGGACGCCGAGGGCGGTCCGCCGACCCGGCTCACGTTCCTGGGCAGCGAAGTGCTGCACTGCACCGGCTGGTCGCCCGACGGGCGCAGCGTATATTTCACCTCCGACGCGGGCTCGCCGTTCGTCAAGGAGACGCTGGCGTTTCGGATCGACGCGGCGGGCGGCGAGCCGGTCGGGCTGGGCCTGGGTCACGCCATGACGATCGACGTCGCGGCCAATGGCGCGACCGCGATCGGGCGCAACGCGATCGACCCCGCGCGCTGGAAGCGCTACCGCGGCGGCACCGCCGGTCAGCTCTGGGTCGACGCGCGCGGCGACGGCGCCTACGCCCGCATCCTCGCGGACCTGAACGGCAACCTGGTCTGGCCGCTCTGGCTGGGCGGGCGGATTTACTTCCTCTCCGACCACGAGGGCATCGGCAACATCTACTCCGTCGCGCCCGACGGCGCGGACCTGCGCCGCCACACCGGCGAGCGCGAGTACTACGCCCGCTTCCCGGCCACCGACGGCACCCGCATCGTCTACGCCTGCGGGGCGGAGCTGGTGCTGCTCGACCCGCGCGACGGCAGCGTGCGGCGCGTGCCGGTGCGGACGCCCTCGAGCGCGCCCGAGACCGCGCGCCGCTTCGTCGAAGCTTCGGAGCTGCTCGAGACCTGGCAGCCCTCGCACGACGGCACGGCGCTGGCGCTGGTGTCGCGCGGCCACGCCTTCACCATGCCGCTCTGGGAAGAGGCCGTCACGCTCTACGGCGGCGACGGCGCGCGCCGCCGCCTGGCCGGCTGGCTGCCCGGCGACGAGCGTCTCGTCTACGTCGACGACGGCGCGGGCCACGAGCGCATCGCGCTCGCGCCGGTCGACCAGAGCGCGCCGCCGGCCTACGTCACCCAGGAGAACTACGGCGTGCTGCACGAGCTGGCCGTCGCGCCGGCCGGCGAGCGGATCGCGTTCGCCACCAACCGCCACGAGCTGTGGCTGCTCGACCTCGGCGGCGCCCCGCGCAAGCTCGACACGAGCGTAGGCGAGCGGATCGCCGACCTGGCCTTCTCGCCCGACGGCGCGTGGCTGGCCTACACCAACTCGCCCAAGGCCCACACCAGCATCATCCGCCTGGCCGAGTGCGCGACGGGCCGGCTGGTCGACGCCACCAGCCCGCTGCGCGAGGACCGCTCGCCGGCCTGGGACCCCGCCGGCGACTACCTCTACTTCATCTCGACCCGCGACTTCCACCCGGTCTACGACGCGCTGCAGTTCGAGCTGAGCTTTCCCGAGGCGTCGCGCCCGTATCTGCTCACCCTGCGCGAGACCCTGGCCAATCCGTTCACCCCCAAGCCGGCCGCGCTCCACAAGCCGCACGACCACGATGACGACGACGAGGACGACGAGCCCAAGGACGACAAGGGCGAGCCCAAGCCCAAGCCGCCGGTCGTGGTCGAGGCCGACGGGCTGCCGCTGCGGATGCTGGCCTTTCCGGTGGGCGAGGGCAGCTACGACCGCATCGCCGGCGCGCGCGGGCGGGCCGTCTTCAGCCGCTACCCGGTGCACGGCATCCGGCCCGGCGAGCGCGACCACGAGCCCGAGTCCGAAGGCGAGCTGCTGGCCTACGACTTCGAGGAGCAGCGCGGCGCGGCGCTGGCGAGCGAGATCGACGACTTCGTGCTCGGCCCCGACGCCCGCACGCTGGTCTACGCCTCGCACGGCAAGCTGCGCGCGGTCGACGCCGGCGGCGATTTGCCCGAGGAGGGCGACGAGGACAAGCCGCCGGCCGAGACCGGCCGGCGCAGCGGCTGGCTCGATTTGAGCCGGGCCAGCGTGCCGGTCGAGCCGAGCGCCGAGTGGGCCCAGATGCTGCGCGAAGCCTGGCGCCTGCAGCGCGAGAACTTCTGGGACCCCGCGATGAGCGGGATCGACTGGGACGCGGTGCTGGCCCGCTACGCCGCCCTGGTGCCGCGCCTGCGCACCCGCAACGAGCTGTCCGACCTGATCTGGGAGATGCAGGGGGAGCTAGGCACCTCGCACGCCTACGAGAGCGGCGGGGACCGGCCGCTGCCGCCCCAGTACAAGCGCGGCTTCCTGGGCGCGGACGTGGTCTGGGACGAGAGCGCGGGCGGCTACCGGGTGACCCGCATCCTGCGCGGCGACCCCTGGAACCGCGAGGCCGACTCGCCCCTGGCCGAGCCCGGCGTCGACGTCAAGCCGGGCGACTTCATCGTCGCCATCGGCGGCCGGCCGCTCTCGGCGGCGGTCGGACCGGGCGCGCTGCTGGTCAACCAGGCCGGGCGCGACGTGGTGCTGAGCGTCGTGCGCGGGGCGGGCGGCGCGCCGCGCCGGGTGCTGGTGCGGACCCTGCGCGACGAGCGGATGCTGCGCTACCGGGCCTGGGTCGAGGCCAACCGGGCCGCGGTGCACACCCGCACGGACGGGCGGGTCGGCTACGTCCACATCCCCGACATGGGGCCGTGGGGCTTCGCCGAGTTCCACCGCGGCTACCTGAGCGAGTTCGACCGCGACGGCCTGGTCGTCGACGTGCGCTACAACCGCGGCGGCCACGTCTCGTCGCTGCTGCTCGAGAAGCTGGCCCGCAAGCGGGTCGGCTACGACATCTCGCGCTGGGGTCCGGCCCATCCTTACCCCGAGGAGTCGGTGGCGGGCCCGATCGTCGCGCTGACCAACCAGTTCGCGGGCTCCGACGGCGACATCTTCAGCCACTGCTTCAAACTCTACGGCCTGGGCCCGCTGGTCGGCATGCGGACCTGGGGCGGCGTGGTCGGGATCAACCCCCGCCACATGCTCGTCGACGGCACCCAGACGACCCAGCCGGAGTACTCGTTCTGGTTCAGCGACGTGGGCTGGCAGGTCGAGAACTACGGCACCGACCCGACCCACGAGGTCGACGTCGCCCCGCAGGACACGCTCGCCGAGCGCGACCCGCAGATGGAAACGGCGCTTCGGCTGATGGACGAGGCCCTGGCCAAAGCCTCGCCGCGGCCGGAGTTCCACCCCAAACCGAACCGGGCGCACCCCCGCGGCTGAGGCGTAAAGGCGGCGGCTTACGCCGCCTTTACGCGCGGGCGACAGGGCCGCATGCTCCTCTGGACTGAAGGACCCGGGTAAGATGCTTCACATCGGCGCACGCTTAGTGTACGATCAAGCGCGGTGAGCCTCGTTCCACCGGCCGAGTCCCACGCGATCGACCTTCATGGCGGCGCGCTTTTGGCATTGATCGATTTGGCCGCCTCGACCGACCCCGAGCACGGCCGGTCGCTGCACGCGCTGGTGAGCGCGGCACTGGACGCGATCGGGGCCGAGGCGGCGATCGTCCTGGACAACGACGCGGTGCTGCTGGCGGTTCCCGAGCGAGTCGACTGCGGGGAGCTCAAGCGGGCGGGCCGGCTGGCGCACGAGGCCGGCGGGCGAGCCGGGCTGGTGAGCACGGTCGCGCTGGGTGAGAGCTCGAACCGGCGCCTCGCGATCCGCTGGCGCGAACAGGGCCCACAGCGCCACGACCTCGTCGCCGCGGTCGACGAGCTGTGCGGCCCGGTCACGGACCCCACCATGTCCCTCGCCATTGCTCGGGTCGACGGCCTGACCGGCCTGCCCGACCGGGTCGCGACCCTGCAGCACCTCGATGAAGCCCTCCACCGCGCCCGCCGGGCCGGCCGCCCGGTCGGCGTGCTCTACATCGACCTGGACGGCTTCAAGGCCGTCAACGATGCGTTCGGGCACGCCAACGGCGACCGCGCGCTGAGCCGGGCGGCGCGCTCGATGCGCGAGGCGCTGCGGCGCGGCGACGTGGTCGGGCGGGTCGGGGGCGACGAGTTCCTGGCCGTCATCGACGTCATGGGCGACGAGTCCGAGATCGCCGACGCGGCGGAGCGCTTCGTGCGCCTGCTCCAGACCGGGGGCGAGTTCGACGGCGCGACGCGCCAGATCGCGGCCAGCGTCGGGATCGCGGTCGCGCCGCACGACGGCGACGACGCGCAGACCCTGCTGGCCTGCGCCGACGCCGCGATGTACGCCGCCAAGAAGCGCGGCGGGCGCGGCGCGCGCTGGTACCGCGACGGCGTCGGCGAGGCGCTCGACACCCGCCGGGCGCTGCGCGAGAGCTTGCGCTCGGGCGACCGCGAGCGCGACTTCCTGCTCTGCCTGCAGCCGATCGTGGCCGCCGCCGACGGGCGCGTGGTCGGGCTGGAGTCGCTGGTCCGCTACCGCCACCCGGTGCGCGGCTGGCTCTCCCCGCGCGGCTTCATGGACGGCGGGCTGAGCCCCGAGACCGCGGCCGCGATCGACGCCTGGGTGATCGAGGAGCTGGCCGAGCTGGCCGAGCGCTGGGGCGACGGCCACGACCTGCGCCTGCACGTCAACCTGTCGGGCTTCGACGACGCGCTGCTGGACGATCTGATCGGCGACGCGGTGGTGGCCGGCGCTTACGGCCGGGGCTTCCTGCGCCGGCTGGCGGTCGAGGTCCAGGAGTCGGCCATCCTGGCCGACCCGGTCCGGGCCCGCAACGCCTTCGACGCGCTGGCCGAGCTGGGCGCGACGACGGTGATCGACGGCTTCGGCGCAGACCGCTCGTCGCTGGCGGTCCTGGCGAGCTTGCGCATCGGCGGGGTCAAGCTCGACCCCAGCCTGACCGCGGCGGTCGCGAGCGACGAAGTGGCGCGCCGCAAGACCCGGGCCGCCATCGCGATGGCGCGCGCGCTGGGCGCGGTGCCCAGCGCCGATGGGGTGGCGACCCAGCCGCAGGCCCAGTGGCTGGCCGAGAACGGGGTCGAGCAGCTCCAGGGCTACTGGTTCGCCCAGCCGATGGTCGCGCCCGACTGCGCCGCCTGGCTCGGCTCGTCCGCGGCCCTTCCGGCGTCACGCCGTTAACGCACCGTTCGCAAGCGAGCGGTGATTCGAGAGCCCTCCGGGAGACCGAGCTCTAGGGTGGGTATGGCGCGAACGCGGGTGGCGCGTTTTTCACGGAGGAACATACTGGTGTCAATGCCGCCGGGTCACATATCTTGATCCCCGTCGTGTCCGAACACCGTCTGGCGGACCCCGACAGCGAGGGGCTGCGGCCTTTGTTCGCGGCCGCACTCGAGTCCGGGCGCTCGCGAGCGGATCTGCTCGGCACCCTGCTGAGCGCCTCGCTCTCGCTGGCGGGGGCCGACCTGGCCGTGGTCTGCTCGCCCGACGGCACCCCGCTGGCCTCGGCCCGCGAGCCCGACGCGGTGGGCGACGTGACGGAGCTCATCGCCCGCGCGCTGGGCGAGCCGGCGCCGGTCGGCCCGGGCGGGTCATCATCATCGCCGTGATCCTTGCGATTGGGCTCGCAAAGATCACCGGCTACGCCAACTGAGCAGCTGGACGTGCCGTGTCAGGCGCGCAACTGTCCGAC
>CAXTNU010000012.1:0-29360 GCA_964245595.1 uncultured bacterium | reverse complement strand
GCCTCATCCGCCCAGTGGACGTCCTCCACCACCGCGACCAGGCCCGTTTTCGCGGCGGCCCGCGCGAAGCGGTCGACGATCGCGTCGAGCTGCTCGCGCTTGGGCGCCGCCGGCGTCAGCGCGGGGGCGGTCCGGTCGCCGTCGTACGCCGCGAGCACGTCGAGCAGCGGGCCGTACGGCCGCCGCGCGTGCTCCAGGCAGGCACCGTGGCCGACGCGCCAGCGCGACTTGGCGAGCGGGGCGCAGAACTCGGCGAGCAAGCGCGACTTGCCGATGCCGGCGTCGCCCGCGACGAGCACCAGGCCGCCGTGCGACTGGGCTGCCGCGGCGCGCCGTTCGGTCAGGTAGGCCAGCTCCTGGCGGCGCCCGATGAACGGGCGGCAGACGACCGGCCGGACGACCATGCGCCCTATTCGGGTGCCGGCCGGCGCCAGCCCTGCGGGTAGGGTGTCGCCCCATGCGCGCTCCGGCGCCGTGCGGCTACCATCGGCCGAAGCGACCGCGCGCGCCGCCGCGCCGGGTCGCCTTCGGGTGCGCTTACCAACGATCGGAGAGAGTCGGATGATCGAGCTGCCCCGGACCGGCCTGGCGCTGGCGCTCGCCGCGGCGGTTTGCCTGCAAGGCCAAACCGCCGGCTGGCGGACGTTCGCGATCGGCGATCCGGTGCTCGCGATGACGGCCTGGACGGTCGCCGTGCCGGCGAACTGGACGGCCCAGGGAACGATGCTGCCGGGCAGCTCGTGCAACTCGGCCACCAGCCCGATCTTCAAAGCCGCCAGCCCCGACGGGCGAAGCGGCGCGTATCTGCTGCCGCGAACCGACTGGGCGTGGGGCGCCGGCGCCCGCTCGTCGGGCGATTGCCTGCCGTGGCACGAAGCGGTCAGCGCGAAGCGCTTTCTGGCCTATCAGGTCGGCGTCGAGAAGGTCGGCTTCGTGCGCGAGGAGCCCGTGCCCGAGCTGGCCGACGTCCACCCGCAGCCGGGCCGGACGATCGACATGGCGCGCTATCTGGTCCGCTACGCGGTCCACGGCCAGGTCGTCGACGAGAAGCTGTCCGCGACCGTGACGTGCGGCACCACGACGCTCATGGCCGTGGGCGAGCAGCACTCCTGCTCGGCGTTCGTCACGCGCTGGTTCGCTCCGACCGGCAAGCTCGACGCGCTGGTGCCGACCTTCCGCGCGATGAAGTTCAGCCTCGATCAGCAATGGTGGGGGGCCTGGCAGGCGGCGCTGGCCGACCGCTTCCAGCGGCTGACCCAAGCGCAGACGGCGCGGCTGCTCGAGCAAGGGAACCTCGCCCAAGCGCAGCGGATGCAGGCGCACCAGGCGTACATGGCCAGCGCCCAGCGCGGCTACGACCTCCACAACGCCCAGTTCCGCCAGGGACAGTACGACAAGCAGCGGCGCAGCGACAACTTCGTCGATTACGTGCTCGACTGCCAGCGCGCGTACAGCGGCGGCAACCGGGTCTCGGTCGGCAGCAACTGCCCGAACAGGCAGACGTTCTGATCGACTGAACGCAGCCGCCGGCGCGGGCCGAGTCATTCCTCGCCGTCGTAATAATTCACCGGCTCGGAGCGCAGCAGCCGCCGCTCAGGCGAATTGACGCCCCATTTCGCGCTGTCGGGGTAGTGGTACGACTCCCCCAGCGGATTGTCGGCGACGATGTAGACCAGCATCTCTTGGGTGCCGACGTTGCGAATCTGGTGCGGCTCGCCGGGCTTGAAGAGGCAGGCGTCGCCCGCCTTCAGCGGCGTCGTCCCACCCGCGTGCCGGACCGCGCCCTCGCCCGAGATCACGTGGTAGAACTCCCACTGCGCGCTGTGCGAGTGATACGGATAAGGCGTGGCGCCGGGCGCGAGGCGGAGGATCTCGACGTCGAACGGGTGCCGCTCGTTCAGATCGGTGGACCCCGGTTTTCGGCCGAGCGCCTCGGAGACTTGCTTGCCGGCGCCGCTGAACGTCCCTTTGGGAGACGTCCAGTGGAACTCCTCGACCTCGTTCGTATTCACGATGCGCATCGAGCCGGGATACCGCCTCTCGGAGCCGTGCGGAATGGGCTACATTCCCTTACACTTGACGAACTTGCCCTTGGCGTCGCGGCAAGGCTTCTTCGTCACGTGCATCGTCTTGCACTTGACGAACTTGCCGCTCGCGTCGCGGCACTGTTTCGCGTCGACCGGGCCCGAGAGACCGATCAAGAAGGCCAGCGCAAAGGCGGCTCCGAGGAGACGTTGCATGTGAGAAACCTCCGGAAGACGGCATGACGACGGGCGACCCGAATGCCCCGCCGGGCGTTCCTTCCCGCTGGCCCCGAGCCGCGACCTGCTAACGAATCGGCCGTTCCGACGCCGCGCATTCGCTCCAGCGCCGGAATTTACGATCTCGTCACACCGGCTTGAACGCGAACGTGCCGACTGCCTGAGCCGGGGCGTTCGAGCCGCCGACGAACCAGAGCCGGCAATCCGACGCCGTCGCGAGGCCGTCGATCGTGTACAAGCCGGTTTCGTGTTCTTCGACGCTGCCGTCGGGCGCGAAGCGCGCAAGCTGCGTGCCCAGCGCGTCGGCGGCGTAGACGCTCCCGTCGCAGCCGACGGTGAGCCCGGCGATCGTGCTCGACGCGTTCGGCAGCGACCACGTGCGCAGGACACGATGCGCGTCGACTTCGGCGAGCTGCTTGCCGGCCGTGACCCACATCGCGTTCGCGCGTCCGGCGACGAGCCGCGGCGCTGGGTAGCCGGCCCGCGTGAACGACTCGGGAAGGGCGACCCGCGCGAACGTACCGTCGAGCGCGAGCCGCCCCACCGCATCGGCCGTGAGGAACCACAAGGCACCGTCGTGACCACGCGCCGTCGACCGCGAAGGTGACGAAGCCGCCGCCCACGTGCGCGCCCGCCGCACCGAACGGCGCGTTCGCCGGACGCGGCCAGTTTCGCGCGCGATCGGGCTTGTAGTAGTACTCGTGCAGCAGCGTGCCGGTCGCGAGGTCGACGGTGCCGACGCCGAGCGGAACGTAGGCGTCGAGCTGGAGCGGAAACCAGGTCGTGTCGAGGTAGACGACGCCCGGCCCGGTGCCCAGCGGCCGCGGCCCGTATCCCCTGCGCCACAGCTCGCGGCCCGTGACCACGTCGAAGGCGTGCATCGCGTTGACCAGGACCGCGCCGCTCTCGGAGAACGATTGCAGCAGCGTCGCGCCGACCAGCGTCGGCGGACCGCCGACGCCCGCGGGGCCGGCGTCGGACCAGACCTGCTGACCCGTCCCGGCGTCGTACGCCGCGAAGGCATCGGCGCGGCCGGGGCTCGCGCGGGATGCGTAGTAGAACCCGTGCAGCGTCGTGCCCGACCAGAAGCCCGGCTGCGCTTGCACCCGGCGACCGTCGGCCGCGGCCAGCTCGAGCGCATCGGTCGAAGACCCACACCGGAAGACAATATCCGGCTCGGGACATTGCGACGTCGAGGCAGTCGAGCGCGATCGCACGCATTCTCGGACCAGCTTTACAAGCGCTGGACACCTGCTGTAGTATACCAGAACGAAATTACCGGCACGCGACTCTAGCCCGTATCTCAGAAAGGCACGATCGATGTTCCGCACTGCCGTCGCGAGCTTGCGCGCTCGGCGTTTTGCCGTCGGCAGCGCGATCGCGTTATTCGGGGTATTCGCGTTCCAGCCCAGCGCGGCCCCGGCGCAAGCCGCCAAACCGACGATCGTTCTGGTGCACGGCGCGTGGGCCGACTCGACCAGTTGGAATCCCGTCATCGCGCAATTGCAGAGCGCGGGCTTCACCGTGCTCGCGCCGCCGAACATGCTGCGCGGGCTCGCATCGGACGCCGCCTCGGTCGCGAATTTCGTGAAGTCCGTACCGGGTCCGGTCGTTCTCGTCGGGCACTCGTACGGCGGCGCGGTCGTGAGCGTCGCCTCGGCGAGCGATCCGAACGTGAAGGCGCTCGTCTACGTCGACGCGTTCGTGCCCGACGAAGGCGACTCGTGTCTCTCGCTTCTCGCCGGCGGCCCGCCGCCGCCGCCGGATCTGTTCCTACCCGTTCCCTTCGCCACGGCGAGCGGCGGCGACGCGGACCTCTTCTTCAACCCGAAGTACTACGGCGCCGTCTTCGCGTCCGATCTGCCGAAGCCGATGTCCAGCCTCATGGCCGTGACGCAGCGCCCGCTGACCAACAGCGCGCTCAACGACAAAGCCCCGGCGGCCGAAGGCTGGAAGACCATTCCGGCCTGGTACGTCGTCGGCGATGCCGACTTGGTGATCCCGCCCAAAGCGCAGCTCTTCATGGCGACCCGGGCGAAGGCACACGTCAGCCACGCCCCCGGCGGCGGGCACCCGAGCATGCTCTCGCACCCCGCGGCGACCGTGGCCGCGATCGTGGCGGCGGCAACGGCAACGTCGAAATAGCGCCAGGCGTCTTCCCCGTCACGGCGCTCGTGACGATCGTGCGGAATCCCTATCAGCCCGCTCGACCATGTTGAAAATGACCTTGGCCTTCTCGATCGGCGCGTCGACGCCGGACATCACGATGCTGACGAGGTCTTCTCCCTTGCGCACCATGATCGCCGGCCCGGCCATCACCGCTTGATCGCCGATGCCGGCGAGCGGGCTGTCGATGCCCGGCTCGAGGCGCGCCATGGCGCCCGCCGCCCGCATCGCTACCCGTCCGTCGCCGCGCGCGACCTCGATCTGCGCGTACGGCCCCGGGCCCGACCGCAGTGCGTACACGCACGTGTTCCCGCCGCTGGCGTGCGGCACCACCGGGGCATGCAGGATCGCGCGCATTTCGGCCTCCGTCACATAGGCGCACGGATCGTCATGCTTCCGCGCGGCGGCAACGGCAGCCGCGACGGCATCGACGGTGGGCGCCGCGGTCGCCGCTGCGCCGCGATCGGCCGTGCCGGCCGACTTCGCGCACGCCCAGAGCAAAGCGAACAGCACCGCGGCCAACCCACGCCGGACGAAGACCAGAGCGGCAGTCGTTCTCATCGTTCGCCCCTCGCGAGACGCATGCGGGATCGAGTCCCCATACGCGAGTATGCTAGCGCGGGAAGCCGGCGTGCAAGAACTTCAGCGATTTGTGCGAGGCAGTTGTATCGAACAGCCTGCGTCGGGTGAACCGCACAGCAGTCGGCGACCGCGCGCAACCTTGGGGTTGCGCTTTGCGGCGAGCCGTGATAGCCTCATATGCAACTGGAAGGTTGCGTATGACATCATCCACCGATCGAATCGAAAATGGGTCGTTCTGCGCGCGCCGCAGGAGCGAGTCTGGCGCGCCGTCAGCGATGCGGCGGAGTTCGGGAGCTGGTTCGGGATGGAGCTCGACGGACGCTTCGCCCAGGGCGCACGGATGCGCGGCCGAGTCAAGCCGACGATCGCCGACCCCGACGTCGCGAAGATGCAAGAGAAGTACGCCGGGGCGCCGGTGGCCCTGTACGTCGAGCGGATCGAGCCGATGCGCGTCTTCTCGTTCCGCTGGCATCCGTTCGCGATCGATCCCGCGTTCGATTACTCCGGCGAGCCGATGACGCTCGTGACGTTTACGCTCGAGCCGGCCGAAGGCGGTACGCGGCTCACGATCGCCGAGTCCGGATTCGATGCGGTTCCGGTGGAGCGGCGAGCCGCCGCGTTCGAAGCGAACGACGAGGGCTGGAGCCTGATGGTGGGCCTGATCGAGAAGTATCTTCTGCTGCCGCGGTCGTGAGCGTCGCGCCGATCCTCGCGGCGCTCGGCGACGACTCTCGGCTGCGGATCGTCAGAAAGCTCTGCAACGGCGGCCCGCTGTCGATCACCAGGCTGGCCGACGGCGCCGACATTTCGCGCCAAGCGGTGACCAAACACCTGCACGCGCTGGAAAAGGCCGGGCTCGTGCGCAGCGAGCGCCGCAGCAGAGAGCGGATCTGGACGCTCGAGACCACGCGCATCGACGAAGTGCGCCGCTACTTGGACCAGATTTCAAAGCAATGGGACGACGCGCTCAGCCGCCTCAAAGCGGCGGTGGAAGACTAGCGCTCGGAGGAGCACATGACGGCACAGCACTCGACCGAGTCGAAGACCAAGCCTGATTTTCGAGCGCCGAGCTCGTCGAAACGGACCCTGCGCGCCGTAGCGGACGGGGCCGGCGGAGTGATCATCGCGGTTGCCGAGGTCGCCGGTACGCCGGATCGCGTCTTCCGCGCTCTCACCACGAGCGAGGTCGAGCGATGGTGGCGATACCCGGGCCACTATCGCCAGACAGGCTGGAAGGCGGAACTGCGCGTTCAAG
Organism: uncultured bacterium; assembly: GCA_964245595.1. Taxonomy (GTDB): domain Bacteria; phylum Vulcanimicrobiota; class Vulcanimicrobiia; order Vulcanimicrobiales; family Vulcanimicrobiaceae; genus Vulcanimicrobium. Next base: position 23,096 of record CAXTNU010000012.1, on the reverse strand, counting down.
GTCCGTGGAGCGTCACGGTCGAGCTGGCGGACGGGAACCTGGTTCACGCGTGGGGCGAGTTCTGCGAGCTCGACTTTCCCAAGAAGCTCGTCATGACCAGGCGATTCGACGCTCACCCGTTTCTCGGCGATCGTGAAACGACGATCACGTACCGCTTCGAACCGACCGCGCACGGCACGCTCGTGACCGTCCGCGACGAGGGCTTCATCGGGCGGCCCGAAGCCGCATTCGGCAACGCCGAAATTTGGGAGAAGGTCTTAGGCTGGCTGGATGCTCATTTGAGCGCGGGTACGGCTTAGCCGCGATCGTCATTCCGCCGCGTCCGCGTGCTCATCATGAGAATACCCGCCATCGCGGCATGTCCGCCAACAGCGCGGTTGCTGCGGGCCATCCCAGCGATGTGGCGCCCAGTGCGGTTGCTGCTCGACACGCACGTATTTCTGTGGGCCGCGGCTGATCCCGACTAGTTGCGGCCCAACGCGCTCGCGGCGATCGTGGACGGCGCGAATGAGGTGTTCGTCTCCGCCGGAGTCGCGTGGGAAATCAGCATCAAGGTCATGCTCGGCAAGCTGACAGTGCCCGCGGATCCCGCGGTGTGGTTTCCGGCTCGCGTGCGTTCCCTAGGGTTTCAAGCCTTGGATATTTCGGCGGCCCGAGGCCCTCGCCGGCGGCGGGTTGCCCGTTGACGTTCTAGAGGCATGAGTGCGAACTACTCCAGCCCGAGGTTCGCCCGTGCGCAAACCCCGCTACGGCGGCGCCCAGCCGCGTTTTTCCGGCATGCGCGACCGGATTAAGGCGTACGGCGCGGCCTAGACGCCGACACGGACTTTCGGCAGGAGGTCGCCGAGACCGAAGCTCTCCAGCACCCGGCGCTGGATCGGCGCGGCGGCCTCGTTGATCGCGGTGACCGCGGGCTCGGCGGGGACCGGCGTGCGCAGCGGCCGCGTGCCGGCCGGCCGTTCGGCGATGGCGAAGATCGCGTCCGCGACCTCGCGCGCGTCGCGCCCTCGGGCCGAGCTCGAAAGCCCGCCGAAGACGTTCGCCATGAGCGGCGTGACCGTGCCGTAGCCGCTCAGCCGCTGCTCGTCGTCGGGACCGGCGCCCGAGTTGCCGATGTTCGTCTCGTACGCCGCCGGCTGGACGATCGCGACGTCGACGCCGAGCGGGCCCAGTTCGTACGATGACGACTCGGCGAGCGCTTCGAGCGCCCACTTCGAGGACGCGTAGACGCCGCCGAACGGAAACGTGTACCGGCCGACGACCGAGGTCACGTAGACGACCAGGCCGCTGCGGCGCTCGCGCATCGCGGGGAGGAAGGCGCGGCTGACGCGCATCTGGCCGAAGACGTTGACGTCGAACTGGCGCTGGATCGTCTCGGGCGTGAACGCTTCGACGATCCCGAAGTACGCCGCGCCGGCGTTGTTGACGAGGACGTCGACCGGTCCCGCGGCGAGCACCTCGGCGGCGGCCGCGTCGACCGAGGCCTGATCGGTGATCTCCAGCTCGACCACCCGAATGCCGAGCCGTTCGAGCTCGGTGGCGGCTTGGGCGTGCTTGCCGCGCGCGCCGCGGATGCCGGCGAAGACGCGCCAGCCGGCGCCGGCGAACCGCTCGGCGGTGTGACGGCCGAAGCCCGAGCCGGCGCCCGTGACGACGACAGTTTTCTGCGGAATTGACATGCAGCGAGTCTAGAACCTAAACTTACGAAAAGGAAGTACTTACCAAAAAGTAAGCTATGGGAGACCCGCCCGATGAACGCTGCCCTGCCCGCGACCGGCGATTGCTTCAACGCCCTGTGCAAAGCGCGCGAAGTCCTGACCCACGTCAGCAACCGCTGGGGCGGCCTGGTGCTGGGGGCGCTGCTCGAACGCGACCTGCGCTACTCGGAGATCCGCGCCCGGGTCGGCGGCATCTCCGAGAAGATGCTGGCGCAGACGCTCGACGTGCTCGAGCGCGACGGCCTGGTCGTCCGCACGAGCCACCCCGTCGTGCCGCCGCGCGTCGAGTACGCCCTCACCGCCAGCGGCCGCGCCCTGGCCGAGCGCTTCATCGACCTGTTCGCGTGGATCGGCACCAACGTCGAGACGTTCACCAGCGCCCAGCAGCGCTACGACGCGCAGCGCGCCGCCGGCTGAGCGAGCGACGCCATGGCGCGCCCGAGCGACCGCAGCGACGGTTCGAACGCCGGCCGTCACGCGTTCGGCGCGGCGGCTTTGGTCTTCGGCCTCGTCACGCTGAACTGGCACGACTACCGCGACTGGGATCAATTGCGCTCGGTCTTGAACGCTGCCGACGGCCCGCTCTTCGTCTGCGCCGCGGCTGCCGCCCAGATCGCCGGCGGCGCCGCGATCCAGTTCCGCCGGAGCGCCAGAGCGGGCGCGGTCGTCCTGGGCGCGGTGTATCTCGTCCTCGCCGTGCTGTGCGTGCCGCGCATCGTCGCCATGCCGGCGGTCTACGATCGCTGGGGCAACTTCTTCGAGCCGTTCTCGCTCGCGGCCGGAGCGGCGCTCGTGTACGCGCGCACGTCGTCGGCATCGGCCCCGGCGGCGCTCGGTCGGCTCGGCCGCGTGCTCTTGGGCGCCTGCGTCGCTTCGTTCACCCTCGAACAGGCGGTCTACCTCGGCCCCACCGCCGCGCTGGTGCCGAAGTGGCTGCCGCCGAGCCAGACGTTCTGGGCGGTCGCGACCACCGTCGCGTTCGCGCTCGCGGCCGTGGCCCTGTTCGCGAATCGCATGGCGCTGCTCGCGGCTCGCCTGCTGACCGCGATGATCGTGCTGTTCGGGCTGGTCGTGTGGGTGCCGCTGCTGCTGTCGGCGCCCCGCAGTCACGCCAACTGGAGCGAGTTCGCCGAGACCTTCGCGATCGCCGGCGCCGTGTGGGTTCTCGCCGATCTGCTGGGCGAGCGGCACCGCGCCACCGGCGATCAAGTGCCGGCGGCGACGGCTTTGAGCTGATCGAACCCCTCGCGAACGACGTCGACGAATTCCCGGCCCGCCGGATCGTCGAGCCAACGGGCGAAGCCGACGTGGAACACGGTCATCCCCATGTCGGCGGCGAGGCTCGCCGCCGGTTCGGGGACGCCGCGCCGCTGCAGGGCCTGCGCGAGCGCCGCGGTGAGCGTTGCGCGCTTGATCAGCTCGCGCTCCCGAAGATCGGCGTGCGCGGCGACGAGCCGCTGGCGCTCGCGGGCGAGGTCGCGCCGGCCGTGCATGACGCTCGCCGCCGCTTCGACGGCGAGCCGAACGGCATCGATCGCGGGCAGCGCCGGCGGCGCCCCGTCGAGCGCCCGCAGCAGCTCGCCCTGGAGCACGGCCGAGCCGCCGAAGAGCACCTCCCGCTTGTCGGCGTAGTGCCGAAAGAACGTCCGCTCGGCCAACCCGGCGCGCTCGGCGATATCGGCCACGGTGGTCTGCTCGTAGCCGCGATGGAGGAAGAGGTCGTAGGCCGCCTGCTCGAGGCGGCCGCGGGCGTCGGGCTTCCACCGGCTCATCGTTCTCATCATACATGATGACAGGCACTGACATTCGTGCTACGCTCATGTCAGCAACTGCCATCACTGGGGACATATCTGATCATGCGTGTTTTCGTCACCGGCGCCACGGGGTGGGTCGGCTCGGCCGTCATCGAGGAGCTGCGGGGCGCCGGCCATACCGTCGTCGGCTTGGCGCGGTCCGACGCCGCCGCGGCCGCGCTCGACGCGGCGGGGGTCGCCGTGCACCGCGGCAGCCTCGAAGATCTCGACAGCCTGCGCGCCGGCGCGGCCGCCGCGGACGCCGTCGTCCACACCGCCTTCAACCACGATTTCTCGCGCTTCGCCGAAAACGGCGCGGCCGAGCGGAGCGCCATCGACGCGCTGGGCTCGGCCTTGGCCGGGACGGACCGGCCGCTCATCGTCACGTCCGGTGTCGCGCTGGTCGCACCCGGGCGCACGGTCACGGAGGACGACGTCCGCGATCCCGGCGCGGCGCACTTCCCGCGCGACGCCGAGTCGCCGGCGGCCGCCGCGGCCGCGCGCGGCGTCCGCGTCTCCGTGATTCGGCTCTCCCCATCCGTTCACGGCGCAGGCGAACACCACGGCTTCGTCCCGATCGTCATCGGGCTGGCGCGCGAGCACGGCGTCTCCGCCTACGTGGGCGACGGCGACAACCGGTGGCCCGGCGTGCACCGCCGCGATGCGGCGCGGCTCTACCGTCTCGCCCTCGAACGCGGTGCGGAGCACGCCGTGTATCACGCGGTCGCCGACGAGGGCGTCCCGTTCCGCGAGATCGCCGGCGTCATCGGGCGCCGTCTGAACCTCCCGGTCGTCAGCATCTCGGGGGACGACGTCGACAAGCACTTCGGCTGGTTCGCGATGTTCGCTCGGGTCGACGCCCCCGCATCGAGCGCCAAAACGCGGCAATCGCTCGGGTGGCAGCCGACCGAACCCGCACTTCTCGACGATGTGGACAGCGCGGCATACTTCCCGGCCTGAACGTCGCCGGTTCGGATCAGCTCGACATGGCGCGGCGGATCGCCCGCACCTGCGCGGGCGACAGCGTGCCGGGCGGAGCGACGAGCACGATCCGCGTTCCCCGCGCCACCCACGTGATGGGCTCGAACGGTTCGCCGTTCGCGACGCCGTAGAGCTCGGCATGGCGCCCCGGCCGGTAGCGCGGGACCGGCGGCGCAAGCTCGCCCGGCGGCGCTCCCCGCGCACCGGCTCGGCCGTCATCGGTCCAAAGCAACGTCCGCGTCGGTGCTCGATCGGCTTTGCTCTCGACGATCGCGATCGCGCTCCCGGACGCGTGGCCGCGGATCTCGAAGGCGACGCTGCCCGCGTCGGTCCCGGGCGAGCTGCCGCCCGGCATCGCCGGCGTCATCGGCACGCGCGTGCTCTACCAGTTCCTTGCGACGATCGACTACCCGCACGGCCTGCTCGTGCCCGACCACTTCATCTTCGTGCGGGCGCGCATCGGCAGCGCGCCCGAAGCGCTCTTCAACGTCGACACGGGCGGCGGCGGCATCGGCGTGCAAGCGACGAAGGTTCAGCTCGATGCAGCGGCGATCGTCCCGATGCCGCGCATGCCGTGCCGTTTCGCGGCGGGGGCGGCGAAGCGCGCACGCTGCCGTTCGCGGTCGGCGGCACGCTGTCGCACGAGCTGTTCCGGCGCGGCGCGCTGACGTTCGATTTCTCCGCCATGCAGCTCGTCTTCGAAACCCGCTAGAGCGCCCGTCGACCGTTCTCCGACGCGGCTTGCTCGACGTACGTCTCCGCAACGAAGCCGGCAAACGCGACGGCGGCGCCGACCGCGAGGCGAGCATGACGAGGCAGGAGACCGTTCCCTCCGCCGTCGCGCCCCTGACGCGAGCCGCTTGCGTTTCGCAGTTCAGCCAGCTCGGCAACGGCGGCGCTTAGCTGCTGTAACGATCGACGGACGAGGCTGGCGCGCTTTTTCGCATCGTCGCTTTCCGCCGGCACGAGCTCGAGGGCCGCGAGCGTCGATTCGGTGACATCGACGAAGCCTGCTGCTCCCGCAGGAGCCGGCTCGCCGATGAGACGCAAGACGGTCCGACAAACGGATTCGATCAGCTCCTCCGCTCCACCGATGGCCTCTTGGGGACGATCGTTCGCAAGGACGTGCAGCAGCCTGCCACGGTCATCGATGCACGTCAAGTCGTCGGCACTCGTCACCGCGAAAGACCTCGGGCCGGTTCCCGCCGGCCGAAAGACGCCGTCCGCGAAGAAGAAGCCGTCACGCTCCGCGGCCTTCACGAGGAAGTCCCGTTTCGAAGCGGCCACCTCGTCGATCAAGGCCCCGAGCGCATCGCCGAGCCGCTCCACCTGGTGCGGATCGTGCTGATCCACACCGGCGGCGTAACGGCGGAAGTGCGTTCGGCGGGCCCCGCCGGTTTCATCGCGGTCCTCGCCCATCCGAATGCCCGCGCTTGTGAAGGCTCGATCGATCTGCCGAAGAGGAATCGACGCTGACGCGTCCTCGAATACCCCAAGCGCCCGCCGGCTGAAAACGTTCGGCATGATGTCGATTTTCGACGCCAAGCGCCCAGCCTACTAGGGCCAGCCGCCGTAACTCCAGCCGATCGCTGAACCGACGAAAGGTCTCGCGCCTGTGCCCTCCACCTCTGTGCCCCCCACCTCACCTGACCAGGCCGCTTCCACGATCCTGATCATCGGCGCTTCCCGGGGCCTCGGCCACGCCATGGCCGCCGAATTCCTGAAGAACGGTTGGCGCGTCGTCGGGACGGTCCGGGCCGGGACAGGCCGGACCGCGTTGCACGATCTAGCGGAGGCCTCCGAAGGCCGATTGGAGATCGAAACGCTCGACATCAACGAGCCGGAGCAGATCGCCGCGCTTCGAGGCCGCCTGTCGGGCCGCGTGTTCGACATCTTGTTCGTGAACGCCGGGACCACCACGCAAGACGAGCACGTCAAGGTCGGGAAGGTGACCACCGACGAGTTCGTGCGCGTCATGGTCACGAACGCCTTGAGCCCGATGCGGGTCATCGAAGCTCTTCAGGATGCCGTTCCTGCCACGGGCACGATCGGCGTCATGTCATCCGGGCAAGGCAGCGTCACCAACAACGTGACGGGAATGCGAGAGGTCTACCGGGGCAGCAAAGCGGCCCTGAACATGTTCATGCGCAGCTTCGCGGCCCGGCCCTCCAGCGCGTCGCGCGCGATGGTGCTGATGGCGCCGGGCTGGGTCCGCACCGAGCTGGGGGGCCCGGATGCGCGCCTCAGCATCGAAGAGAGCGTACCCAACGTGGTGAACGTGCTGCTCGCGAAGCGCCAAAGCCCCGGCCTCCAGTATCTCGACTACCTCGGCCGGGTCGTTCCCTGGTGAGGGACGGCACGGGACCCGACACCCGCCCACCCGGCGTGCTCGACTCGCCTACACAGGAGCACTTCGAAGCCATAGGTCCCGGCCGTCCGAGAGCACCTTCCCCTCCACGGGGTGGCGATCCCGTAGCCCGAACCACGAGTTCGCTTGCCTTGATATTCTAGGCGAGGTATGAACCGGCGACGAAGCGGCCCGGCTTCAAACCGCTCATGGTCCCGCTCGGCGCGAATCACTTGACTTGCTATCGGAGCGACGATGAACGCCACACGCCGGATCGTCGATCAGTTCGAGCTGACGTCGTTTCATTGTGATGCGGCTGCGCGTGCAGCCTATGACGGCTGCAGCGTCTCAGCGCGGCTGGCTGTTTGGCGGAATCTTGGCCCGCGGAAAGGTGAGGATGGCCGCGATGAAGAGCACGATGACGAGAGCGATGGGCACGACGGGCGTGATCTCTGCCGTAAGGAGGCTAATGGCAATGTTGATTCCGGATGCCAGTATGACAAACGTGAACATCCACCCCTCTCTTGGTTTCCCGCGACGCATCGACACGAACGACGACAAAACGAGCGCCGCGCCCAGGGCCACGAACAACCCGTTCGAAATCTCGGCGCTCATTTCGGTTTTGCTTGGTTCTGCGCGTAACAGTAGAGGTAACTGGCCGACACTCCAACGACAATCCCGGCGGACGTCATGCCGACTTGAAGAACTTGCCCGCGACGTTGAGCATCGCGGTCGCGGTCCCACCAGCCGATGCGACGCACGTCATCGTCGTGCTCTCCGTGCGGCGAACCGCTTGGGGCTGCCGCCCGTGGAGCGGTGTCGGCGCCGGTGCGGGGGCCACGTACGCGCAGACGTGTCCACCACACGTCTGACCGTTCCTCGACGACGAGGAGAGGCCCATGCCGGCGTTTCACGTGTTGGAGCCCAGCCCTTGCGTGTCGCTCTAGTCGGTCTCGGTGCTGGAGACGGCGGTGACGGTCGTGCTGCCCACGTTGTTGGTCGCGGTGACGACGGTGTTGCCCGTGTTCGGGTCCGGCGCGTACGACAGTGCCGTGGCCGGGTCGGGGTGGTACGTGGTGTGCGCGACCAGGTTGTAGGGAATCGCCTGGTTCACGGTGAGCGGCGTGAAACGGCTGGCGTTGTTCTGGGCGGTCACGTACATGCAGACGTCGTCGACCGACGTGACCTGAGTCGAGAATAGATACCCGCCCTGGGGGTCGAAGTAGGCCATGGTCGAGCCGTCCGCCGACTGCGCGAGTTTGAAACCGTTGGGCGAGGTCGTGTAGACCGTGTAGTCGGCCATCGACTGGGAGACCGAACGGACGGCGCGCGCCGCGCCGCTCAGCGGGGACTTCCCGGCGGAGACGAGGCCGCCGCCGCATCCGGCCAGAGCCGCGGCGCCGATGAGGAACGTGGACCGGCGCACGCCCGCCGGCATGGAAGAAAGAGCCGCCCGGCACATCCTTCTTTCACAAGCACGAGAGCCCAGCGGCTAACAGCCCCAGCTCCCACGAAGTGAGTACGTATTTCCGTCGTGGCAATCCTGTCACGGTTGGATCTATCGCGCTGAAGGGTTGCAATTGCATGCTCGCCGCAAGCGCGGCGTGCGGTACGTTCGCGGGAACGCCGCGCCTACGGTATCGCGGCCGAATGAGCGCCGGTCGCTCGACTGCGATACCACGGAATTCAGCCTTGAGAATGTAAAGAACCCCGTTGTAAATCATCCTCGCCACCACCGGAACTGCCAGCCCCGCCGCCACCACCCGCTGGACGGCCCGACTACCCCGTGCATCGCCTCGCTCGTGCGCGATCGAAAGGCCCTTCGGCCAGATCCTCGTCGCGCTCGATGCCTCGCCCGTGGCCGCGAGCGCCGCCCGCGCGGCCGTCGCACTGACCGCCTGCGACGGCGGGGTGAGAAGGCCGTCGTAACGCCGCTTCACCTGGTTCACGGCGGAGCCGCCGGCTTGCGCGGGCGCGCGCGCCGCAGCTCATCCGCGAGCGCCAGGATCTCGTCGAGCTCGACGATCCCTCGCCGTATGCACTCGCGCATGAGGTCGTACTCGTTGCGAGCGCCGAGCTGCGCGCGCACGCGGCGCACCGTGTTGAAGATCGTCGACGGCTTGCGGCCCGTGCCGGCGGCGATGTCCTGCTCGTTCTCGCCGGCGAACAGCCGCAGGAGAATGCGGTGCTGGTTCTTCGTTACGCGCGTCACGGGTTCGGGCGCGCGGGCTCGTGAAGCCGCGCCGCCGATCCTCCCCGGGTGTAGGCGAGCGTGGCTCGCAAAGAGGACCGGCGGCGGGCTGCCGCCACCGAATCGGTGAGACGGTGACGGACAGGTGTGGTGGGCCGCGTGCTACCGTGCACGAGCCCATCATGCCGAGCCGGCGCGGCCGGGTCCATACTACATTTGGGGTAGCAACGGCTGCCGCGTGCGAGCGCGTTCGGCACGTATCGAAGGCACGATGGTACGAATTGACGGTGCTAGAGTTACGTGTAAGTTATCAAATATACCAGCGATTATGGTGTAGTATTTCCAGCTTTTGAGGCAGAAACATGACGTGACTACTTCACCAAAAGATGCAATGACCATAGGGATTCGTGCGCACATTTATACCAAAACACGAAATAGTACCGAATTTGTAGTAGAAAATCGCCGGAATAACCATCCGATTTTGCGGGAATGTAAGTTTCGCCACGCTGGGTGCTCAGGCACATTTCGCGCGTTTCGGCGGTGAGGACGAGGTTCGCGTACCATAGAGTTAGTGGATTCTACTATCCACACACTCTTCAAGGAGCATCCTCGCAATGAGCATCCCCGCGATTCTGCTGGCCATGCTGCTGGCCGGCTTGGGCAACTTCACCATGCATCACAACGACGTCATCGGCGGCGGTCCGACGACCCACTCGACCGTCCACGACGTTCTCGGCGGCGGTCCCGTGACTGTCCATGACGTGAGCGGCGGCGGTCCGTCTGGCGGAACGAAGCCGGCAGACGTGGCTGGCGGCGGTCCTGTCGGCGGCGTGACCGTTTACGATGTAATCGGCGGTGGGCCGGTCGGATCGCCGCACCCGTGACACGCTGCGGAAGCCTCCGCGGCATGTGCTTCTAAACTGGCATGCCGGGAAGGACGTCTCCGCGTTGGGCGGTAAATCGAGCGCACCACATACCCGGGCTCCCGTTAGTAGCCCTTGCTGAGGTGTATCGCGCTCGGGTGACGCTAAAAAAACGCTCCACCGCTCACCGAATCGGTGACGTCCTTCCTACCACCCCGCTCGCGACCACGGCCGCGTCTATCGTCGCGTCCGCGCGAGAGGCATACCTTCGTGGCGACTTTCCCCAATGCGTTGCGACGCTTCAGGGACAAAACCTCGGCGACAAGCATGTACGCGCCGACGCTCTTTTCCTACTCGCGCGAGCTTTGTTGCGGCTGCAGCGGGCACCTGAGGTCGTCGACCTGCTGGAGCCCGCGATCCTATCGTTCTCCACTATTGACGAGATCTGCACTGCTCGGATGTTGCACGGAACGGCGGTCGCGCGGGTCAAGGACGTGGACCGCGGTCTAGAGCTCCTTGCAACTACCGCTGACTTTGCCGAGGCTCGGCGAGCCGACCGTGCTATCCAGGCTGAAGTGGCTTACTACCGAGGTCTTGCATACTGGACGAAGCGTGCATTTCGTGAGGTATCGCAATACGCAACAGTCGCTGAAAGAGCAAAAGCTGATGTGCTGTCCGTACGAGGAACGCAGCTTCGCGCCTTCGTCGCTATAGCCACCGGTCAATATTCCGACGCACTAGGTTTATTCTACCGTGCGCGACACACATATGGATTGTGCCAGGGTCGAGACCTGGACCTGGCAACGCAGATCATAGTTCAGATAGCGGCTTTGGAAATGAATCTGCGCTCGGCGAAAGTTCGCGGGTCCCATGCTGCTTCGGATGGGCGAACGATTCCTGGCACTTCGTTTGGCCCTGCCATCGCCACGTCTACCCGCATGTTGCTCATGACGGCGGACTCGTGGCTATACGCGCTAGATGGAGATCGTATTCGAGCTTTTCGTATCGCGCATGACGCCATCGGCGTCGCGCCCACCCCGGCCTGGCGCGTGCGAGCGTTAGCTGCTGGAGCAGCCGTGTTCGAGGCGTTCGGGGAAGTCGGGAACGCGCGCATCTTCGCCGATGAGGCGGCGCGCATCGTACCGTCCGTCCGCTGGAACGCGACGACCGACGAGGAGCGGATCGGTCTCCTGCGGCTGGCGGAGGTGCTGGCCGCGGTGAATCCCGCTGCCGCGCCGGCCGTGCTCGACCGCTACGACGGCCTGTCCTCACGCATGGATGCCACGCGCGTCTTGCGCGACCGTGACGCCGATCCGCGGCTCGTCGGCTGGGAAGCGTACGTGTGCGGCTTGGTCGCGCGGCAGCGGGGCGACCTCGACCAGGCCGGCAGTCTTTTCCGCAAAGCGGCCGACACGTTCGGTTCCTGCGGCTTCTTGTGGCGTGCGGCGCTCGCGCTGATCGAGCTCGATGCGACCCCGATCGACACGCGCGGCGAGCTGGCTCTCGAACGGGCCGCGGTCATGGTGCGCGACAACTTTCCGAACTCGTTTCTCGCCAGGCGGCTCGGCTCGTGGGCGTGGGCGTACGTCGATCCGGTCGGGTCCAAGCTGACCCCGGCGCAGCGCGACGTCCTGCGTCGGCTGCTCGAGGGCAAGAAAGCGCCCGCGATCTCCGCCGAAACGAACCGCGCGCACACCACGGTGCGCAAGCACATCAAGGACATCCACGCGGCGTTCGGGACGCATTCCTTCGCCGAGCTGTTCGCCGAGTGTCTGCGGCGCGGCATCGCGTCGCCCGGCGTACCCAATGCCGGCGCGCCGCGCGCGGTCGCGGTCCGCTAGCTCCTACAAATTTGGCATAGACCGCGGCGCGTTCGGCTGCGATGATCCCCGCGTGGATAGCGAAGTGCCGCCAGATTCGCGGCACGAGGATTTCGCGGCGCGCATCGGCGACGTGCTGCGCCTGAGCCGGCTGGGGCACTTCAGCGCCGCCGGCAACGTGCTGGTCGAGCTGCGCGATGCCCCGGCCTCGAAGACGGGCGAGCGCGCCTTGTGCCGCGCGCTGCTGGCGCTGGTTTCCGCGGCGCTCGACGATCTGCCGGCCGCGCGGCGCCTGGCGCGCCAGGCGATTCACGACACGGCCCGCCCGTCCGCGGCTACCCCGCCGGACAAACTTCGCTTGCTGCGGCTGGCGCGTGCGCTGGCCGTGAACGCGAGCCTGCTCGTGGGCGACGCCGTGCGAGGCCGGCGCGCGGCGCAGGCGCGCTTCGTCGCGGGCGATCCGGAAAGCGACGCGCTCGTGCGGACCGGCAGCGCTCTGCCGTGGCAGAACGCGCCCGCCTCGGTCGAGCGCTACGCGAGGTTCGTCGACGCCGTTCATCGGCGGTACGCCCAGCAGCGCCGTCCCGGTGCGCTGACGGCCCGGGAAGTCCTCGTCCTCGAGCACGCGGCGGCCGGGCACTCGGCCGAGCGAACCGCTGCCCTGCTCGGGCGCAGCACGCACACCGTGCGCACCCAGCTCCGCAATGCCTACGCCAAGCTCGGCGCGCACGGTCGCGAGGACGCGCTGGCCAAGGCACGCGCCCTGGGGCTGCTGGACCGCGCGTGAAAGCCGTCAGAACGGCACTTCACGGTTCGTTCACGGCCAACCGTAGCGTCAGAGCATGCGAACCCACACCGAGGCCGCCTTCGAGGCGTCCGTCGTGCATCGCGAGGCGGGGCCGGCCCCGACCCCGGACCCGCGCCCGGCATGCTTCGACTGGCCTACACAGGAGCACGCACGCGGGCGACCGATCCGGGCCCTCAGGCCAACTCCTTCCCCTCTATCGTTTGGTGGTCCCGTATCTCGGCGGGATACGGGAGGCGGGTCACACGGCGCGTCGCGTGCTTGGTCTGGCCGAACTCCATCTGTCGGACGGCGCCTTCGGCGATGCCGACGGCGTGCGCGAGTTGGGTGCAGTTCAAGCGCTGCGCCAGGCGCCGGAGCCGTTCGCCGAAGGTCTCGTCCTGGTCAGACGTGCCGGCATGGGGGTGGATGGAGGACCACGCCTGCGACGAGGACCAGATGAGTCCGCCGGTCGGGACCGGACCAGCATGCAGCGCCGGCTGACGTTGGTCGTGAAGTCGTCGAGGTAGACATGGCGCAACCCGATATGTCGACTACTAGGACCACTCGGCGCCGCATCGGCGCTTACGGGTGGATCTCGACAGTGGACCGGGTAACTCGGCGCAGCGCGGTGGCGCAGCGCGCCGTGACGTACGCGCGATGACCGTCATAGGCGCGCCAAACGTCTCGATCGCCGGCGTGAAACTCTCACACGCACGCACTGGACGGCCAAGAACCGTCTGCCGCCATCGCCGAGAGCAGGAATTCGACGCCTCGGCCCATCGCCGCCGCGTGTGCCTGGTAGCCGGCCAATGCGGTGATGGCAAGTGCCGTTTCGTAGGGGTCGCCTTCCGCTCCCCACGATCCATCGTCATTCTGCGAGCCGGCAACGAACGCCAGCGCGCGCTCGGTCGAGGCTGTGAAGGCCGGATTCCCATCGAGCACGTCGAGCGCGAGCAGCGTCGCGTACAGTGGGCTCGGGTAAAAGTAGGAACGCCAGAACCCCTGCTCGTCCTGCGCTTGTTGCAACATATCGTAGCCCAAGAGCAGACGTTCCCGGAGCGCGTTTCCTGACCCGCGCTACGCGCCTATGCTGGAAAGCAATTCGTCGAGCTGCTCCAGTTGCTCCGGCAATGCGGCCGCCGAGCCCTGTAGTGCTTCCTCAAGCGCCTCCTTGGACGGATAGACTTCGTGGAAATGCACCAGCGTCTTCCCGCCCAGGTCTTCGAAGGTCACGGTCGTGACGGCGCCCTCTTCGCCCTCGTCGTTGGTCCAGACGATGCGCTCGTTCGGCACCACCTCGAGATACTTGCCGTAGAAGGCCATGGTGTCGGAACCGCCGGCGCCGAATTCCAGCCGATATTTGCCGCCGGTACGGACGTCCATATCGCACGATACGAGCGAAACGCCGGATACAGATTTTGGCGCCCACCAGCGCTGGAACAGCTCGGGCTGGCTCCACGCCTTGTAAACCGTGCTCGGCGGCGCATTGAATGTCCGCGTTACGACGAGTTCGCGATCCCCTTTGCGCTCGACTGACGTGCGGTTCTGTGCACCACCTGCACTGCTACCTTGCTGATTCATCGCTTCCCTACTGTTTCATTTCGCTGATGATTTCGTCCAATGCTTCGAAGCGGGCCTCGAAGAGCTTACGATGCGCCTCGATCCACTCGGCCTCCGCCTTGAGGCCGCGTTTCCCAAGCTTGCAGGTCCTCACCCGTCCGACCTTATGCGTGACGACGAGCCCCGCCCGCTCGAGAACCTGGACGTGCTTCTTCATGCCGGTCAGCGTCATCTGGAACTTATCCGCGAGACTGGTGATCGACGCGTCCCCTCGCCCAAGCTGATCGATGATCCCGCGGCGGGTCGCAACGGACAGCGCCACAAACGAGAGATCGAGGGAGGGGTTTATATACTGAACCACTTGGTTCAGTATAACACGCTCGCGCAGGAAGCGCAAGCATCACCGCGGCGGCGGCAGCAAGAATCGCCTGCTGCGGTCCCGGCTCGGTACTGGCGCTCGTCGTTAGCGGCAAGGACGGCACGTCGCGCTCGGTCACCCTGACCTTGCGCGATTACGTCTAGGGCCGGCGCGGCTGGCGGCATCTCGACGGTACCCGGCCGCGCGAACACGCCGCGGCGCCGGCCGTACGTGGCGGCGAGGACGTTCCCTCGCCGCTAGGTCTGCGGACGGTTGTGGTAGTCATACACGTAGTCGGCGAAGGCTTCCATTAGCCGCGCCAATCCTTCGCGATTGCTGAACAGACGAGTCAACGATTCTTGGATCGCCCCGTTTTGCCGTTCGTTCTTCTCGGCGAGTTCTTCCTTGGCTTGCACGAGCATCTCTTCGCCGAGAGCCTCCACGTCGCCGGCGTTCTTGAATTGTTCGCGCGAATTGTTTCGTGCTTGATCGCGGAGGCTGTCCACTTCCGTCAATTTCTGCGCGGTCGCCGCGAGGAACACGATCTGATGCTCGTCGTCGATTCCTACTCCCAGGATCTCGTTCATGATCTTGATGACATCCGCGAGAGCGCCGTACTTCTTTTCCCAGGCCTTCGCCGTCCCGATCGACGTCATCGGTTCGAGCGGGACGGCAGTTCCGTCCAAGAGGCTGATCCTTCCGGAGAAGCCTACTTTCTTCTTGTAGTGGGTCATCTGCACGTCGCTCAGATCGATCTCGGTATCATCCTGGTCGTCCTTCATCAGGCGACTAAGTCCGGAGAAGAAAAGCGAGCGATTCTCTAGGTCGGTGTCACCGTAGTCGTATATCTGCGAGAGGAAGCCGTAGGCACGGATAAACTCCCCGACGTTCTTCTTGAATATCTCGGCGCGCTTGAGGGTCTCGGTGTCGTTGTCTTGCTTGGCCTTTAGAGCCCAGGCCTTGTACCGGTCGACGACCGGATCGAGAACGGCCTTCAGCAGGCCCTGGCTCTTCTCGCCCTTTCCCGCTCCCTGCGCTTTCACGAACGCCGCGACGTAGCGTTCCACGTCGTCGGACGTGTAGACGTTCGCTTTGTCGAGTTTGTTTTGCAGGTCGTGGATGATGTCTGGGTCGGTCCAGCCGCTGATCTCCGCGACACCGTAGTAGGGGAGGAAGGCCTTGAGGATGTCATCGGCCTTGTTCACGAAGTCCAGAACGTAGGTCGCGTCCTTTTTGATCCCGGCGCGTTCGTACGTGCGGTTGAGGCGCGAGAGCGTCTGGACCGCGGCGATGCTCGCGAGCTTCTTGTCGACGTACATCGCGACGAGGAGCGGCTGATCGAAGCCCGTCTGGAACTTCTCGGCGACCAACAGCACCTGATAGGACTTGCTGGCGAACGCCTCCGGGATGCTCTCTCCCTTGAGGTTGTTCATGCCCGACTCGGTGTAGGTCTCTTTGACGCCCCCGATCTCGTCGGTCACCTCGCCCGAGAACGCCACGAGGGTCGCCAGCCCGTACCCCTTCGCGGCTATGTATTTGTCGATGGCGAGTTTGTAGCGCACCGCCGCCTTGCGGCTGTCGCACACGACCATCGCCTTCGCGCGCCCGCCGAGCAGCGGCTGAACCGTCTCGCAAAAGTGCTCCACGATGATCTCCACCTTCTGCTCGATGTTGTACGGGTGGAGTTTCGCGTACTTCTTGATGACCTTCGCGGCCTCGCCGGTCGGCACGACCTTCTCGCCAGCCTTGTCCGTGACGGTTGCGAGCTTGTAGGCGATCTCGTAGGTGGTGTAGTTCTGGAGAACGTCGAGGATGAAGCCTTCCTCGATAGCCTGCTGCATCGTGTAGACGTGGAAAGGGACGGGCTTCCCATCGACGCCCGGCCGGCCGAAGAGTTCCATTGTCTTGGACTTCGGGGTTGCCGTAAAGGCGAAGTAACTGATGTTCTTCGACCTGGCGCGCTTGCTCATCTGCGCGAGCAACGCGTCCTCGGTCGAGACGGGCTCTTCTTCCTCGCCCTTCGGGGTGTCGGTGACGCCCAGCAGTTCCCGGAGTTTCTTCGCTGCCTCGCCCGTCTGGGACGAGTGCGCCTCGTCCGCTATCACCGCGAACGAGCGGTTCGCGAGGCCCTTCAGGTCGCCGATGGCGTCCAGCGCAAACGGGAAGGTCTGAATGGTGACGATGATGATCGGTGTCTTGCTCTTGAGCGCATCCGCCAGTTGCGACGACTTCGGGCCTTCCTTGGTGATGCGCTTGACGACGCCGTCCTTGTGCTCGAACTGCGAAATCGTCGCCTGAAGTTGGTCGTCGAGGACCTGCCGGTCCGTCACGACGATGACAGAGTCGAGGACCTTCTTGTCCGCGGCGTCGTGCGCGCTCGAGAGCTGGTGCGCCAGCCACATGATGGTGTTTGACTTGCCGGAGCCCGCGGAGTGCTGGATCAGGTACTTCTTGCCGACCCCTTCGCTCTTTGCGGCGCCGATCAACTTGCGCACCGCGTCCCACTGGTGGTAGCGGGGGAAGATGATGCGCTCGCTGGTAACCTTCTTGCCGTCGACCACCTTCGTGCTCTTCTCGACGTGGATGAACTTTTCGAGAATCTCAAGCCAGGCGTCACGCTGGAAGACTCGTTCCCACAGGTACGCCGTCCGATGGCCGTCCGTATTCGGCGGATTGCCCGCGGCGCCGTTATTGCCTACGTTGAAGGGCAGGTAGACGGTCTTGGGGCCGTCGAGGAACGTCGTCATCCGGACTTCATCGGTGCTCGCCGCGAAGTGAACCAGCGCGCCGCGCTTGAAGGTCAGCAGCGGCTCCATGCGGCCGGTCTTCGCATCCTTGGGGAGCCGGTCGAACTGGTACTGCTTGGTCGCGTGCTGAATGCTCTGGGTGAAATCCGTCTTCAGCTCGACTGTAGCGACCGGGATCCCGTTCACGAACAGGATCAGGTCGATGCTCTTCTCGTTGTGCTCCGAGTAGTGGACCTGACGCACGACGCGGCAGCGAACCTTGCCGTACTTTTCCAGGGTCTCGGGGTTGAGTTCGTGGCCCGGCTTGAAGGCGCACATCGCGAACCGCGCGTTGACGCGCTTGAAGCCGTCACGGAGCACCGTCAGCGTGCCGTATTCCTGGAGCACCTTCGCGAGCCGCTCCAGGAGAATCGAGTCGGTAGCCCCGTTCTGGGTGCTCTTGACCTTCTCGTACTCCGCCGGCTGGGTGTCCTTGATCCAGCCGATGACGTCTTTGGAGAACAACCCCAGTTTACGGTCGTAGTGCTTCGGGTCGCCTTCCAACCAGCCGCCAGCGGCTACCATGTGCCCGACGACCTCGCTCTCGAACGTCACTTCCTTGTGCAGAGCGGCCACTATGCTGGCACATCGGTAGGCTGTTTGGTCGAGCGGTAGTTGGTGACGTCGATCTGGCCGGTGACGGCAGCCGTTATTAGTGCGGAGCGGTGTTCACGAACGATCCTCATTGCTTGAGCACAGCGCGCCGAGAGAGCGGTAACATGCTCCAGTTTCTTTTCGATGTGAGTGCAAATCGCACGTTGAGCAGATAGCGTTGGAACGCAGACGCTGAGTCCCTTTAGCTTTGAGGCTTTGATGCCGAGAGCCGTGGAACCCGTGGCGTGCGATTGCAGATTATCTTGGCCAGCACGTGATAGGAAGTACCATTTGAGGAATGATGGCTCGATTCGAAATCGGTTAGGCTTCAGGAGCATTACTCTCTGGCCAAGAGAAATCTGCGGATTATCGACCTGCGCGCACTGTCCAAGCGGCGCCTCCATGGTGAGAAGAACATCGCCAATAGCAGGCAGTCCACGCACCATTCGAGTTTGGTATTCATCTTCGGAGATATAAGCTTCAACGGCATCGTAGTTTATATAAGCCATCTTGACGTTTGCTGCCGTGACGATTTGGATCCCAGAACTAACTTTGGTTGGCGTTGAACCACGATAATCGACGAATTTGTCGATTACGCGTCGAAGAGGGATTACATCCCACGATGCTGGCACGATTCCGATTGCTGGCACGCCGCTATCCTTCATCGGGACGTTCCCATCGAGTCCCTTCGTGACGGCCTCGGTGATTAGCGCGATGCGTTTCTCCTCGAGGAGTTGGGTCAGTCGCTCATACTTCGCGACTAGCGCGTCAGTCTCAGCCGTCTCGTGGTCGAGAAAGTCAGCAACCGCGACTTGCTGCTCCAAGCCTGGCAAAGTGATGACCATATTGGACAAGAGCGCCTGATTGATACTTTCGACCGTGGCGCCCTGCTTGCGAATCATGTCTAAGGTCGCCGGCTGGTTTGACATGAGCACATAGCGCAAGAACCGCGCGACGACGCCATCGCGTGGAATCAGGGCTTTCATGTCTTGGTTTAGTGCGACATCCCTTGCATTGATTGCAACGGGCAACATATGTCGTAGAATGCCCGACCTTACGACAACGAGCACGCTTCCAGCGGGGACTCGCGACGATGAGCAACTAGCGAGACCTAGGTCGGAAAGATGGTCCTCCGCGTCTGAGATATTTGCGACCTTCATATCTTTGGGTGAAACCCAAGGAATGTCGCCGTTCCAGAATGTCGGATCGTCCGTGGAAGGTGTCGCCCCGCCGAGAAACTTGACCAAATATTTGAGCCGTCGTCGTTGCCAGTCACGGCCTGGGTCTATTCCGACTTGAGATGGCATCGCTCCAACCGTCACACCGTCACCGCGTCGAGCATTTTCATGATATCGGAGGTAAGGGAGGCGAGATCGGCATCAATCTCCTCCAAAGCCCGCGGCGGAACGTACTTGTAAAAGTACCGGGTGAACGGCACCTCGTAGCCGACCCTCGTCTTGTCATGGTCGATCCACGCATCCGGGACGTAGGGTTTCACCTCTCGCTCGAAGTACGCCTCGACGTCTTCCGAGAGTAGTACGTTCTCGGTGTCGCGCAACTCCGAGTCGGTCTCCGGTTTGCCTTTCGTTCCTGTGCAGATATCCGCGGTTTCATCGCGCTCGGACAGCGCCTGCCAGACAGCTTTGTACTGTGGCGCCGTGAGGGTGATGCCGGCTTTCTTCAGCGCTTGATCGAGGGCTTTGAGGAAGGCCGGGCGGTTCTTGAAGACCTTGGCGGGGTCGATGGACATCAAGGCCGTTTTGAGGTCTTCGAGGTCGCGGCCGTTCTTGGTCAGCGATTTCTCGGCCTCGAGCCGCGCTAGGCGCTCAGATGTGACCTGGAAGTTGAGACGTAGCGGCCGTTCCACGACGATGGTGTGATAGCCCAATGCCGTGTTGGGGATGACCTTCGAAAACTCACCGTTCTCGAACTCGCCGTAGATGCGGACGACCTGGGCGATGTCCTCCTCAGTCATCTCTCGGCGCTTGTTGCCTAGACTCTTGGGCATCTTGTGCCAGAAGGACGTCGCGTCGATGAGCTGGGTTTGGCGTTCGCGTCCCTCGGCCTTACTGTTTGAAAGGATCCAGATGTACGTGGCAATTCCGGTGTTGTAGAACATCTCGGTCGGGAGACCGATGATTGCCTCCACAAGGTCGTTCTCGAACAGGTACTTGCGAATCTCGGACTCTCCCGAGCCGGCACCGCCGCTGAACAGCGGCGAACCATTCATGACGATGGCGATCCGGCTGCCGTTCAGGTTCTTGTCCGTCGGCCGCATTTTGGAGACGAGATGCAGCAGGAAGAGCAACTGGCCGTCGCTGATGCGCGGGAGACCCGGGCCGAAGCGGCCCTTGAAACCGCGTTTCGCATGCTCGTCCTCCACCGCTTCCTGGATTTTCTTCCATTCGACGCCGTACGGCGGATTGGACAGCATCCAGTCGAAGGCTTTGTTTGAAAATTTGTCATCCGAGAGCGTATTGCCTTGGACGACGTTGTTCACGTCCTGGCCCTTGATGAGCATATCTGCCTTGCAGATGGCGTATGACTCATCGTTGAGCTCCTGCGCAAACGCCGTCACCTTGGCGTTCGCGTTGTAGGCCTTGATGCGGTCCTCGGCCACGGAGAGCATGCCACCGGTGCCGGCGGTCGGGTCGTAGATGCTCCGCAGTGGTTTATGGTTGGTGAGGAGGTCGGCGTCGCCAGCCAGCAGCAGGTCGACGGCAAGCCGGATCGCATCGCGCGGGGTGTAGTGCTCACCGGCCGTCTCGTTCGAGAGTTCGGCGAAGCGACGGATCAGGTTCTCAAACGCATCACCCATCTCGGGATTCTTGACGACATCCGGGTGGAGATCGACCGCGACAAATTCCTTGAGAACCTTGTAGAGCAAGTTCTTGTCGTCGAGTTCAGCGACGCGATCCTCAAAGCGGTAGCGCTCGAAGATGTCTCGCACATTGGTGCTGAAGCCCCCGACGTAGGACTCCAGGTTGGCCCGAACGTGGTTCGGGTCGTCTAGGACCGTCGTCAGCGTCAGCGCCGAGGCGTTATAGAACTTCGACCCGGCCGCCTTTTCCAGGGCGAGCCGCTGCTCGAGGTTGACGTTGTCGAGGTCCTTGATTTTCTTGGCGATCCCGACCACCGCGGGCTTTTTGGCTTCTAGGACGCAGTCGATGCGGCGCAGGACCGTAAACGGCAGAATGAACGACCCGTAGTCGGCTGGTCGAACGTCCCCACGCAACAGTTCAGCGATGGACCAGATAAGCGACGCTACACGCGCTGGCCTGGGTCCATTAGGAACGATCGAGAGCGCCGGGAGCGACCGTAGCTCAGATGACGAGAACATTGCACCCGTAGCGGAATAGGTCCCACGCGAGAGCCTCTGCAGCTTACCCGCTCGCGAGAGGCGCGAAAGGACCTGGTCGACGAGATCACGCGACGCCCCCGTTGCGGCCATAAGGTCACTTGCCGTAAAGGGCTGCTGACGCTTCAAGATTTCTGATTCTATGACGTCAGTAGCGCGTTCTTCCGCGGGGTGCTCTGGCATTGTCGCACTATACCAGGTCCACTTATCGTCGTCAAGTTCTGACGAAGAGGTTCTTTAGTCAGAAATAGAAACTTGCTAGGGGCGTGATCGCACGGTAACGGTATATGTTAAAAAGCCGCTCTTACGAACGGGCTTTTTAACATCCGCTTACTCCCCTCGTCGCTACGCAGGGACGAGGACACGCTGGATTACCGGAAGTGTCGTGCCTTGCTTGTTCGGATGAGCGACCTCGAAGAATATCTCGTGCGAGATGGGCTTGCCGCGCTCGGACGTTTCGAGGCGCTCGATTTTCCTTTTTCGTCTAGTCCAGCATGTCCCGCGCTTGGACACCCTCTATTCTGGTCTTCGGCCAGGAAGGGCATGCGACCACCCAGAGGGTGCTCGTGGAATCCATGGTCCTCGGACGAGTCGTCGAAGCGCTTGATGGGCCTCAGTTACCGCGAATTTCAAGTTCATATTGGACACAACAAGCGACTACCTCTCCGCCTTCCCGCGTCCGTTTGGAAGCGAATGAAGCGTCAAACGCCTAGGTCACCACGGGGCAATTTGAGGAGATACGGAATATTGCTAGCGAGCCCTAGCCATGACCTCAAAATGCAACGAGAAAGCCCAGCATTACTGGGCTTTTTCGGAGCGCGAGTCAACCTGAGAGTTAGCTCTACGGCTAACCCGCCCTAGACGCTAAAACGGTATCTCGTCCTCAAAATCATCCCCGCCGCCAAATCCGCCGCCGCCGCCGGAACTACCCGCTCCACCAGCCGCCGCCGGAGCAGCCGCACGCGGACGCTGCTGATAACTCCGCCCACCGCCGTCCTCGTCGCCGCCCATGTCACCACCACCGCCGCCGCGGCCAGCGCGATCCAGCATCTGCATGGTGTTCACCACCACCTCGGTAGCCTTGCGCTTCTCGCCTTCCTTCGTCTCGTACGAGCGAATCGAAAGCCGCCCGTCGACCAGGCAAGACATCCCCTTCTTCAGGTACGTGTTGCAGGTCTCGGCCAGCTTGTCCCAGGCGACGCAGTCGATGTAGTCGGTCTCTTCGGCCTGCTTGGAGCGGCGGTTGACCGCGAGGGTGAACTTGGTGACGGCCGCGCCCGACCCGACGTACCGGATCTCCGGGTCGCGGGTGAGGTTACCGACCAGCGTGATGCGATTGAATGATCCAGCCACGGCGGACTCCTGACTCTGCTGCTGACGTTACGGTGGTGATGATAACGGCGAACGGTGCCAGACGGGTGTCACCCTGCGGGAGAACCCTGCGCGGGATCAGTCTTCTTGGCGGATGACCAGCGCGCGCAGGACCGACTCGTTGAGGCGCATCAGGCGCTCGAGCTCCTTGGCGCCCTCGGGCTCGCTCTTGAACTTCATCACGACGTAGTAGCCCTCGCGGACGTCGTCGATCTCGTAGGCCAGGCGGCGCTTGCCGAGCTTCTCCAGCTCGCCGACGATCTCGCCGCCGCGGGTCTTCACGCCCTCGGCGATCGCGTTGGAGCGCTCGTCGACTTCCGTCTCCTCGAGCGCGGGACGGAGAATGTAGGTGACTTCGTATTCGGTGACTGCCATGGTGCCCTCTCTGGACGCCGGCTCGCGCCGGACGGCCCGGCGCGAAACGGCCGGGCAGTGGGGTGGCTCCCGGCGCAGACCGGGAGAACCCCGGGAGTGTATCACGCCCAGCGGAACGGCGGCAAGGCGCGAATCCCAGCTTTGCCCAGTACGCTGCCGTGGCAATGAGGACCGACACGAAGCACACCCTCGCG
>CAXTNU010000011.1:0-29956 GCA_964245595.1 uncultured bacterium | reverse complement strand
GTCGATCACCAGCGTGCCCGCGTCGGCTAATGCTTGGGCCAGCTCGGCGCTGGCGTCGTCGCCGGAGGCGAAGAACGCGACCGCGGGCCGGTCGGCGAGGAGCCGCTCGCGGGTCGCGACCGCGACCGGCAGGCTCGCGCCGCGGAACCGCACCGCGTCCTCGCGCTCGCGCGACGCGTACGCCAGCAGCACGTCGACCTGCACGTCCCGCTCCTCGAGCACGCGCAAGATCTCGGTTCCGACCACGCCGGTCGCGCCGATGACCGCTACGCGCACGCGCCTCGCCCTCCGGGCCCTCTCATGCGGACAGCAGTTCGCCGACCAGCGCGTCGAGTCCGATCACCAGGCCGCGTTGCGCACGAACTGTGCGCACCGCCATCACGATGCCCGCCCCGAACGACTCGCGGGCGAGCGAGTCGTGGCGCAGGGTCAGCGTCTCGCCGGTGCCGCCGAAGATCGTCTCCTGGTGGGCCACCAGGCCGGGCAGCCGCACGCTGTGGATCGGCGGCAGCGGCGCGCCGGCCTCGTGGATGCGGCGCGCGGTCAGCTTGGCGGTGCCGCTGGGCGCGTCGCGCTTGGCGTCGTGGTGCAGCTCGACGATCTCGGCGCGCGGGAACACCCGCGCGGCCTGGGCCGCGAAGCGCATCATCAGCACCGCGCCGAGCGAGAAGTTGGGCACCAGCATGGCCGGCACGTTCGCCTCGTCGCAGCGGTCGGAGAGCACCACGACGTCCTCGTCGGTCCAGCCGGTCGCCCCGATCACCGGCGAAATTCCGGCGTCGAGCGCGGCGCGCGCGACGTCGACCGTCACCGGGTAGACGGTGCAGTCGAGGATGACGTCGAGCCCGCGCGCGACGAACGCATCGAGATCGTCGTCGGTCTCGACGCCGCCGACGCGCTCGCCGGTGCGGCGCGCGAATGCCGCGGCGACGTGCATGTCGTCCGCGGCATCGATCGCCGCACAGGCAACGCGGCCGAGGCGCCCGAGCGCGCCGGCCACCCCGACGCGCAGTGTCCTCACGGCGCTACTCGGGGATGACTTTTTCGAGCGGGGCGTATTTGAGCATGACCATCTTCTGGCCGACGTTGGGGAAGTTGATCGAGAGCAGCCCGTCGCCGCCCGCGCCGACCACTTCCACCACGGTGCCCTCGCCCCACTTGGGATGGCGCACGCGGTCGCCCGCGTTCAAGTCCATGCCGACGCCCGCGCCGGCGTTCTCGTGGATCGAGACCTCGCGCCAGCGCCCGCCGCCCGGCCGCGGCCCGATGCCGATCCCGCCGATCACTTCGACCGAGGGCATCTCCTCGATGAAGCGCGACTTGGGATGCGAGAACGTGTTGCCGAACAGCGTCCGCCGCGCCGCGAAGCTCAGGTAGATGCGGTCCATCGCGCGGGTCACGCCGACGTAGGCCAGCCGGCGCTCTTCCTCGAGCTCGGTCATGTCGGTCAGCGCGCGCGTGTGCGGGAAGACGCCCTCTTCCAGGCCGGTGAGGAAGACGATCGGGAACTCGAGCCCCTTGGCGGCGTGCATCGTCATCAGGGTGACGAACGACGACTCGGGATCGAGCGTGTCGATGTCGCTGATGAGCGCGATCTGGGCCAGGAAGTCGTCGATCGTGTTGCCGGTCTCGGGGTTGGCCTCGAACTCCTTGGCCACGCCGATCAGCTCTTGCAGGTTCTCGACCCGCGCCTTGCCGTCGGGCGTTTCGTCGGCCTGCAGCTCGCGCAGGTAGCCGGACTCTTCCATCACCGCGACGAGCAGCTCGGCCACGCCGAAGGTCTGCGCCTTCTCGCGCAGGTCGGCGATCAGCTCGGCGAAGCGCTCCAGCTCGCGCTGCTTCTTGGGTACCGCGCGCTTGAGCAGGTTGGAGTCGAACACCGCCGTGCCGACCGACTGCCCGGCCTGGTTCGCCGCTTCGAGCAGCGACGCCAGGGTCTGCTGGCCGATGCTGCGGCGCGGCACGTTGACGATGCGCCGGAAGGCCACCGCGTCGGACGGGTTGACGATGTAGCGGAGGTAGGACAGCATGTCCTTGACCTCCGTGCGGGCGTAGAAGCCGACCCCGCCGACGACCCGGTAGGGGATGCCTTCGGCCAGGAAACCTTCTTCGAAATAGCGCGACTGCGCGTTGGTCCGGTACAGGACGAGGAAGTCGCGGTACGCGGCGCCTTCGCGCACGTGCTCCTTGATCTTCTCCATCACGTAGCGCACTTCGGCCCGCTCGGACTCGGCCTGGAAGGCGGTGATCTTCTCGCCCTCGGCGCGCTTGGTGAAGAGCGTCTTCGCCGAGCGGTTGGGGTTGTTCTGGACCAGCTCGTTGGCGGCGGTGAGGATCGTCTGGCTCGAGCGGTAGTTCTCCTCGAGCTTGAAGACCGTGGCGCCCGGGAAGTCTTCCTCGAAGCGCAGGATCATGCGGTAGTCGCTGCCGCGCCAGGAGTAGATCGACTGGTCGTCGTCGCCGACGACGGTGATGTTGCCGTGCTCCTTGGCGAGCGTCGCGACGAGCCGGTACTGCGCGTAGTTGACGTCCTGGTACTCGTCGACCAGCACGTACTTGAACTTGGTCTGGTAGCGCGTGCGCGCGTCGTCGTCCTCGTCGAGCAGCTTGATCGCGCGGGCGATCAGGTCGTCGAAGTCCAGCCCGTTGGACTCGGCCAAACGGCGGTCGTACTCGCGGTAGACCTGCGCGTAGCGCTCGCCGGCGAACGAGGGGTTCTTCTCCTCGTACTCGTCGGGCGACCAGAGGTTGTTCTTGGCCTTGGAGATCTCGGCCAGCGCCGCGCCCGGCGTGATCTGGCGCTCGTCGAAGTCGAGGTCGGCGATCACCTCGCGCGCGATCGCGCGCTGGTCGTCGGCGTCCATGATCGCGAAATTCGGCGCGATGCCGACCTTGCGGCCGTCGCGGCGCAGCATCCGCACGCACATGGAGTGGAACGTCCCGACCCACAGGTCGCGCGCGGGGGCGCCGACCATGCGCTCGAGCCGGGCCTTCATCTCGCCCGCCGCCTTGTTGGTGAAGGTCACCGCGAGAATCCGGTCCGGGAAGACCTTCTTCTCTTCGAGGAGGTATGCGATCCGGTGGGTGAGGACCCGAGTCTTACCCGACCCGGCCCCTGCGAAGATCAGCACGGGCCCATCGGTGTGTTCGACGGCCGCGCGCTGGACGTCGTTGAGAATCTCGGTCTGCGCCAGCATCACGCCTGTACTTCGCCGCGCGCATCAATTCAGCCTCGGCGTTCGGTACGCTCGGGGGCACGCGGTGAAATCGGGGGCCGGAGGGGCCGAAAACGGCTCTAGCGCGCGATGCACCGCGCCGCGTGCGGGCACCTTCCGCGCCGCGGCAGAGTGGCCTAGCGGGCTAGCCGCAGCGGCCGAACGGGCGCGGCCGGCGTCGCGCGGGCCATGTCGCCGGCGCTGAGCGCGTAGGCCAAGCTCGACTCGGCGCCCATGTTGGGGTTGGGGCCGCCGTCGTCGAGCCCGTCGCAACAGCCGCCGCCGACGGCCAGGACCGACGCGTGGGTGTTGTGGCCCAGGAACCAGGCGTGGGCCAGCTCGGCCACCACTCGCCAGTGGCGCTCGCCGGTCTGCGCGTGCGCGACCAGCGCCGCGCTGACCATGGCGGCCGCTTCGAGCGGCTGCTGGCCCGAGCGGCTCTTTTCGCCGCCGCGCTCGAACCAGCCGGCGTTGCCGACCGGAACGAAGATGCCGCCCTCCAGGGTGACCTTGGCGTAGAATTCCAGCATCGCCCGGCCGGCCTGGCGGTATGGCGGGTGGCCCAGCGCGCTGCCGGCCCGCAGCAGCGCCTCGGGCAAGCGGGCGTTGTCGTAGGTGAGCCGGTCCTCGCACCACTCCCAATCGGGGCCGCGCCGGGCCTGATGGGCCTGGAAGATCAGCTCGGCCGACTTGGCCAGGGCCTCGCGCACGGCGAAGGCGTCCGATGGGGCGGCCGCCAGCGCGTGGACCAGGCCCAGCATCGCGTACGCTCGCGAGCGCAGGTGTTCCAGCGTGCCGACGACCGGCAGGGCGCGGGCCCGCAGCCGGCCCGCGATGGCCCGCCAGGAAGCGCGCGGCGCGTTGGCCTCGGCATAGCCCAGGCCCCAGATCGCCCGCCCGACCGCATCGGGCGTCGCCCGCGCGTCCTGCCAGCGGCGGTCGTAGCCCATGAAGCCGTGGAACCAGCCGTCGGCGAGCTGAGCGTCCTGCAAGTAGGCCAGATAAGTGCGGACCAGCCGCGCCCCCGCCTCGGCGGTCGCCGGGCGTGCCGCCGCGTCGCAAGCCACGATCAGCGCCCGTCCGACGTCGTCGGTGCAGTAGCCGCAGGAGCGGTTGGGGACGTCGAACGTGGCGTGCTGGAAGATGCCGACGTCGTCGGTCAGCACGGCTAGGTGGTCGAGCGAAGGTTCTTGATACACGGCAGCCTCCTTACGCGGAGGTGGCGAGCTCCTCGCGGCGGCCCAGCGGAAGCAGGTCCGTGAAGAGCTGACCGTAGGCGTCGGCGACGTGCGGCCAGGTCATGCGCCGGCCGAAGCGGTAGGCGCGGCGACGGGTCGCCTCGCGCAGGCCCGGATCGTCGAGCAGCGCCACCAGCGTCGTCGCGATCGCGTCCGCGTCGCGGAACGGGGTCAAGAAGCCGCGCCCGTGGGCCAGCAGCTCCTCGGCGTAGAGGTACGGCGTCGAGACGACCGCCTTGCCCAAGCCGACGGCATAGGCCAGCGTGCCGCTGACGATCTGGGTCGAGTTGAGGTACGGGGTGAGGTAGACGTCGGTCGCGGTCAGGTACGCGATCAGCTCGTCGAAGTCGAGGAACTTGTCCACCAGCCGCACGTTGTCGGCCAGGTGGTTGCGGGCGATCTCGGCCTCGAGCTGGCGGCGGTACGACTCGCCCTCGTGCCGGCGCACGACCGGGTGGGTCTGGCCCAGGATCAGGTAGAGCGCCTCGGGGTGCTGGGTGACGACCGCGTTCATCGCCTCGATCGCGTACTCCAGGCCCTTACCGCGGCTGATCAGCCCGAAGGTCGCGATGGTCGTCCGGCCCTCGAAGCCCAGCGCGCGCTTGGCGGCGGCGGTCTCGAGGAACGGCACGTCCGGGACGCCGTGGTGGATGACGCGGATCTTGGCCGGGTCGACGCCGTAGCGCTCGGCCAGGATGTCGCGCCCGGTCTCGGACAGGACGACCACCGCGCTGGAGGTGGCGCAGAGGGCGCGCGCGACGCGCAGGTGGGTGGCCGAAGGCTCGGGGAGGACGGTGTGGAGCGAGGTGATCACCGGCTTGCGGACGCGGGCGATCAGGTCGACGATCCACTCGCCCTCCTCGCCGCCGAACAGGCCGTACTCGTGCTGGATCGAGAGCGCATCGCACGGGTAGGCGTTGACGAAGTCCGCGATCGCGGCGTAGGAGCCGCGGTCGTCCTGGGTCAGGCGGGCGACGACCTGGTCGGAATAGCGGCGTGGTTCGCCGCCCGGCTCGTCGATCGCCACGATGGAGCTGCGCGTGCCGAACGCGTCGTCATAGCTCTCGACGACGTCTTTGGTGAAGGTCGCGATCCCGCATTCGCGGGGCGGAAAGGAGCCGAGGAACAGCATCCGAGGCGCTTGGGTAGTCAACTTCTTCCCCTTGGGAGCCGGGCGCCGAACGGCGCCGGCATGAGCCGCGTCCGAGGCCGAGCAGTTGCTCTCACCCTCCAGGACTAGCTCGCTTGCGTCCTGGATACGTACCCCGGTGAGAGGTCTTCCTAACTATGCGCCTGCTTGCTGCTATGTACGGTCGGACACCCGCGCGTTCTCTTCGACCACCGTGCCGGGTGCGATTTCGGCGTCGTGGCCGATCACCGACCCGCGTCCCACGCGAGCCTCGGCCCCAATCCGAGCCCGGCTGGCCACGATCGCCCAGTCGATCCGCGCGCCCGCCCCGACGCTCACCCCGTCCCAGAGCAGCGAGTCGGACACGACCGCTCCGGCCCCGACCTCGCAGTTGTCGCCCAGCACCGTGTACGGCCCGACCGCGGCGTCCGGGGCGATCGTGCAGCCGCGCCCGATGAAGACCGGCCGGCGCAGCGCGGAGGCCGGTACGGCTTCCACGCCGGGGCCGCCGGCGTCGGGAGCGAGCCCGAGCGGCATCGTCCCGTCGAAAATGTGGCGGTGGGCGCCGAGGTACGTGTCCGGCCGGCCCAGGTCCATCCAGTAGTCGTCGGTGGTGAAGGCGTACAGCGGGCGCGGCCCGGCGATGATCGCCGGGAAGGTCTCGCGCTCGATCGAGACCGGCCGGCCGGCCGGGATCAGGTCGAGCACGTCGCGCTCGAGCAGGTAGGTGCCGGCGTTGACCTCGTTGGTCGGCTCCTGGCCGCGCGGCGGCTTCTCGACGAACCGCTCGACCCGGCCCTCGAGGTCGTGGACGACGCAGCCGAAGGCGCTCGGATCGTCGACCCGGATCAGGTGCAGGGTCCCGATCCCGCCCTTGCGGCGGTGGTCGTCGAGCATGGCGCGCAGGTCGAGCGAGGTCAGCACGTCGCCGTTGAGCACGAAGAACGGCCCGTCGATGTACTGGGCGACGTTCTTGAGCGCGCCGGCGGTGCCCAGCGGCACCTCCTCGATCACGTAGCGCAGCCGCAGCCCCAGCGCCGAGCCGTCGCCGAAGAACGAGGTGATCGCCTCGGGCAGGTAGCCCGCCGGCAGGAGCACGTCCTCGATTCCCGCCGCCTTGAGCCGGCGCAGCGTCCGCTCGAGGAAGGGCATGTTCATGACGGGGACCATGGGCTTCGGCGTCTCGAGGGTGAGCGGCCGCAGCCGCGTCCCCTCGCCGCCGACGAGGACGACTGCCTGCACGCATTCTCCTGAAGGACGAGTAGCGACGCCCCGCTCGCGAGCAGGGGCGTGACCGACCTGAATATCGGAGCGGACCCGGGCGATGCCTGCCGGGTAGGCGGCGATGCGGCCGAGGGGGCTTGTCAACTCGCCCGTGTCCTCGTATCATGGGTCGTCGGCCGGGATTCCGGCCGAAACCGCGTTCCCGGTTCGTCTAATGGTAGGACAGCAGACTCTGACTCTGCTTATCGTGGTTCGAGTCCATGACCGGGAGTACGGCCCTATCGTCTAGAGGCCTAGGACGCCGCCCTCTCACGGCGGTAACACGGGTTCGAATCCCGTTGGGGCTACCATGAGAACCGCGCTACGGCGCGGTTTTTTCTTGGATTCCGAGCCGTCGCAGCCCGGAATATCACATTCCTATCACACTCGCTCTAGCGAGCGACGTGCGCCTCGAATGCCATAGCCGCTTCGCGATCCTGGCTCGCGAAGACGTGAGAGTAGACGTCCGCCGTGACGCTTAGGCTCGAATGACCGAGCCGCTTTGACGTGACGTGCATCGGGATACCCGCTTGCCCCAAGAGCGAGGCGTGCGTGTGCCGGAGGTCATGGAGTCGGATACGCGGGACTGCGGCGCGGCGAACGAGGTCGCGGAATGCGGCTCCGAAGTTCCAAGGGATGATCGCCGAGCCGTCCGCGCGAGCGAAGACCAGTGCGTCGTCATGGTAGGCGGATCGCAGGAGCGCCTTTACCTCGTCCTGCTCGGCTCGGTGCTTCCGCAGGATCGCGACGAGCGCCGGTCCGATGGTGAACGCGCGTTCGCGATCCGTCTTCGTGGACTTGAACGCGAGCCCGGCCTTGGTCTGTTGCAGTGAACGCCGGATCGCAACGGTACCAGCATCGAGGGCTAGGTCCGTCCAACGCAGCGCGAGGCATTCGCCGCGACGCACCCCGGTGTAGGACATGAACGCGAGCGCCGGATACCACGCTCCCTCGGTCGTGAAGGCACTACGCGCGACGGATCGATTCGACGGCTTGCGCGCACAGTCGAGCAGTCGGCCAAGGTCATCCGCACCGAGCACCGACATTTCTTTGCGAGCCCTCGACGGCGGATCGATGTCGAGCGCGACGTTTCGTCCGATTAGTCTACGACGCGTCGCGAAGTTTAGACCTGATCGGATGAGGTCGTGCAGGTGCTTCACCGTCGTCTCACTGAGAGCGCCCTTCTTCTTATCGAGGCGTTGCATGCGCCACGACGCGTAAGCACGTTCCAAGTGAACCGCAGTCAGCTTGTCCGCTCGGATCGATCCGAGCGCGGGGATGATATGCGTCCGCAGCATTGCTTCGTATCGCTCGACGGTCGTCGCCGCGAGACGAGGCCTCTTCGCTTGCATGAAAACGTCGAACAGGATCGCAACGGTCACGCGGCGCTCCGCGTAGATTCCGCCGTCGAGTTCCGCGATAACGCGAGCGAGTATCGTCCGCGCCTCCGCTTTCGTGCCTTTGACGGTGCGAGTTTGCTGCCGTCGTTTGCCATCGGGTGCCGGTGGAAGGTCGTACCTGAATCGCCACCGGTTCTCCCCGACCTTTATCAGTTCTGGCAAGAGATTCGTTACCTCCGTAGCCTAGTGGATTCCGGGTGCTTCGACAGGGAGGGCGAGAAATCGTTCTACCTCCACGCGGGGCACTAAGAGCCGATGTCCGAGCGTGATTGCACGGATCGTATTCCGCTTCACTAGGTCATACGCGGCATTGCGGCCAACGCGGAGTACGCGTCGCAGTTCATCGATTGTAAGCACGTCGCCGCAATCGGCGAGGCGCAACGGTTCACCAGCGCGCTTGTGCATGGTCATTCGTTCCAAAGAATCGCCGCGAGGTTTAGCCTGCGCGCGATGATCGCAGGATGGTAGCACCCCTCGAAATCTGATTCGAGCGGGCACGGGAAAGGGATATACGGACTACGATGCCAGAAAAAACGTATCAGGCTTTCTACAAGAGCAGGCAGGGCGGATGGACCGCCTGGGTTCGCGAGTTCGCAGACCGTGCGCCGGGGCGCGAAGGCAACCCCTATGAGGTACACGACGTGTGGATCGGTCAGGTAAACGCCCGGCTTCGCGCCGACCTACCCGAGATCGCTCGCGAGTCCGGCGGTCTACCAGACCCGATGCCCCCGGTCGAGTCAGTTGAGGACCCGCACACCCACACCGAGGACATCGTTATTAGACTCGTCTGGTGAATATCATCCGTGATATTCAAGTGCTATCACCGGCGATAGCATAAGAATAGGAATGGAGAAGACGAAGGATACGATGGGTACACCGGCCTCCGGCCGGACAGTGCTGCCTCTAGTCCTACACTGTGGGGAGGGCGTGAATATCGCCCGTGATATTCACGCTCGCTTCTCCGTCTCGGCCTTGATTGCGGCGACCGAGTAAATTGCCGGGCCGTTGTACTGCCGATGTCCGGTCGGCTTCACCCAGGCGCGTACGCACTTGCGAAGTTCCGCCTTCGCCCGGCGCACGCTCGGAAGCGATATGCCAAGGGCGTTCGCGACGGCTTGATCCGACGGCCATGCCTCGGTCTTGTCCGCGAACGCGTATGAGGAAATGTCCATCGCGACGAGCCTCGCGACGGGCGACAGGGAGCGGTCTTCGAGGAGTGCATGCGGTACTTTTACGTAGCCGACGCGATCCTGCGGTTCGAAACCAAAGCGTCGTACTGCTTCGTCTGCAATAGCCGCGACGCTCGCGCTCTCCGTGCCGACATCGCGTTCGCCCAAGCGTTTTAGAAGATACTCCTGCGCCTTCTTCGACGGCACGCCGGTCTTCACGCGCTGGGGCTCCGGTGTACACCGCAAAAGCGCGGGAGCAACCGGTTGTGATAGCACGTCAGAAGCGCGCGACGTACGACGCTTTTTGAAACGCCCAGCGTTTCGGCCATTACAGAAAGAGGGATACGAGGATGCTGGGTCCGCAGTCTCGCGACGGACTTCGCGCGCTCGCCAACGTCTACGCGAGCATCTATTTGTTCAACGGTCATCGATCATCAATGCGCTAAATGAAATCGCGCACTTCCTACGGTTCAAGGGAGGGTCTAGTGGCGCTCAACTCCATACCGCGCGAGTTCTACCCGCGCACGACGCACGAGGTCATCGCGGCCCTGCGCCTTCCAGCGGTGCAGCGCGGCGACGGTTCGCTCAATCGTAGCCTGTGGAATGAACCTCGTTCGCGCTTCCTGCGAGTCGATTGCGTCGGCGTAACCGGCGGTCCGATCGGGCACGCTACTCGGCAACGTCGGTGTTCGCGCAGATGGTCGCTCCGCCGGGACGGAAGCCTTGGACGGACTTCTGCGGTCGCGTCGAGTCGGGAACGAGTTCCGCGCGCTCGTCGTGATTCGTTCCGACTATGCGACCGTGCGCGTCGGTTGCGAGTTGACTCGACGGAGTATTCGGGACCTTCGGGTCGAGCACCGCGTGTGGGTCGAACAGTGCGGCTTCTTCGGTGAGAGGTTTCGGTTCGTTTTCCATGATCGGGTCCTTAGAGGGATTTGATTGTTTCGGAGGTCGGTGTTTCACTAAGGGCGTTTACACAGGGATCGTTGACGACTTCGATTGTTCCGTCCTTGACGTTAAAGAGCGACATGTTCTCGAATGCGGTTATTGCGGACTGTTGCTTCTTGCGCACGGATATACTCGGCGTCGACAAGCATCTCATATCGGCGATCTGTTGCGTGCGGAGGGCGGGCAGGTTCGTTGAAGTCCTCGTCGGCCAGTTCTAGATCGTGGACCTCGTCGAAGAAATAGTGCGGCTCGACGATGCGCCGTCCTCGGTCCACGGCTCTTTCGCGCAATTCAAACCTTATGTCATGCGCAACGCCGTCACCGAGGTCGATATTGTGCACTTTCTTGAAATGAAACTTTAGTACCGGATTAGCCACGTTCTTTCTCCTTGAGTTCGTACTGCTCCAGAGTAGCCAGCGATTCAGTGTAGCCAGCGAGTTTGTCGGGGTCGCGCTTCCACGCGTCCCTTGTATACTTAACTTGCGCGATAAGGGCGATCTTTTCGTTATATCGTGCAGAGTTATCGGTCGTGCTTTCGAGCGGATCCGAAGTCGTGTCGATTCCGACCTCCTTCATGTTTTCTTGAACTGGCCTCGGTGCAACAGCGTAGTTAGCTGTATGCAGTGGCTGTCCGAAGAGTCTTGACGACGCTCGCCTGTGGGTTAGGACGTTGTACTCGCTGACGTGAGACGTGTCGCCATTTTCGAGTTCGGTCACAATCGTTTGCAACCGCGCGGTCTGTGCTTCCGTCACTTCGCGTCCTTGATGACGAAGCACACTTGATCGAGCAGTCGGTGCGGCTCAATCTCAAGCGCGTTTCCGAGGCGAACCGCGACGGCCGTTGACGGGCAGACCTTTGCACGTTCGAGTTGGAACAGGTACGATGCGGAGATATTTGCTTCGCGTGCAACTTGGTCGACCGATTTGTTCTTGAGGAGCCGACGAGCCCGCAAGCGAGTAAGTGTATTCACCTTGATTGTCTGCTTTCATACAGCATGGGGAAAAAAGACATCTACGCGGTGACGATTTGAAAAGCGTTCACCGCGTAGATGGTTAGCCGTCCACGAATTCGCCTAAGGAAACCAGAAGGCGGAACGGCGCGGCATGATCCGCCCCTCGCCGATGAATCCGGGCCGAAATCGAAGCCCTTGCAGGTGCGTGCAAAGCGGGGGATCAGTTCCCGTACCGGGTTTTACGGCGGCACGGCGTCGGCGGTTCGTGCTCAGCCGACCAGTCACCGGCGCGCACATCGCACGCCGGTCAAGTGAAGAACTGTCACAAACAGTCCTCACACTAAGGGTAGGGCTTCGGATATGACCCGAACGCCTAATCGTATCGCGTGGCGGGATCATTCCGGTCGCATCCGGAGCGCCAGTTCTCAAACGCGAGACCGTCGAGGTCTACGTCCGTTGGATCGTATTCCCATTGCCGAGGGCGCCGCTTGTGATATTTCTCCGCGCTGTATTGTCGCGCCGGATGCGCGCGGATCGCGTCCTTGGCTTCACGAAGCGCAACCTGACGTTCATGCATGTCCGGCGTCATCCCCGTCCGGTGACAACTGCCGCACCGGACGACCGCAACACTCGGTTCTCTTGGCTTCGCGGGATTCGGGGTGACGAACACCCGCCTCCCCTGGAGGCTTTCTCCGCAGGCAGTGCAGTGAGAATGCCAGAGGCGCGCGGCCTTACGGAAGCGAGAACGGGCTTCGCGATTGTCGTCGTGCGATGCGCGATGACCCTTGGAACGACACGCTGTCGAACAGAATCGCGCGTCTGAACGCCGAGCGGACGTGATTTGGTTTCCGCAACGCTCGCAAGCGCGTGGGCTGGGTGTCGCTGTTTCCATGGGCCGAGACCTGTAGGGCGGACGAGGATGGGGTCGCGAGGTCTCTCTAAGGCCCTGCGGCGCTTCTGCCAAGCAGCACACGGACGGAGCGCGTTCTCTCCATCCCGGGACACTTGTACCCGCCTATGCACAAAATCAAACCCTTGTCAAGGGTCTGAGACTTTTGCTCGGCAAAGTCGACTTCCCGGGAGTACCGGTGCCGTGTTGCCAGGTACCTGCGCTTGCTTAAGGCAGCAAAGGGGCCTCTGCAACCCCGTCGGGTGGGGTGGGGCGGTCGCCCGGCTTCTCCTGCCCGCCTGTCGACGGGTCATTCCATGTATTTACGAATCGTCTCTAGCGGAGAGCGCAGGCCAAGATGCCGGTTTATCCCTAACCACCACACCTGCGGCATGGGAAGACCGATTCCATGCCTCGTGAGCCGCTGAGCGCCAAGCGCCGAGCCGCCGCTACGCTGGAACGCGCACTGGCTTGCGCCCGCGCGATGAGATGCGGGGTTGGCACACTGTTTCTCCAGCCGGACGGCCAGTGGCGTGCCGAGGTCATGAGAGCGACGGGCGTGCTGCCGTAGGTTTCTCAGCCATGGACTACGGGACGGCTATCCATGCGGCCCTCGAATCGCATTCAGTCGCTTCGTCGCCACTAGCTCGCGGTGACGGAACGCAGCAGCAGCAGCAGCAGCAGGGACGATACGCTATGATGTAGGCGGCTGCGAACGCGCTGCCAGCGCGGGCATCGCCTCTGAGTCGAGAAGTGCATTCCACCACGTAGGATCACCAATGCCGCGTCGGTAGCACGCGACAAGCAATTCCGGCGTCGAGCGAACCTCGAAGGACCTGAAAAGAGTTTTTAGATACCCTTTCACCGTAACTTCCGAAAGAGCCATAGCGGCGGCCGTTGCTTTCGGCGTCTTGCCGGTCAGAACATGCCGGAGCACTTCGCGGGGTCGCGGTGCCAGCGTCATCGCTATAGGGTCCACGTCAACCAGAAATGAACGGCCTAGACGGCGTGCCAGAAATGATTTCGGAAAGTGTTGGCGCACGAGCGTCGACGCTTCCTGAAGTAAATGTCCTCCGTGAAGAGGTCCTGAGACTCGTGTTGCGTCTATCTCTATGAGTGCAAGCGTTGCGCGCCAGAGAAATCCAATCCGAAGCGCTTCAGCATGAACTTTCTCAAGCGACTCTCTCGCATCCCGCACTTCACCGCGTATTCGCTGCACAAGACCTCGAACGAACGTCTCGCGAATCCATAGCCGAATGTCGTCATGGAAGACGTTTGATCGGTCCATCTCGCTGGTCAGTGAATCGTAACGCTCGAAGACACGTAGCGCTGACAGAGGATCGGTGACCGTCAAAACCTCCGTAAGAAATAGAAGCCCGACCCGTTGCTCGTCAACCGTCTCATCCCATTTTATCGTCTCGACGATCTCTAACGCTGTGGCCGCAAACTCGCCTGCCCCGTACGGATCGCCAAAGGCACCCGTTATCAGCGCACGATTCGCAAGCGCCCACAGCCTCCATGCGTCATTCGGCGCAAGGTCCTCTGCGATTCGTACTTGTCGGTATGCTTTGCGACGTTCACCATCGAATGCATGCAGCCACGCGTCCATAGCGGCAATCTGCATACGCAGTACGCCGGTCGCGCGCATAACGACGCAGCCGTCCGGTCCTGCTGTTGAATGAGAAGGCTGTATGGCGGCTGATCGAAAGGTAACCTCCAGCGAAGCAATCTGTACGACAATGCGCTCTAACAAATTCTGGTCGCGCTGCTTGCACGCATCGTAGCTCTCCCGCGCTGACTTGAACAAAGCAAGTGCCTCGGGATAGCGTTCCATTGCTAGAGCGACGTACCCACGCAGGGTAGAGGCGCGAACTGACGTTACATCTGCTTGCGCCCGCTCCGCCTCGACCGCATATCGTAGGACCGTCTTATGTTCACGCTTCATCCAGTGTACGAACGCGAGCATATACGCGATCTCCGCACGTATTGCTCGGTGCGCGCCTAATTCGCGTGCAGATGCTAGAGTGTCTTCCAGAAGCGCTTGCCCGCGATCCAGGTTGCCTGGCGTACGGGACACTGCTGCGGCATGCAACATGCGAGCGGTGCACGCTTCGTCTACAGTTTGGAAGGTTGGCAGATTAGGCCCCAGCAGTACGATCGCTTCGGCGAATCGGTCCAACCGAATCATAACGCGGGCACGAAGCAGAGTTGCCTCACGCTGCTCGGATGCGGACAACAGCGTTGCGCTATCCAAAGTATCCAAACACGCAGCGAGGTCGTCCCGGAAGAACGCCTTGCGCGCGAGTTGAATGATGGAGGAAGGAAGGACGTCGCTGCTTCCGA
This sequence comes from uncultured bacterium, assembly GCA_964245595.1. Lineage (GTDB taxonomy): Bacteria > Vulcanimicrobiota > Vulcanimicrobiia > Vulcanimicrobiales > Vulcanimicrobiaceae > Vulcanimicrobium. The sequence continues at coordinate 15,409 of CAXTNU010000011.1, read as the reverse complement.
CGTCGTTGAGATTCGGTTGCATTCCCCGCGTTGCACCTGTCGGACAGTAAGTCGTCGTGGCGTCGTAGCGCGCCGCGACTTCATTTGCGCGTTCCAGGTAGTCGGGTGCGTCCTCCTCCTCCTGCAAGTGGGCGGTTACATGCCCGGGCCACCTCCAACGATGTCGGCCGGCTTCATTCCGGGACCGCTGCCCACGATGTTTGCCGGCTGAGGCGCCATGCCGGGGCCGCCTCCCACGATGTCGTGCGGGGTGACTGATCCGATCGCCAGCGCAATAAGCAACGAGACGAGAAGCGACATTAGCAGGATACTCCTTGCAGCAGCACTCCCACAAATGGGGGAGGCCTGCCTATCCTATCCTGCTCAAGTTGCATCAGTCACGACACCACTCTGTGTGTCGTTTGGTACCACGGCTAGTATAAAGATGCTAAAACGAGCCCCTCGCGATCCGATGACTCGATCGAGGGAATGGACGCGCGAGCGGCCTTGCGCGCATGATCTATGCAACTCAGTCGCCGTACCAATTAAAGATTTGAAGACGTCCGCATCGGTGCGATTCGGAAACGATCCCCGACGCGGTACGGCGCACCGTCGGATCGCCCTTGCGAGCCCCGCTCGCCTACACCCGGGGACGATCCGGCGGTGTTGCGCCGCAATAGATACACCAGGGAGCCTGCTACGCTGAACAAACTGGACGTCGCGTCGAGCCAGCCCGTGCGAGCCGTTGCGCTCGTCCCACCAGCCCCGCCGGCTCGGAGCCTCGACGATGCGCGCCGTGCTAGCGATTCAGGCGATTGGGCGACGGCCCTCGGCATCGTGGACCAGATGCGGCCGGCGTCCGATCAAGAGCGGGTTGTCGCAGCAGTCCTGCGGGCGCGTGCCGCACTACACGCGGGGAAGCCGGAGGTCGCATTAGAGGCTCTCGACGCGTTGACCGATTCGGCGTCGGAGCCGCACGAGGAAGTGAGCGCGATGACCTTACGTGGCGTTGCGCTCACTGAACTAGGCCGTGATAGCGAAGGCATCGAGCTGCTTCGGCGTGCCCGTGCCGCCGGCAACGAGTCCCAGCGCTCAGAGGCGTCGTACGAACTGGCAAAGGTTCATTTCCGGGCTGGCGAGTATGACCGAGCTGAGGGGCTGCTGAGTCCGCTCGTTGACGATGGAGCATCCGAGGGCGGCGAGCCGGTAGTCGCTAAGGCGCTGGAGTTGTACGGCCGAATCGAGTTAATTCGCCGGCGGCGGCCAATGGCGGCTCGGCATTTCATCGACGCTCTGGAGACGCTTCGGCAGGCAGCGCGATCTGATAACTCGCTGCGGGTCTCGCTGGTAGAAAGCATATCCAAAATTGCAGTAGACGCATTCGACCTGCGCCTGCACGCAAGAGTGCGACGCGAGTTGCGAACCATGGACCTGGTGCCGGGGTCAACTATCATCGGCGAATTGCTCGTCGGAGATGAGAGTAACGCGTGGACGCTCGCTTTTGACGCCTTGCGGCGAGCACCGATGGGTAGCCGGCATGTCGCTGCCCTACTCGAACTGGCAAACGTCTCGCGAGCAGTTGGCGACCTAATAACGCCGACGTTCTTCATTCGAACCGCGGTTGACGTAGCATCTAGCATAGACTGGAACACCGCAGATGCTCAGACGATGCTCACGCTGATTCGTGAGGCGGCCTCAGTAGACGTGGCAGCTGCTGGCGACATGCTCCGTCTGTACGAAGCGATCGAGCGGTCTAGAGACGACCGCGCTGCTGAAGAGTTGTCCGCGCTGGAGGCATGCGCGCGTGCGGCAATATGCGTGGCACGGGATGAACCGAGCGTAACCGTAAGCAACGCGCTGCTCGCCGCAATCGACGTATCTCGAGCGAGCGGAAATCATTATGTCGAAGCGACGGCAATCCTTACTCTGCTGTCTGTCGTGCCTGACGACGAATTGCTCCGTCGCGCCGACGAGCTAACGCGCTTGGTTCCGGTGTCGTGGTTGCGCCGAAAATACGAAACGCTCGCAGAACAAGCATGCGGGCCTCTACAGCTCAGCGCCGCCGAACGGCGCGTCATGCTTGCAATTTGCGAAGGCCTTAGTACCGCGGAGATCGCGCAGCGGTTCGGAAAAAGTAAGAACACGATACGAAACCAGACACGTCGCATATTCGAGGTGCTCAAGGTTCACACGCGCGCCAACTTGATCGTTAAATTCGCTGCGATGGGAATGCTGCCGGGCATAAATGCAAGCGTCGGAGATGGTTCGGGACGGCGGATGGTCGCCAGTGAGCTATAGGACTCGGACGTTCATCTCTGAGGGATCTGATCTAGTGCTCGAACTGGATGAGGAGGTTCTCATTGCCGCAGTGCAAATTGTTGGCGCACCGGCATTGTCGGAAGCGATAAACTCAGCCCTTGTATCGCATCTGCATACGTTGCCATCGTCAATGCGGCAGCAGCAGCAGGACTCAATAGAGCAGTATCTGAGAGATGCTGAAGCGCAAGACGGTCCGGTTCCCGACGATATTCGAATCGCGGCCGACCGTCAATTCGACGAGCGATTTGAGCGGATGGACCGCGTTCGCGCCATGCGAGGCAAGTTAGATAAATCGAATGTCGCCGATGAAGGGCAGCCGCCCGAGATCGTTGCGCGGTCGGTGCGTGAAAGTTATGCCGGGCTTCTGACCGGTGTGTTTGGCGATGACGATGCGGAGCGAGAGACGTACGTGCGTGGTGAAAGCGAAGCATGGGACGAATCGCCAAAGTGAGGTAAGAGCCGGGTTTTTGTTGCGGATCGCTGCCTGGAGTACGGCGACAAGGTCTTGGAGCGACGTTTGTTACTGGCGCTCGGTCGCGAATGTGCTTCAAAGAAGTACGACAAGCCCATGCAAGGGTGAGGCGGTAAGTAGTGTGAATATCGATGTAAGCATAAGGGCGTCGTATTGGAAATTGTGCATTCGAAGAATGAGAGAAGCCTCTCACTTGCCCGTTGACATTTTTCCTGGAATGGTCGCACTCAGTTCCTATTTCGCAATGCGAAGCGCTGCGGTAACCGTGCTGCTTTCCCATGACGTTGCGGTGCAAGGTTTGGATGCTTCCGAGATGATCGATTATGTTTCTACCGTCCTTGGCGATGCTGGGAAGGCACACGGTGCGGCCCTCAGACGTGCCCTGAAGTTACATAACGAAGAACTCGCCGATGCAGTGTCATCAGTGCCCGTCGATGAGGCGCGATGGGCGCGCAACGCCGCTTACGCTTTCGTAGTCTATTGCTCCGCTACGTTTAGTTGCGGAGAAGTTCCGGCCGTCGGCCAACGGAGAGATAATTTTTAACGCGGAGCGACTAGCCCAAGTGCGACACCTGCCTATTCAGTTTGTCGCTCGCGAGCTGGCCTTCGCTACCGATCCGCTGGCCGACTACCAGGGCCTCCTCCGCCGGGCCGGGCGCGAGGCGGCCCGCGCCTTCGCCGCCAGCACGGCGGCGCTCGGCGCCGGGACCGTCGTGCGCGAGGCCGAGCCCGCGACCTGCCTTTCCTTCGACCTGCCGGCCGACTACGCGACATTTCTGGCCGGGCTGAGCAAATCGACCCGGCGCGCCACCCAGCGCCTACTGACCACTTTCGCCGAGCGGCAGCCGGGGGTGCGGATCGCCGCCCTCGGCCCGGCCGACGCGGACCACCACCACGACCCAACGCCGACGCTCAGATCGACGCCGTGGTGGGGCTCAACGCGGACCGCTTCGGCTCGACCGGCCTGCGCCGCAACCGGCTCCTCGCGCTGCTGCGGGCGGCGGGGCGGCCTTCGTCGACCCGGTGCACGGCACGTTCGGGCTCTATCTGATCGGCCACGACCGGCGCTACGACCGCTACAGCCCCGGCAAGGGCATCATCGGGCTGATGGTCCGCGCCGCGATCGACGCACTGTATTGCTTCTGTCCCGTTGGAGATTGCGACACATGGCGAGTCTGAAGTTCCGCATAGATGCCGATGCCGAGCGGTTCGTCAAGGCAATCGCGGAAAGGCGCAGTGCGTCGGCCGCTGAGATCGTGCAGCGAGCGCTAGAGGCTTACCGCTTTCTCCACGAAGTGAAGGACGAGGACGGGGAAATCGTGCTGCGTCGCAAGGACGGCCGATTCGAGCGGCTAGTCCGCTTATAGCCTTGGCTCGTCCACAACCGCACGCAGATCGCGCCGGTCCGCTGAGAGGCGCGTCGGCCCGTTCTAGGGCCCTGCCTGCGCGGGATCGCACGGCCTACGGGGTAGATCAGCCGCCGGCCCCGGGCGGGGGCGACTCGACGAGCACGATCACGCCCTAGGCAGCGGCCCTAGCCGTTTCGCTGCGTGGTTTGACAGCCCGGCGCCCCCGTGCTCGTTCTCGCGGCCTGTTGCGCGTCCCAGCCGCGATCCGAGTCTCTCAGGTCGGCCGGTGCGGCTCCGGCGCTCCTCCGAGGCTGGCTTTGCCGTGCAAAGTCGAGCAGTTCGAGAAGGCGTGACCCTGCGTGGTAGTCGCGGTGCCGGTGGGTCGCTTTTTTCGTACTGCAAGGGTACCCCGGTCGCTTGCTTCGGGGTGCTCGCGGACGCCTTGACGACGGCCGGTTCGACGCTCATACTGTACACACAGGACGCTCACTGTACACCTTGGAGCACCGAACATGCGCGGACGGCGGACACGAGCAGCGCCGACGAAGACGAAACGGACCGTGCTCTACGTACGGTGCTCGACCGACGAGCAGGCTTCGGCCGGTGTGACGCTCGCGGCGCAGGAGGCTCGTCTCCGTGCGTTCGCGGTCGCAACGGATCGCAGCATCGATGACGTGGTGATCGATGACGGGTACAGCGCGAAGGACCTCAATCGGCCCGGGATCGCGCGTCTACTTGACGACGTTCGCGCCGGGATGGTCGGGACCGTCGTCGTGCTCAAACTCGACCGTATCACGCGCAGCGTTCGCGACCTCGCGACGTTGCTCGACCTGTTCGCGAAAGCGGACGCCGCGCTCGTGTCCGTCACCGAATCGCTCGACACAAAGACTGCGGCGGGTCGGATGGTAACGAACATGTTAGGGGTGGTGGCGCAATGGGAGCGCGAGACCATCGGTGAGCGCACAGCGTTCGCGCACGCGCACCAGCGTAGGAACGGGAAGGTGTACTCCGGCCGCGCACCGTTCGGCTATCGTGCGGACGGTGATCGTCTCGTCCCCGACCCGGAGACGCAACCGGCGCTCGCCATGATCCGCACCATGCACGCGAACGGCGAAGGCGCGAGCCTCCGCATGATCGCGAAGACACTGACCGAGCGCGGAATCAAACCGCGCGGCGGCAAGTGGTACGCGTCGAGCGTGAAGGCAATCATCGATTCGCGCATGTACCAGGATCGCGCCTCGTGATCGGCCGTCTACTCGCCGGGATCGTCTACGTCGTGGTCGGCGGGATCGCGTGCTGGGTTCTGTCGTTTTTTAGCCCCCAACCGTTGCACCGGAGCCTGCTCTCGCGAGCGGGCTTTTTCGTGCCCTCCAGGACTGTTCTAAAAGTCCGGAGGTACGAGAACACACCGAAGACCCGTAGAACCTCACCACGGGCTCGGAAGGGGCTTTTCTGTGCGTGCTGGAGAGCCGGGGTCGACCGCTCCAGGTTGAGCACCGGCCAGAAATGCGGGCGCGATGATGTGTGCGTGCCGGTTTTCGTAGCGTAGCGGCGTCAGTCGAGCGTGAGCCGCGCTCGGACCCGCCTCCCGATCCGTGTTAGTCCGTCACTGGACAACGGGAAAGCGCGTTATCGCGTCCCGGTCCTGCGAGCCTTGGACGGCTTTTGCGTCGTCTCGTCGTCCCCAGTACCGACGTAGAAAACGCGATCTCCGTTGTCGAGGTACTTCACGTCGAGCAGTTTCGCTCGTTTCGCGTCTCGGACTGCCTCCGTTGCGGTGCGCTCGGAGCATCCGATGCTCGACGCGAAGCCGGCCCAGTCTTCGGCGGATACGGTTACGGCCGTCACGCCGAGGCTGTACTCAGCCCCGCCTCGTTCGTGCAGTGCAAGGATGACCTTCACGGCTCGCAGCGTGAGGTCCGCCCCGGCGAGCGCAGCCGGGACAAGCAAGTAGCCGTCGAGCGCGTCGACCTTCGCGATCATGTCGGCGAAAAGGGGTTCAGGATCGATTGCGAGCGTCAGTGCGCCCGGTTTGAGGTTTGGCATGCGTTAGGGACCTTTCTTGGATTCTAGGTTGAGGCGGGGGCGGAGACTAGCGCATCGAACATTGACACATGAACTGGCTCGACTCTTCGCTTCCCTGGGTTGCGGCCGTGGGAGCACTTCTCGCGGCCGTTGCAGGTTTTGCGGCGGCCATCGTTACAGGCGTTGGGGCGCAAGCGACGCTTGCCCAAGTCGAAATTGAACGGAAGCCGGTACTCGTACTTTCCGGCGAATTGGAGGTCTTGGCCGATCTCCACGCTCGAAAGGCCGAGCCGCCGCGGAACGTATTCTTCCTTTCGCCGAAAACCTCAATGATGGTGGACGTAAATCCGACGGTGCCGACGATGACGGCCGACGGGCACCTTTGGACACACCCTCCATTCTTCTCGCGCTATGCTCTCACGAATGCCGGCCGACTGCCCTTGGTTAATATCGTTCTGGCTGGTGAGGCAAAGTATTTTCGGAATAAGAGCGCGACACCGTTGACCGAGTTTGCCCCTGAACAGGTCGGCACTGAAGCGTTCACGATACAAGTTCCGCCCCTGCCGCCCGGCGGCACGTACATCTTTGCAATGGCGAATCTTTCGGAGCGAGCGTCGTACATGTTCGCGCGGAAAGTCACCGTCACGAGAATCGACACGGAAAAGCCGACCGAGGTTACCCTATTCGTCGCAAATGACATCTGGAAAGCCGAAGGAGGTATCATGCCGTCTTTTGAACTTCCACTCGCTCCGAGCCAAAAGCCGCATCGCGGTACTCCGAGGCATTGATCGTTGTCAAGTAACGCGCCGAAGGCCATCGATCCTCAAGACACTGTGCAATTCCTCGTCGGCGAACTAAAAAAGGTTTATGACTCGAAGTCTATGGTAGGCGCGATCATAATGACGTACGTTCTAATTGACTCTATGGCACGCGCCGGGCTCCCGGCCGGTCGCAACGACGTCAAGAGGGACGACTTCGTTGCTTGGGTTGATAAGTACATGAAAACTGCTACTCCAGCGGAATACCAATATGCTGGCATCGACGTTTACAACGCTCGTTGCGGCATGCTACACACCTTCACTGCTCAAATACATAAGCCGGCGCGACACTTTGGCTATCACGACGGCTCGCCGCATCGGTATCGTCCGGACATCGACGCGCGCCTGGTTATGATAAGCGTACCGCTTTTTATCGACGATTTTTGGGTGGCCGTAGCCCGCTTCTTGGCCGACAAGCACAGCGGCCCTGACTACGCGGTAGTGCAGTCCCGCTTCGGCGAAATGTTTGCCGCCTATCCGTACAAGGGCAAGTCGTGGGAGCCGGGCGGACCCTAGAGCCGTCACTCTTCCGGGTAGGCCCCGGCGTATCACATTCGTATCACAAACGTATCGAAATCGGACGGTTTTTGACGGGACGGCTCGGCACGGCCGCACGCGGAAAATCCAGTAACGGTAAGGCAGAACGGGACGACTCGGGACTAGCCGGGAAGGCTAGCCACGAGTTCGAATCCCGTTGGGGCTACCAAGCACGAAGACCGCGCTGCAAGGCGCGGTCTTCTTATTCCAAGACGAGCAGACCGCGGTCACTCTACGGTTGCCGTCGCCTGCAAATACGCGCGAAAATTCCTCGGAAGGGCCGTCTCGCTGACCCTCGTCGTAGGTGCTCAGAACAACGATTACGCCGTTCAAATCTCCGAGCGTCGGCTGACCGCCGCGGATGGACCGTCATTGATGACGCGTCGAACAAGCTCATAATTTTGAAATCAGACGCTTGCCATTTTCTCGTCGGTTTAGCGGTCTGCGTGGATCAGGAGATCTTGAAAGCCGCGGCCGACATAATATCAAAGCTGAGCGTGAGCGGCAAAGGGGACTGTTGAGACAATGCCGTTGTCGTGAGTTTCTTCGGCACTCTCAAGACCGAACTTGGCGATCCGGTGTGGCCGACGTGGGGCGCAGCACGCTCAGCCACCTTCAACTACAGCAAAGTTCTAGTATACCCGCGGCGCCATCACCCAATTCTCGGCTATGTGGCTTGCCGCGCACGAGGCAGGTAATGGGAAGCACAGCTATGCCTAATGATGTGCGAGCGGTTCAAGTCACGAGCTGCTAGAGACCGTGCTGAATCGTATCGTTCCGTGCGCGCTGCTTGATTCAACTCGAACGAGGTGACGAAGCTCTCGAAGCCTACGCGGCTTGCGCCTTGCAGAAGATCGACACGACGAGTATATCACTGGTCGCGTTTTGATCAGCGCGGCCTATGTAACCTTGGTCAATACAAACGAAGCCTTGCGGATCGCGGAGGGAAACTTCGGCGACGTCGGGACCTCACGCTCGATCTGCGTGAGGAGTCATGCGAGCGGCATTTGGTGCAACTGTTCGCCCGCTCGGGCCACTAGCGCCACCGCGCCGTAGCTCGTTCCGCCTAGACTTCGCGCCGTGTCTCTTCGGCAGCAAACCGCTGGGTCACGTAGGTCGAACGAACCGCGTCGATGGCCGAATTGAGCGCCTCGCCGGGCGTCAGCGTGCACGAGCAACGCTGGAGTCGATGGCCTTTGCAGCCATCGAGGTCGTGCCTTTCGACGCTGTGCGCGCACGGGCAGAGCACGAGCGACCTCACACGGCGATCCAATCTCCAAACCCGATCGACGAGGACGACCCCCTTCGTCTGGGTCTGAAGTTCCAAGTATAGCATGTCCGTACGATAGCGGACGGCGATTGCACGGTTGTGCTCGTTTGAGCCAGGCGATCGGCCGGCTCGGGAATCCGTTCCGTGCTCCGTTCGGGAGCTGGCCTTTCGTCCGCTGGCGTACGAAGTGTGGTATGATGGAGTCCCAGCTAGATCGCCCAAGGACACCATGAACCTAGCCCCCCGCTCCGCCGCCTCGCTCCGCGCGAACCGGCAAAATCACATCGAGACGGCGTGATGCAGCTCGCGCATTCCACTGGGAATCACCTCCTGGATGCGCTTCCGGCGGAAGATCTTTCGAGCATCGGCGCGGATCTGCGGATCATCACGCTGGCCGCCCACGAGTCCACTCACTCCGTCGGTGGCCAGGTCGAGCACGTCGACTTCCCCATCGACGCGGTGATGTCGGTCGTCGCGACGCTCAAGAACGGCGACACGATCGAGGTCGGCACCGTCGGGAGCGAGGGCTTCGTCGAAGCGGATGCCGCGCTGGGCTCTTCGGTGGTCCAGCGCACGTCGTTCTGCCAGGTGCGCGGAACGGTGAACCGCATGTCCGTCGAGCACTTCGAGCACCGCATGAATACCAGCGCCGCCTTCGCCCGCCTCATGCGGCGTAATGTCCGTGCCGCGCTGTTCAGCGCCCAGCAGTTCACGGTGTGCAATGCAAAGCATTCGGTGCTGCAGCGCTGCGCGCGGTGGTTCTCCATGACTGCCGATCGAGTCGGCGACACGCAGTTCACCCTGACCCACGATTTCCTCGCGATCATGCTGGGAGTCCGGCGCGCCGGCGTCTCCGAAGCGGCCGACGCGCTCGCGAGGATGGGAGCGATATCGTATACCCGCGGCGCCGTTACGGTATTGAACTCGGCACTGTTGAACGCGACCGCGTGCGAGTGCTACGCAGCGTGCAAAAACGCTTTCGCCGCCTCGCTCCTGGAATAGGCTCGTGCCGACACGGCGTGCGGGTGTTCCAAAGCCCGGCGGGGGCATCGCCGAAAACGACTTGCAGTCCGAGATGCGCCGCATCATCGAGGCGATCTACGGCCCTCCCGTGCGCCGCCTGCCGGGGCTGGACGTCGGACGCGCGTACCGCGGCGCGACGACCGAGTTTCGCTATGGCGGCGACATGGTGGACGTCTTCGGGTACGGCGACGGCTGCACGTCGCTCGCGGTGGTCGACATCACGGGCCACGGCATCCGCGCGGCCACCAACGCGGGACTCGCGAAGCATGCGTTGCGGGCGTATGCCTCGCAAGGGCTGGACGCCGGCGAATGCGTTCGCAAGCTGAACCGCTTGTGCATCGAGAACAGCGCGTTCGAAGCCGACGAAGAGTTCTTCGCGACCGCGTTCTTCGCGATCGTCGACGCGGATCGCAAGCGCATGCAGTATGTCTCGGCCGGGCACGAAGCCGCATACCTCCTCGGGCCTGACGGGGTAATACAGCTCGCGGCCACCGGGCCCATCATCGGGTTGATGGACGACGATGCGGCCTTCGAGCACGGCGTCGTGCGATTGTCCCGCGGCAGCATCCTGGCCGCGGTCACCGACGGCTTCTCCGAGGCGCGCAACGGGGCGCTCGAGTTCCTCGGCGCGGAAGCGCTCGTGTCGGTGATCGAGCACAATCGCCACCGGGAAGCGAACCGCCAAGCCGAAGCGCTCACCCTGCACGCATACGAATATGCGGCCGAGCAGCTCCACGACGACGTGGCCGCCCTCGTCGTAAAGGTCGACCAGGACAAAGGACCATTGTAAAGACTCGGTGAAGGCAGTCAGGCGGGATCGCGACGTTTTTGGGTGTGTGCGCACCGCGACGAGACCTCTTCTCGACCGGAGAAATCGACGACGAAGCCGCGTGAGAACCGCCGTGTAGGCCGGCGTGGGCGGCTCGCGGATCGCGCCGACACGGGTACGGCGTTCGATCCACGCCGAGTTCGACCGTCCCGCGGTGCCGCTGCGCTACCCGAACCGGCCCGTGATGTAGTCCTCGGTCCGCTTTTCCTTGGGGTGGGTGAAGATCTGATCCGTCGGCCCCACCTCGACGATCTCGCCCAGGTGGAAGAACGCCGTGAAGTCCGAGATGCGGGCGGCCTGCTGCATCGAGTGGGTCACGATCACGACCGTGAACCGCTCGGTGAGCTGGCCGATCAGGTCCTCGATCTTCGAGGTCGCGATCGGGTCGAGCGCCGAGGCCGGCTCGTCCATTAGGATCACCTCGGGGTTGAGCGCGATCGCGCGCGCGATGCACAGCCGCTGCTGCTGGCCGCCCGACAAATCCAGGGCCGAGCGGCCCAGCCGGTCCTTGACCTCGTCCCACAGCGCGGCTTGCTTGAGCGCGCGCTCGGCGATCTCGTCCAGCGTGCCCTTGTGGCGCTCGCCGTGGATGCGCGGCCCGTACACCACGTTCTCGTAGATCGTCTTGGGAAACGGGTTGGGGCGCTGGAACACCATCCCGATGCGGTGCCGGATCACGACCGGGTCCGCATCGGGGCCGTAGATGTCCTCGCCGTCGAGCAGCACTCGGCCTTCGACGCGCGCGCCCGGGGTGAGATCGTGCATCCGGTCGAGCGCGCGCAGGAACGTCGACTTCCCGCAGCCCGACGGACCGATCAGCGCGGTCACGTGCTCGGCCCGCATCGCCAGCGTCGCGTGCTTGATCGCTTGGAACGCACCGTAGTACACGTCGATGTGCTCGGCGACGAGCTTGTCGACGGTCTGGACCAGCGGCGATTGCGGGGAGTCGATCACGAGGCTCTCCCGGTGAAGCGTTTGGTGAGTGCACGCCCGGCCACCCGGGCGCCGACGTTGAACAGCAAGACCATCACCAGCAGCACCAGCGCCGAGCCGTTCCCGATCCGGTCGACGTCGGGCACGATCGATTCGGAGTGGGTGTACCACAGGTGCACCGAGAGCGTCTCGGCGGAGCGGAAGGGGCTGAGATCGTAGGCGTTGTTGCGCGGTACGGAAAGGCCCGCGGTGAAGATCAGCGCCGCCGTCTCGCCGTAGATGCGCCCTGCGATCAGCACGACGCCCGTGGTGAGCCGGCCGATCGCGCTCGGCAGCACGACCCGCGTGATGGTCTGCCACTTGGTGCCGCCCAACGCCATGGACGCCTCGCGCAGCGTGCCGGGAACGCTCACCAGCGCCTCCTGCGTCACGCGCATCAGCGCCGGGAGGTTGAGCAGCGTCAAGGTCAGCGCACCGCCCAGTGCCGTGTAACCCATGTGGAAGTGATAGACGAACACGAGCAGCCCGAACAGGCCCATCACGATCGACGGGATCGTCGCCAGCGACTCGGCGCTGAACTGCACGATCCCGCGGAACGGTCCCGGCCGCGCGTACTCCTGGAGGTAGATGCCGGCGCTGAGCGCGATCGGGATGGTGAAGATCAGGGTCAGGACCAGGATGTAGAACGAGTTGTAGATCTCGGGCCCGATCCCGCCGCCGGCCTCGGTCTCCTTGGGGATGCCGAAGATGAAGCTCGGCGAGAGCGCGCTCGCGCCGAGGTAGATCATGTAGATCAGGAACGCCGCCAGCAGCAGGATGATGCTCGATGCCATCGCCCACAGCACGACGGTCGCCACCGCGTCGGCGGTCTTGCGGGCGCGCACGCTGCCGGTCGCGGCGACCCGGCGCGGCGGAACCCGCTCGAGCGCGGACTGCATCAGGCGCGCTTCCGCAGCGCGAAGCGCACGAGCACGATCAGCACCATCGCGATCAGGAGCAGCAGCAGGGCCATCGAGAACAGGCTGTGCTCGAGCAGCGAGCCCTGCGTCGCGCCCGGCATGTCGGTCACGATCTCGGTGGTCAGCGCGGCGGTCGGCGAGAACAGGCTCGACACGAGCTGGGTCGCGTTGCCGATCACCATCTGGATCGCCAGCGTCTCGCCGATGGCGCGCGCGATGCCCAGGATCAGCGCGACCGCCAGGCCGCTCGAGGCGCTGGGCAGCAGCACCCGGGTGATCGTCTGCCAGCGGGTCGCGCCCAGCGCCAGCGAGCCTTCCTTGAGCGAGTCGGGCAGGGAGCGGAACGCGTCCTCGCTCAGCGTGATCACGGTCGGCAGGATCATGATCGACAGCACGATGCCCGCCGCCGCCAGACCGAAGCCGCTGGGCGAGCTGGTGTGGGTGCGGATCAGCGGGACCAGCAGCGTCAGCCCCAGCCAGCCGTACACGACCGACGGGATGCCGACCAGCAGGTCGATCGCGGGCTTGAGCACTTGCGACATGCGGCGCGGCGCGATCTCGGCCAAGAAGATGCCGACCGCGATCCCGAACGGGCCGCCCACCGCGATCGCGAACACGGTCACCGCCAGCGAGCCCAGCACGAACACCGCCGAGCCCGGCTTGCCCGTATCCGCCGCGAAGGTCGGCGAAAACAGGAACGTCCCCAGCGACACGCGGTCGACGAAGAACGTCTTGGTGCCCTCGACCCCCAGGTAGAGCAGCAGCGCCGCCATCGCCAAGATGACGAAGCCGGCCGCGAGACGCAGGCCGAGGACGGCGAGCCGCTCGACGCGGCGCGAGCGGCGGGCTTGCAGTGCGATCACGAGCTGCTCAGCGGTCGCTCTCGCGGACTTTCATGTCGCCGATGGCGATGAACCGGTTCTTCTTCACCAGCTCGCCGGCGTGGGCGACGTAATCGATGAACTTGCCCGCCTCGCCCCGGGGCGGCCCGTTGGTGTACATGTGCTCGTACGACCAGACCGGGTACCTGCCGTTCTGAATGGTCTCTGGCGTCGGCGCCACGCCGCCGACCGCGACGACCTCGACGCCGGCCCCCTCGCCGCCGCCCGCGGCCAAGCCGCTGAGCGCGACGTAGGAGATCGCACCGGGCGTCTGCTTCACCACGCTGACCGCGGTGCCGGTGGCGTCTTCGGTGAGGCCGCTTTCGCTGATCGCCGTGTCGCCCATGATCGTCTTGCTGAACACCGCGCGCGTCCCCGAGCTGCGCGGGCGGTTGACCACGACGACCTTCTGGTCCGCGCCGCCGAGCTGGTTCCAGTTCGCGGCCTTGCCCGAGAAGATGTCGCGCAACTGCTGTTTGCTCAGGTTCTTCACGCCCGCGCTGGGATGGGTCACGATCGCGAAGCCGATCACCGCCACCCGGTTGTCGTGCAGCTCGGGGTGGCCGCCGGCGAGGATGTCGGAGTCGCCGATGTCGACCGCCTTGGCCGCGACCTGGTTGATCCCGGTCGCCGACCCGCCGCCCGACACGCTGATCTGCACGTTCTTGTGCTCGTCCTGGTAGGCTCCGGCGGCATCCTTGACCAGCGGCAGCAGCGCGGTCGAGCCGGCCACCGCGATCGACCCCGCCGAGCGCGGTTCCTGCGCACCCGTGCCGGCTGTCGTGGTGGTCGACGACGAGCAGGCGGCCAGTAAGCCGCCGGCGAGCACGAAGCCGAGGAACCATGCCGGTACGGCCTTCCGGTTCACCGAGGAATCCCTCCGATGTGACGAGGCACGATGACCGGTACCCGATCATCGCGCCTCATCGTCGCAACTGAACCGTAAGCCGACTTTAAATCTAGCTTAAGGCTCCTTAACCTTTGCCACCGCCGCGGCAGGCCGCTCAGCGGTCGGTCTCTTTGACCTTCATGTCGCGGATCAGGATGAACTTGTTCTTCTTCACCAGCTCCGAGTTGCTCTGGACGAAGGCGATGAAGCGCGAGATCTCACCGGTCGGCGCACCGTTGGTGAACATGTGCTCGTACGACCAGATGGCGTACTTGCCGCTGATGATGTTGTCCTCGGTGGGCGCCACGCCGTCGACCGACAGCTCCGGCAGGCCCGAGCCGTTCGTCCCGCTGAACGCGGCGTACGAGACCGCGCCCGGCGTCTGCTTCACCACGCTGACGACCGTCCCGGTCGCGTCCTCGGTCAGTCCCGTCTCGTTGATCGGCACGCTGCCCATCACGGTCTTGGTGAAGACGGCACGCGTGCCCGAGCTGCGCGGGCGGTTCACCACCACGATCTTCTGGTCGGCGCCGCCGACGTCTTTCCAGTTCGCGACCTTGCCCGAGAAGATGTCCTGGATCTGCTTCTTGCTGAGGTTCTTGACGTTCACGCCGGGGTGCGTGACGAGCGCGAAGCCGACCACCGCGACGCGGTTGTCGTGCAGCTCGGGATGCTGCGGCGCGGCGATGTCGGAGTCGCCGATATCGACCGCCTTGGCGGCGACCTGGTTGATCCCGGTCCCCGAGCCACCGCCCGAGACGCTGATCTTGACGTCCTTGTGGGCGTCCTGGTAAGCCCCGGCGGCGTCCTTGACGAGCGGAAGCAGCGCGGTCGAGCCGGCGATGCTGATGGAGGTGTCGGCGAAGGCGGGCGCGGCGGGCAGCACGAGCGCGCAACCGAGCATGAGAGCTGCGAGGCGTTTCACGGTCCGCATCATCCCAGCGCAAGCGTAAGGCTACCTTAAGCACGGCCTAAATCCGGCTTAACGCCGGCGCTCTCAGGGCGCCGGCATTCGGAGCTAGCCTTCCGCGGTCACGGCGATGCAGTCGACCTCGACGTCGAACGGCCCCGTCCATTCCGGTACGATCGCGAAGATGCGCGCCGGCGGGTCGACCGGGAAATACCG
>CAXTNU010000010.1:26391-31434 GCA_964245595.1 uncultured bacterium | reverse complement strand
CGTCGACCCCGCCGCGCAGGCCAGCGCCCTGCCTTACGGCGACCAGCGCCGGCTGGAGATCGCGCGCGCGCTCGCCGCCGGCCCGGCGGTGATCATGCTCGACGAGCCCGCCGCCGGCATGAACCCCTCCGAGACCGGCCGGCTGGTCGAGACGATCCGCGCCATCGCGACCGGCGGCGTCGCGGTGCTGCTGATCGAGCACGACATGCCGCTGGTGCGCGCGGCCTGCGACGAGGTGGTGGTGCTCAACTTCGGCCAGGCCATCGCGCACGGCACGCCGGCCGAGGTGGCGCGCGATCCGGTCGTGGTCGAGGCATACCTGGGCAGCGACGCCGGCGCCCTGTCCGGGCCCGACAGCGGCGCAGGTGCTCCGTCCGGCCCCGGGCGCGATCAGGAAGCGGCGCCGTGAGCGCGATCCTGAGCGTCGCCGGGCTGCGCGCCGGCTACGGCAACATCGAGATCTTGCACGACCTCTCGATCGCGCTCGAGGAGGGGACGCTGTGCGCGATCGTCGGCGCCAACGGGGCCGGCAAGACGACGCTGCTGATGGCGCTCGCCGGCCAGCTCGCCAAGCGCGCCGGCACGGTGACCTTCGACGGCGCCGACGTCACCCGGCTGCCCTCGCACGCGCTGGTGCGGCGCGGGCTGGTGCTCGTGCCCGAAGGACGCCGCATGCTGCCCGGCATGAGCGTCGAGGAGAACCTGCAGGTCGCGGCCAGCGCGCGCGGAGCGGAAGGCTACGCGCGCATCGACGCGCTGTTCGAGCGCTTCCCGATCCTGGGCACGCGGCGCGCCGTTCCGGCCGGCTCGCTCTCGGGCGGCGAGCAGCAGATGCTCGCCATCGCCCGGGCGCTGGCGATCGGCCCGCGCGCGCTGCTGCTCGACGAGCCCTCGATGGGCCTCGCTCCCAAGCTGGTCGACGCGATCTTCGCGATCGTCGCCGACGAGCGCGCGCGCGGCACGTCGATCCTGCTGGTCGAGCAGAACGCGCGCCGCGCGCTCGCGCTGGCCGACCGGGCCTACGTGATGGAGCGCGGCCGCATCACGCTGGAGGGCACCGGCGCCGAGCTCGCCACCCACCGCGACGTCGTCGCGGCGTATCTCGGCGGATAGCTCACGCTTTTCCCGGGCCTGCGCTCCGGCTGAAACCCGCTTCACCGAGCCCCTCGACCGGCGGGAGGTACGGTGGAATCTCGGTCAGCCCGCGCCGGCTGGCGAACGACGCCAGGTCGAAGGCGGCAAGCCGGATGATTCGGTCGAGCACACCGCACAGCTCTCGCACGTCGTCGTCGAAGGCATCGCAGTTTTCGACGAGCGCGCGGCACAGCTCGGCACGCCGGCGCCGGTGCGACAGAATGTCGGAATACGAGTCCAGGCCGTCGTAGACGATCGACGTTTCCTGGCCGGCGCCATCCAGCAGATGGTACAGCGCCGCAGGGCCCCACGGAACGTCCAGACGGCCTGACCGCGTGCGCGCCGAGAGCTTCGGCCGCCGCGCCGCCGCGTGCGGGTCGCGCGCTCCCTGCGGTGATGACCGAAAACGGAAGCGTCGTCGTGCTCGGCGACGAGGGCGTTGCGAGCGGCGGAGGCGCGTGGCTCAGGCAAGGGCTGCTCGCGACGAACGGAGCCTGCCGGCGAGAGCTCCACGGCGCGCCGCCCCGCTCGGCCGCACCGTGAAGCGGTCACGCGGTCAGAGCTTGACGACGACGGATTTGGTCTCCGTGTAGCACTCGAGCGCGTTGTGGCTCATTTCGCGCCCCCAGCCGGACTGCTTGAAGCCCCCGAACGGCAGCGCCGGGTCGAAGACGTTGTAGCAGTTCACCCACACGGTGCCCGCCCGCAGCCCGGCGGCCATTTTGTGGGCCTTGCCGACGTTGGTGGTCCAGACGCCGGCGGCGAGCCCGAAGATCGTGTCGTTCGCCGCCCCGAGGATGTCGTTGGGATCGTCGAACGGCGTCGCCGCGACGACCGGCCCGAAGATCTCCTCGCGCATGATCGACATGTGCGGGTGCACGTCGACGAGCACGGTCGGCTCGACGAAATAGCCGCGCTCGCCGACCCGCGTGCCGCCGGAGAGCGCCCGCGCGCCGTCCGCGATGCCCGCCTGGATGTAGCCGGTCACCCGGCGCAGCTGCTCGTCCGAGACCAGCGGGCCGATGTGCGTTCCGGCGTCCAGACCCGGCCCGACCTGCATGCCCTTGGCGGCTTCGGCGATGCCGCGCGTCACCTCATCGAACACCGACCGCTCGACGAACAGCCGCGAACCCGCGGTGCAGCACTGGCCCATGTTGAAGAAGATGCCGAAAGCCGCGCCCTGGATCGCCTGCTCGATGTCGGCGTCGGCGAAGATGATGTTCGGCGACTTCCCGCCCAGCTCGAGCGTGACTTTCTTGAGGTTGCCGGCCGCGGCTTGCACGATCAGCTTCCCGACTTCCGTCGACCCGGTGAACGCGACCTTGTCGACGCCGGGGTGGTTGGCGATCGCCGCGCCGGCCGTTTCGCCGTAGCCCGGCACGACGTTGAGGACGCCGGGCGGGAACCCGACTTCGGCCGCGATCTCGGCCAGCAGCAGCGCGGAGAGCGGCGTCTGCTCCGCGGGCTTGAGGACGATCGTGCAGCCGGCCGCGAGCGCCGGCCCGATCTTCCAGGCGGCCATCAAGAGCGGGAAGTTCCACGGAATGATCTGCCCGACGACGCCGATCGGCTCGCGCCGCGTGTACGCGTGGAAGTCGCCGGAGAGCGGTATGGAGTCGCCGAGAACCTTCGTCGCCCAGCCGGCCATGTAGCGCAGGTTGTCGACCGACATCGGTACGTCGGCAACGCGCGCGACGGTGAGCGGTTTGCCGTTGTCCAGCGACTCGAGCAGCGCGAAGTCCTCGAGGCGCTCCTCCATCTTGTCGGCGAGCCGGTAGATCAGCCGCGCGCGCTCGGAGGGTGTCATGCTGTGCCACGGGCCGGATTCGAAGGCCCGGCGTGCCGCGGCGACGGCGAGGTCGATGTCGGCGCCGTCGCCCTCGGCGACGTGCACCAGAACCTCACCGGTCGACGGGTCGTAGACCGGGAACGTTTTTCCGCTCTTGGCGTCGACGAAGCTTCCGTCGATGAAGAGCTGCTTGGGCGCTTGCAAGAACGTTCTTGCGAATGCCGGGAGCTCGCGTGTGACTGGCGGTTGGAGCAAAGCCATGGGGTGCGTCCCTCGCTTACGAGTGGGACCGCTCGGGGCGCCCCTGGGCGCGGCGCAGCGGCCATCCGTTATCTTTGAATGGAGATATCGGGACCTTCCTGCGAAACAAGCTGCTGAAGGCTTTCGGCCTCGCTGCCGCAATGCTCGGCCGCTTTGCGCTCGATCGTGCGGTACGTCTGTAAGACCTCGCGCCCGACCGCGGTGAGACGGGCGCCGCCGCGGCCGGCTCCGCCGCGCGACGCCTCGACCAGCGGCGAGCGAAAACAGCCGTTCAGCTCGTCGACGAGCGACCAGGCTCGCTGGTAGCTCATGCCCATGCTGCGCCCGGCGGCCGCGATCGAACCGTGCTCGGCGATCGCGGCGAGCAGATCGGCCTTACCCGGCCCGAGCACGACGCCCGCGCGAAGAACGACGCGAATTCGAATGACGGGGCGGTGCTTCACGGTGTTTTGTCCACGTCCGTGACGACCCATACCTCCCGGCCGTCGCGGCCTCCGGCAACGCGTCGGCGAGGAGCCGACGAACCGGTGGAAAGCGTGGATTGCGGCGAATCGCCGTGGACAACGCAAGTTTCTTGTGGACAAGCCCCCGCCGGCCCGCTCGGCCTCTTGCAACGGCGTGCGCGCCGCAGTAGGATCGGTTCACGCCGAAGGCAACGACGGCGGGCGAGCGACGAGAAGCTCGCCGACGCGCGAAGCGACCGGAGCGGTGAAAGCCGCACCCACCGCGAGCGCGCCGAAAGAAGTACGACGCCGTAACGGCCGGTGCGAACCGGCGGGGACGCGCGCAGATCGATCTCGTGCCAAAGCCGTACGGCGTTCACGCCGTGCGGCTTTGTTGCGTTTCACGCGCTCGCTCGCACCGCACATTTGTCGCCGGGCTCTTGCGCGAGGGCCTGCGCCCGGAGTATGATCCGTCCACGTCGACCGCGGTCGACGGGCGAGCATACGAGAAGCTCGCCGGCCGAGTTCGATGACGGAAGGCGCAAGCCCGACGCGTGCGACGACACCGACGCGAAGTACGACGCCGTAATGGCTGACGTGAGTCGGCGAGGACGAGCGCAGATCGATTCTCGTGCAGACCGCGGCCCCGAGGCAATGCCGTCTCGGGGCCGCGTCGCGTCGGTCACGCCGCTGCGCGGCGTGACTGGGAGGGGACGCCACGCGTGGCGCCTCCATGGTGGGCTAGATCAGTTGCCGTTCCATTGCGTGAACGGTTGCGGCTTGGTGTAGGGCGGGCCGACTTCGATCGTGACGTCGAGATGTTGCGTCAGCTCGATCTTGCGCGGGTCGCCGCCGTACTGGCGGCCGTCGACCCAGGTCACGACGCGCTCGCTCTTCTTCGGCTTCGCGCCGGCGACGCCGCTGCGCGACAGCGGTTCGCCCCAGACGTCGAACACGTTGCCGAGGTTGAACGTCTTGAAGCCGGGCGACTCGACGTGGATGATGCCGTCGGGCGTGTGGGTGTGGATCCAGTACAGGCACTGACCGACCAGCGGCCGGCCCAGGTCGTCGGGAATGCCGACCGGCTTGCCGTGGTCGAGAATGCTGACGTGCTGGTGGATGTGCAGCACCGCGCCCTCCATGGCGTCGCACTTGATCCCGTCGACCGGCTGACCGGTCGGGATCGCGGCGCGCGCGCCGGCGGCGGAAAGCGTGAGGGCCGCGAGCGCGGCGGCCAGGGCGAGCAACGATCTCGGCGTCTTCATACGTCGCACGGTCTCTTCGACGCGGACGCCCGGCGGGCCGTTTCGGCTCAGCCGTAGCGGGCCGCGACGCTGCGCGCGATGTCGGCCGCCGCGGCGCGCGCCTCGGCCGGCGCCAGCACCTCGGCTTCCGCGCCCCAGCCCAGCGACCAGC
>CAXTNU010000010.1:0-26381 GCA_964245595.1 uncultured bacterium | reverse complement strand
ATCTCGAGCGGATCGGCCACCCGGTAGGTGATCTCGACCCCGCCGTCCGGCAGCGGCGCGACGCGCCGGTCGCGGCCGACCTGCTGGGCCTGCGCGGCCTTGGCCACCACCGGCGAGAAGCGCACCGTCACCTCGGCCGTGGTGGCGGCGTGGCGCACCCCGCTGACCGAGTTCGCCCCGTACGCATCGAGGTTGAAGTCGGCCGGGCGCTCGAAGGTCTGGGGCGTGATCGCGATCTCCGAGACGTTGTCGACCGCGAAGACCCGCATGTCGGTCCGGGTGTGGTCGTAGCCGACCAGGTAGATGCGCCCGTTGGAGACGATGAAGCCGTAGGGGTCGGCCCGGCGCTGGGTGCGCGCGCCGTTCTTGTCGGTGTAGCCGAACTGGACCCGGCGCCGCTCGCGCTCGGCGGTCTGGAGCTGCTCGAAGGCCTGCTCCACCTCGGGCGCGAGCGCGACGGACTCGAAGCGGATCGCGAACGAGGTGCTCTCCACCGCCGCCTCCGCGCGCCGGTCGCTCGAGCGGAGCAGCTTCTGGGTCGTCTCCTCGATCGCGCTGGCGAAGGTGCCGCCCAGCGACGAGCCCAGCCGCTTGAGCGTGACCAGGCCCAGCAGCTCGCGGTGCGAGAGGTTGAGCCGGCGCAGGCTGTAGCCCTCGGCGAACCGGTACGTCCCGCTGGCCCGGTCGAAATACCACGGAAAGCCCGCGTCGGAGAGCACGCTCAAGTAGCGCCGCAGCGTCCGTGTGCTAGGCGGTTTCTCCTCGCCGATCTGCTCCTTGAGCTCCTCGAACGCGAAGCGTCCCTCGTCGATCGCGCTGAGCAGCCGCACGAGCAGGACGACCTTGGGTTCGGCTCGTTCCTCAGCCACGAAGCGCTCCTTTCGTCAAGACCTCGCCGGGTCCGTGCGCCGGCGCACGAATCGGCGAGGGCGCGCGTTGCAAGCGAAGAAATGTTCTTCTAACCAGCCCTTTACTCGGTAAGGAGCCCCATGGACGATCATCGCCCGGACGCAGTCGGTCGCAAAGAGTTCCTCCGCCGCAGTGGCGCGCTCGGGATCGCCGGCGCGGCCGCGCTCGGCTTCCCGCTGCTCGAAACCCGCGCGGCCGGTGCCGCGCCCCTGCTCCCGCCCAAGGACGTCATCGCGGCCGGCGGCGGTGCCACGATCAAGATCGGCCACGTCGACGGGTTCTCGGGGGTCTACGCCGCGGCGTCGAACTCGCAGCACCACGGCATGGAAGTCGCCGTCGCCCAGGCCATGCGCAAGAACAACCGGATCAAGTACGAGCTGATCAAGGGTGACGACGCCAACGCCGCGGCGACCGGCACGACCGAGGCCAAGCGCCTCATCTCGCAGGAGAAGGTCGACGTCCTGACCGGTTGCCTGAGCTCGGCGGTCGGTCTGGCCGTGTCCGCCACCGCCTCGGAGAACAACACGTTCTTCCTGGCCGCCGGCACGCACGACACCAACATCACCGGCCCCAAGGCGCACCGCGTCACGTTCCGCCAGACCTGCTCCAACGCGATGCTCGCCAACGCCGTCGGGCCGGAACTGCTCAAGCACGGCAAGCGCTGGTACTTCCTGACCGCGGACTACGCGTTCGGAACCGACGCGCACGAGCGCTTCAAGAAGATCCTGCTCGCCCACGGCGGCGCCGAGATCGGCAACGACCTGCACCCGCTGGCGCAGACCGACTACTCGTCCTACCTCACCAAGGCGCGCAACACCGACGCCGACGTGCTGGTGTTCTGCAACTACGGCCCCAACACGCAGAACGCGGTCAAGGCCGCGGTGCAGCTCGGGCTCAACAAGAAGATGCTCTTCGGCGGCATCCTGTGCGGCAACGACGTCGCGGTCGGGCTCCCGGTCGACGACATCGTCGGTTCGGTCTGGGGCTACGTCTGGGGACCCGAGGCCGGCGGCAGCGCCGACAAGATCTACGCCGCGCTCAAGCCTGGCACCGACGAAGTCGACTGGCGCCAGTACCTCGGCTACATGTCGGCCAAGAACATCATCGACCGCATCGAACACGTCGGCTCGACCGATACCGAAAAGCTCGTCACCGCGTTCGAGGACTTCCACTACGACGCGGGCAAGGCCGGCGGCGCGTACTTCCGCAAGTGCGACCACCAGGCCGTGCAGGGCACCTACGCCGGCGTGATCGTGCCCAAGAGCAAGCGCCGCAGCGCGAACGAGTACTTCACGATCGGCTCGCGCGTCGGCGGCGAATTCGCCGCCGAGGCGTGCTCGAACCCCGACAGCACCGCGGCCCAGAAGATCATCGCCGCGGAGAAGATCGGCCCGCGCGAAGGCTACACCGTCCAGAAGGTCTAGCTCCGCCAGGTCTCGGCGTCGAAGCCGGGGACTCGTCTGCGGACGGATCCTCGGTTTCGTTTGGACGGCTCGCCGGGTACGCTGACGCTCATGGAGCGTAGCCCGGAATCTCTTAACTTAATACTTTAGTTGACAGTCGGGCGAGGCCGTGCTAGCGTCGTTCCATGCCGCGTAAGAAGTCGCCGACCCTGACCGAGGCCGAGTACCGCCTCATGCAGGTGCTCTGGAGCCGCGGCGACTCGTCGGTGGCGGAGGTCGTCGACGCGATCGGCGACCCGCCGCTGGCCTACAACACCGTGCTGACCACGCTGCGCATCCTCGAGCAGAAAGGCTACGTCCGGCACAAGGCGCTCGGGCGGGCCTTCATCTACGTGCCGATCGTGGCCCGCGACGAGGCCCAGCGCAGCGTGGTGAACCACGTCCTGTCGCGCTTCTTCGACGGCTCGCCGCGCGAGCTGGTGCTCAACCTGCTCGAGTCCGAAGCGGTCGACGTGAGCGAGCTCGAACGGCTGCGCGAGCTGATCGACAAAGCGCAGGACAAGAGCTAGGCCGTGCTCGAGGCGGTCGTCGCGGTCGCCCTGCGC
The DNA here is from genome assembly GCA_964245595.1 of uncultured bacterium. Lineage (GTDB taxonomy): Bacteria > Vulcanimicrobiota > Vulcanimicrobiia > Vulcanimicrobiales > Vulcanimicrobiaceae > Vulcanimicrobium. The sequence continues at coordinate 23,464 of CAXTNU010000010.1, read as the reverse complement.
GCGGTCTGCGCCGGCATCGTGCTCGGGGCGGTCCTCGGGCTGCTCGCGCTCGCCGCGGCGCGAGCCCTCCGCCTGACCGCTGCCACCCGCCACGCGCTGTGGATCGCGGTGCTGATCGCGCTGGTCGTCATGCCTCTGGCCGGTATCGGCACGTCGCTCGCGCGCACGAGCGAAGCGCCCGTGCCCGCCTGGCACGGCCGAGACCCTGCAGCCGAGGCACCAGTACCGCAGGCCGCACACGGTGCCTCCGGGGACACCGCGCAGGCTCAGGGCACGGGCTGGACGCCGCGCGTGCCGCGCATCCTTGCGCTGGCGCTCGCCGGCGGGTGGGCGCTCGGGGCGCTGGCGGGGCTGCTGAACCTCGTGACGAGCGTGGTCCGCCTGCGCGCGCTGCGGCGCCGCTCCAGCCCGCTCGACGGGGCATTGGCCGACGAGCTGCCGTGGCTCACCCAAGCCGGTTCCGGGCGCGAGATCTACGTCCGCCTCTCGTACGAAACCGAGACCCCGGTGGCGATCGGCTTCCGCCGCCCGGTGGTGCTGATTCCGACCGAGCTCGCCACCGCGGACGGCTTGACGGCGATCGAGCCGCTGGTGCTGCACGAGCACGCGCACTTGCGCCGCTACGACGACTGGACCAACCTCGCCCAGCGCGCGATCGAGCGCATCTTCTGGTTCAACCCGCTGGTGTGGCTGGTCGGGCGGCGGATCGCGCTCGAGCGGGAGATCGCCGCCGACGACGCGGTCGTCGCGCGGACCGGCGCGGCGAAAGCCTACGCCGACTCGCTCTGGCGGCTGGCGCGCGAGATGCGCATGCCCGACCACACCCTCGTCGCCCCGGGCGCGCTGCTGACCCGCAAGCAGATCAGCGTGCGCATCGAGCGGTTGCTGGACGCGAACCGCGCCGGTTTACGCCGTTCGCCCGCCGCCGCGCTCGGCATCGCGACCGTAGGTGCGCTCGCCGTGCTGCTGGTCGCGACGAGCGCACCGGCGATCGAGTTGCCGCCCCAGGCGCGCGCGCCGGCTGCGTGGATCGCGACGTCGCCGAACCGCCACTTCGGTATCGACGGGACGAAGCTCAAACTGCGCGGGACCGGCCTGCGGGACGTGCTGGCGAACTGCACCGGGTGCGATTTCTCGCACGCCGACCTGCACGGTCAAGACCTGCACGGCATCGCGCTGGCCGGGGTGGACCTCTCGCACGCCGACCTGCACGACGCCAACCTCGCCGGTGTCCGCTTCAGCGCGGTCGACCTCTCGGGGGCCAACCTCGCCGGTGCCGACCTGACCGGCGCGCGGTTCGACTCCTGCGATCTGAGCGGTGTCGAACTGCGCGGCGCGCGCACCGGCGGCATGCGGCTGCACGAGAGCGCGCTGGACTGACCAGCCCGCCCCCGAGCCGGCCGCGCTCAGTCGCGCGGAAGCTGCGCGTACTCGCTGGCGGGATAGGTCGCGATCAGCCAGTCCAGCGTGTCGTTGCGGCGCTCGCGCGCGTCGTCCGTCGCCACCTTGCCGTAGAGCTGCGCGAGCGCGTAGCTGTACTTGGGAATCCAGGGGTCGCGCGGAAACTGCCGCTGCCAGTCGTGCAAGGCGTCCTCGACCAGCACCACCTTGTCGAACACGTGCTCGGCGTCCTCGGGCTTGGCGTCGATCCGCTCCGAGAGATCCTTGAGCTGGTTGCGGATCCCGAGAATGCTCATCTTGAGCCGGCCGAAGTAGCGGTCCGCGGGAGCGAGGTTCGCCATCGGCTGGGCGAACGCGGGGGCAGCGGTCGCGCACATCGGCAGCGCGAGCGCGATCGCCAGAGCGATCCGTTTCATCAAAGCACGTCCTTGTCGAGAGATGATTCGATCGCGGCGTGCTATCCGTGCACGCCGCGTAGTTCAATGATCGGCAGTCTCGCCTAGGACTAAAGTCCCTATGCTTGCCTGCACTGCACGCGCCCGTGGAGTAGGAGCCGAGTGTGACGCGTCGCACGCCCGACGAGGCTCCCGCTTGCGCCCAAGCCGGAGCCGCGCGGTCAGTCGGGGTCGGCGAACAAGAACGCGAGGTCGTCGCGCGTGAGCGTCTTCGCCACCGCGCTGTCGGCCTTGACGACGGCCTTCGAGAGGGCGCTCTTGCGCTCGGCCAGGGCCCGGATCTTCTCCTCGACCGAGCCGGCGGTGACCATCCGGTACGCGGTGACCGGCCGCGTCTGGCCGATCCGGTGGGTGCGGTCGATGGCCTGGCGCTCGACGGCCGGGTTCCACCACGGGTCGTACAGGATCACGTAGTCCGCCGCGGTCAGGGTGAGCCCCACACCGCCCGCCTTGAGCGAGCACAGGAACACCGGCGGGCCGTCGTCGGCCATGAAGCGCTCGACCTCGAGCTGGCGGTCGCGGTCCTTGGTCGAGCCGTCCAGGTAGCCGTAGTTCACGTTGCGCCGGTCGAGCGCGGTCCGCATCACTTTGAGCATCGAGGAGAACGCGCTGAACACGAGCACCTTGTGGCCGCCGTCGAGCACCTCGTCGACCGTCTCGAGGAAGGCGTCGAACTTGCCGCTGGCGTCGGGCTCGTCGAGGTACTCGGGCACGAGCAGTCCCGGGTGGGCGCAGACCTGGCGCAAGCGGGTCAGCGCGGCCAGCACGTGAACGGTCGCGCTCTCGGTTCCCTCGTCGTCGAGCTTGGCCAGCACGTCTCGCCGAGCGGCCTCGGCGATGCCGCGGTAGAGCCGGCGCTGCAGCGGCGACAGCTCGCACTCGATCACGGCCTCGGTGCGCTCGGGCAGCTCCTTGGCGACGTCTTCCTTGGTGCGGCGCAGGACGAAGGGCTCCAGCCGCGAGCGCAAGTTGGTCGCCGCGCGCTCGTCGCCGTCGCCGATCGGCAGCTCGAAGCGGCGCCGGAACGAAGCCTCGGAACCGAGCAGACCGGGCTCGACGAAACCAAAGATCGCCCACAGGTCGCGCAGCGAGTTCTCGACCGGCGTCCCGGTCATCGCGAGCCGGTGGTCGGCCTGCAAGCCGCGCACGACCTTGGCGATCTGCGAGGAGGGGTTCTTGGCGTTCTGCGCCTCGTCGAGCACCAGCGTGCGGAAGCGGAAGCGCTCCAGGTGCTGCGCGTCCAGGCGCGCCAGCGCGTACGAGGTGATGACCACGTCGTAGTCGTGCAGGATGTCGTACTTCGCCACCCGGTCGCTGCCCGATTGCAGCCGCAGCGTGCTCAGCGTGGGGGCGAACTTGCGAATCTCGTTCTCCCACGTGTGCGTCACCGAGGTCGGCGCGATCACCAGCACCGGCGAGTGCCCCTCGTCCTGCTTGCGCTTGGCGACGTGCGCGATGAGCTGCGAAGTTTTCCCAGTGCCCATGTCGTCCGCTAAAATTCCGCCGAAGCGGAACGAGGACAGGTACGACAGGAAGTCCAGCCCGCGGCGCTGGTAGTCGCGCAGCGGCAGCACGAGCGCGTCGGGCTGCGACACTTCTTCGATGCCTTCGAAGTTGCGCAGGCGCTCGCGGATGCGCTCGACTTCCTCGGGGAGCGCGACCTCGCCGAAGGCTTCGTGCAGCTCGTCGCGCATCGCGACCAGCGAGGCCAGGCCCGTGCGGCGGCGGTCGGTGAGCTCGGAGAGCAGGTTCTGGCGCGAGCGCAGGTCGCCGACGTCGACCAGCTTGCCGCGCACCTCGGCGTAGCGGCCCTTGGCGCCGAGCAGCGCGCGCAGCTCGTCGCGGGTCAGCGGCTCGCCGCCGCCGACGAACACCGTCACGTCGAGGTCGAACCAGTCGCCGCCCTCGGCTTCGGTGGCGGTGACGTTGACGTCGACCTTGCTGTCGCCGGCCAGCGCGGCGAGCGAGTCGTCGAGGCGGACCTCGACGTCCTCCCACGACGGCCACAGCTCGCGCACGACCTCGGCCGCGCGATCGGCGTCGTGCAGGGCGAAGCCGTCCGCGCCGCGCGGAACGAAGCCCGCCTCCAGGAAGCGCTGCGAGAAGCCGCGCGCGACCTCGGGCGGGAAGCGCACGAAGCGCCCGCCGCTGGCGGTCACCGCGCCGTGCGGGCTGAACGCGGCTTGCGCGCCGGTCGCCGCGTCGACGAATTGCAGCCGGGCGAACAGCGCGCCGTCGCGCCAGCCGGCCCGCACCACCAGCGACGGGCGTTCGGCATCGACCACGCCCAGCGCGGCGCGGTCCTCGGCAGTCAGGAAGGGCGCGACCCGGGCGATCGCGCGCACCGTCGGCACGGCTTGGGCCGGCTCGTCCTTGGCGGCCTTGGCGGCCGCGATCACGCGGCGCGGATCGAACCCGCCGTCGAGCAGGTAGGCGGTCCGGTCGGCCACGAGCCAGGCCGGCGGGCCGTCGATCACGACCGCCTCGCCCGGCGAGACCCGGCTGCCCTCGGGCGTCTCGAGCACGGGCACGAAGCCGCTGCCTGCACGGCTGGCGCGCAGGCGCACCCCGCGCGGCTCGACCGCGAACGGGGCCAGCTCGGAGGGGTGGCGGTTCTCGCCCGGCGCGTCGTCGAAGCGCAAACGCGGGTGGCGGGTGAGCCGGAACAGCGCGCGAGCCAGCGCCTTGGGCGAGGAGCGGGTGCCGAACGCCTCCTGGACCGCGTCGTCGCGCAGCAGTTGCCGGTCGACGTCGTCCCAGTCGTCGGCCGGGGTCTGGTCCATCATCCCCAGGATGGCTTCGGCGTCGCGGATCACGCCGCGCAGCCGGGGGGTGTCGAGGTAGAGCGTCGCCGCGACCGCGCCGGCCGCGCCGACCGAGAGGACGGGCCAGACCGCGCGGGCCCGGGCGCGGGAGCCGTCCAGCTCGCCGTCGGGAATCCACGACAGGTCCAGCTCGACGACGTCCGAGGCCGCCGCCGGCAGCGGCGCGTCCTCGGCGGTACGTACCGTCTCGAGCGTCGCCACGACGTGCTGGCACACTCCGCTGGCACCGCAGGTGCAGACGGAGCGCAGCGCCTGCGGGCCGGTGCCGGTAGCCCACTCGACGGTGGTCTGGACCGGGGCGCGCTCCTTCACCGTCGACTCGATGCGGGCAGGTTCGACCGAACGCAACGCGACGCGCCCGCCGTCGACGAGGTCGAGTGCGGTGCGCGTCAGGTCACGAGCGAACCAGGTTCCGATCTGCGCCGGGAGACGCGACCGCCACAGGGCGAATGGGGTCAACCTACCTACCATTCGTCACTAACCCGTCGGTTTCCCGACGGGTTGGTGACGATCGGACCGCAGCGAAGCGAGGACGCGACGGGTTCGGCATCGCCGAACCCCCTAGACCGGTTGAACCTCCGGCTGGGCCGGTGAAGGCGGCTCGATCCGCGGGATCTTGGAGAAGCGCAGCTTCTCCGCGTTGTCCGGGTCGACTTCGGCCAGGATGCGGTCGCCCGAGCCGAAGTTGCCCTTGAGCATCTCCTCGGCCAGCTCGTCCTCGACCTCGCGCTGGATCGCGCGGCGCAGCGGCCGAGCACCGAACTGCGGGTCCCAGCCCTTCTTGGCCAGCAGCGCCTTGGCGTCTTCGGTGACCTCGAGGAACATGTCCTGAGCCTTGACCTCGCGGATGACCTTCTCGAGCTCCAGCCCGACGATCTGGCCGATCTCGTCGCGGCTGAGCTGGTGGAAGACCACGATCTCGTCGACGCGGTTGAGAAACTCGGGCCGGAACGCGTGCTTGACCTCGTCCAGGACCTTGCTCTTCATGCGCTCGTAGGCCTGAGTGTCGGTCGTGCCGGCGTCTTTGGACGAGCGGAAGCCGATGTCGGTCGTGGTCTGCATGCCGGTCGCGCCGACGTTGGAGGTCATGATGATGACCGTGTTCTTGAAGTCGACCACCCGGCCCTGAGAGTCGGTCAGGCGGCCGTCGTCGAGCACCTGCAGGAGCAGGTTGAAGACGTCCGGATGGGCCTTCTCGATCTCGTCGAGCAGCACCACGGAGTAGGGCCGGCGGCGGACCGCCTCGGTGAGCTGGCCGCCCTCTTCGTAGCCGACGTAGCCGGGCGGTGCGCCGACCAGCCGCGAGACGGCGTACTTCTCCATGTACTCCGACATGTCGATGCGGATCATCGACTCGGCGTCGTCGAACATCCACTCCGCCAGCGAGCGCGCGACCTCGGTCTTGCCGACGCCGGTGGGCCCCAGGAAGATGAACGAGCCGATCGGGCGCTTGGGGTTCTTGAGCCCGGCGCGCGAGCGCCGGATGGCCCGGGTGACGGTCGAGACGGCCTGGTTCTGGCCGATGACGCGCTTGTGGAGCTGGTCCTCCATGCCGAGCAGGCGGGTGGTCTCGGCCTGGGCCAGCTTCGAGACCGGGATCTTGGTCCACGAGGCGACGATGTGGGCGACGTCCTCCTCGGTGACCTTGATCGTCTTCTCGGACTGGTTCTGGGTCTTCTTCTCCTGCCACTCGGCGTCGAGGCGCTGCTTCTCCAGGCGCAGCTTCTCCTCGCGGTCGCGGATGGCGGCCGCCTTCTCGAACTCCTGCGACTTGACGACCGACTCTTTCTCTTGCTTGACCTTGCGGATCTCGTTCTCGATCTCGCGGATCTCGGGCGGCGCGAGCGTCGCCTGGAGGCGGACGCGCGAGGCGGCCTCGTCGATCAGGTCGACGGCCTTGTCGGGCAGGAAGCGGTCGGAGATGTAGCGGTCGCCCAGCTTGGCCGCGGCGACCAGCGCCTCGTCGGTGATGGTGACCTTGTGGTGCGCCTCGTAGCGGTCGCGCAGACCCTTGAGGATCTCGATCGTCTCCTCGACCGAGGGCTCGCCGACCATGACCGGCTGGAAGCGGCGCTCCAGCGCCGAGTCCTTCTCGATGTGCTTGCGGAACTCGTTGAGGGTGGTCGCGCCGATGCATTGCAGCTCGCCGCGCGCCAGAGCCGGCTTGATGATGTTCGAGGCGTCGATCGCGCCCTCGGCGGCGCCCGCCCCGACCAGCGTGTGCAGCTCGTCGATGAACAGGATGATCTCGCCGGCGGCGCCGCGGATCTCGTCCATGACGCGCTTCATGCGCTCCTCGAACTCGCCGCGGTACTTGGTGCCCGCGACCAGGCCGGCCAGGTCGAGCGTGATCACGCGCTTGTCGCGCAGGGGCTCGGGGACCTCGCTCTTGATGACGCGCTGGGCCAGACCCTCGGCGATGGCGGTCTTGCCGACGCCGGGCTCGCCGATCAGGGCCGGGTTGTTCTTGGTCCGCCGGCTGAGGATCTGGATGACCCGCTCGATCTCGGTCGCTCGGCCGATCACCGGGTCGAGCTTGTTCTCGCGCGCCAGGGTGGTCAGGTCGCGCCCGTAGGCGTCGAGGGTCGGGGTCTTGGACTTGCCCTTGGGCGCGGGCGGCTGGCCCTCGGCCCCGAGCAGCGAGGTGGTCTGGACCCGGACCTTGGCCGGATCGACCCCCAGGTTGGTCAGGACGCGCGCCGCCACGCCTTCACCCTCGCGGATGAGGCCGAGCAGCAGGTGCTCCGTCCCGATGTAGTTGTGGTTGAGCTGGCGGGCTTCTTCGAACGCCAGCTCGATGACGCGCTTGGCGCGCGGCGTGAAGACCATCTCCTGCTGGACGGTCTGGCCGCCCCGGCCGACGATCGCCTCGACCTCCTGGCGCACCTTGGCCAGGTTGACGCCGAGCGTCTCGAGGACTTTGGCCGCGAGGCTCTCCCCCTCCGAGATGATTCCGAGCAGGATGTGCTCGGTCCCGATGTAGTTGTTCCCGAGCCGCTGCGCCTCTTCCTGAGCGAGCACGATGCTGCGCCGCGCGCGTTCGGTGAACGGTTCCCACATTGACATTGCCTTGCGAAACTCCCCGAGCGGCCCAGCCGCTCCTGCAAAACCACGCTCGCCGAGTGGTGCGATACCCTGTACGACCGTAGTCCCGTTTAAACCTTAGAGCCCCTGAAACAGTTTCAGACCGGCTCCCTCCTTCATGTACCATCTTTTGACCAAAGCAGGCATGGAAGCGTAGCCTCCTTGGTAGAACGGACCGTCTTCCACTCAAGCCGGAGGATGGTGCAATCCATTTCCTCGCGTTCGCGCTGCCTTCGGCGGCGCAGTTCCTCGACCAGTTCGTCAACGGGCTGACCCTGGGGATGCTCTACATCCTGGTCGCGCTGGGGCTGAACATCATCCTGGGGCTGATGGGCGTCATCAACTTCTCCCACGGCGCCTTCTTCATGCTGGGCGCCTATCTGACATATGCCTTCGGCCCGCTGGTCGGCTTCTGGCCGGCGATCCTGATCGCCGCGGTCCTGGTCGGGCTGCTGGGCATGGCGTTCGAATCGGCTCTCATCCGGCCGCTGTACAAGCGTATCCCGGAGTACACGCTCCTCCTCACTTTCGGCACGGCGCTGATCTTCGGCCAGGTCGTGCGCAAGATCTGGGGCGACGACGCGGTCCGGGTCGAGCAGCCGGCCTACATCCCGCAGTCGATCACGATCGGGTCGTACCAGTTGCCGTTCTACAAGGACGTCTTGCTCGTGCTGCTGACCGTCGTCATCCTGGCGGCGGTCTGGCTGCTGCTCAACAAGACCAACATCGGGGTGATCATCCGGGCCGGCACGCGCGACGCCGAGATGGTCAAGATCCTGGGCATCGACATGCCGCTGATGTTCACCCTGGTATTCGGCATCGGCTCGCTCATGGCGGGTCTGGCCGGCGCGCTCGCCGCGCCGATCTACGCCGTGCAGCCCAACCTGGCCGACCAGTGGATCGTGCTGACCTTCGTGATCGTGATCGTGGGCGGGATCGGCTCGTTCTGGGGCGCGATCGTGGGCGGGCTGCTGATCGGGATCATCTCCAGCCTGATGTCGCTCTTCTGGCCGCCCGCAGTGGAACTGAGCGGCTTCCTCATCATGGGCATCATCCTGCTGATCCGCCCGCGCGGTCTGTTCGGCGTCGAGGGGCTGTTCGAGTGACGCGCCGCAACCCGCTGGTCCACCCGCTGCTGTGGACCGCCGTGCTGTTCGCGCTGCTGCCGTTCGTGGCCGGTGCGAACCCGTTCGTGGGCAAGGGCGGCTTCGTCGACATCGCGACCACGATGCTGATCTTCGGCCTGTTCGCCAGCGGCTTCAACCTGTTGTTCGGCCACGTCGGCGAGCTGTCGTTCGGGCACGCCATGTTCTTCGCGCTGGGCGCGTACGCGACGGCGCTGTACAGCAAGGGCTTCAGCGCCGAGCTGTTCGGGCGCACGATCACCCACGGCCCGGCCGGCAACATGCTCGTCGCGCTGGCGCTGTCGCTGGCGATCGCGCTGCTGTGGGCCTGGCTGCTGGCCCGCTTGATCGTCCCGCGCTCGAGCGGAATCTACTTCTCGATGATCACCCTGGCGTTCGCCCAAGTCATCTACTTCACGACCACCAACTGGGGCCAGCTCACCGGCGGCGAGGACGGCATCCAGGGCATCTCCCGGCCGGAGCTCGGGCCGCTGGGCGCCGACTGGCTGCGCGACTCGCACCACTTCTACGTCTTCGCGGCGGTGCTCGTCTTCATCGCGCTGGCGGTGCTGTACTGGATCGTCCGCTCGCCCTTCGGCAGCGTGCTGCACGCGATTCGCGAGAACAAGCAGCGGGCGCGCTTCCTGGGCTACGACGTCGACAAGTACCGGGTCAACGCATTCGTGCTGTCGGCTGCGTTCCCGGCGGTCGCGGGCTGGCTGTGGACCTTCTTCCAGCAGGCGATCAACCCCGACGCGGGCTCGGTGGGCTACAGCGGCAACGTGGTGATGATGTCGATGCTGGGCGGCATCCAGACCTTCATGGGGCCGGTCGTCGGCGCGATCGTCTACTGGGAGCTGCAGAACAACGTCTCGCAGTTCACCAAGTACTGGCCGGCCTGGATCGGCGCGGTGTTCGCGCTGTTCGTGCTGCTCGGGCCGCGCGGCATCATGGGCCTGATCGACGACGTGCGCCACTACGGCTTCGCGACCGCGCTGCGGCGCATCTTCTCGCGCCGGACCCGGGTCCAGACCGAGATCTCCGAAGAGCTCCCGGAGACGACGGTATAGTGGCGGCCGAATCGTTCCGAGGACGTCGCTAATGGCCACGATCTTTCGCACCGAGCGCCTGACCCGGCGCTTCTCGGGCTTCACCGCGACCAACGACGTGTCGCTCGAGATTCCCGAGGGCGGGGTGCGCACCATCATCGGGCCCAACGGCGCGGGCAAGACGACGTTCTTCAACCTGCTCTCGGGGCTGCTGCCGCCCAGCGCAGGGCGGATCTTCTTCCGCGACCGCGACATCACGCCGCTGCTGGCCTACCAGCGCGCCCGCCTGGGCATCGCGCGCTCGTTCCAGATCACCAACATCTTCGGCAAGCTGACGGTGTACGAGAACGTCCGCCTGGCGGTTCAAGCGGTGCACGACGGGAAGGCCAACTTCTTCCTGCCCGAGCGCCGAATGGGCAACCTGGCCGACACGACGGACCGCATCCTGGCCGACGTCGGGCTGACCGATGCGCGCGACGCGCGGGCGGAGAACCTCTCGCACGGCGACCAGCGCCGGCTCGAGATCGGGCTGGTGATCGCCAGCGACCCGCCGGTGCTGCTGCTCGACGAGCCGCTGGCGGGCATGTCGCCGACCGAGACCCACGAGACGGTCGAGCTGATCCAGCGCATCTCGCCCGGGCGCACGATCCTGCTCGTCGAGCACGACATCGACGTGGTGATGGCGATCTCGACCACGATCACGGTGTTCCAGACCGGCTCGGTGCTGGCCACCGGCACGCCGCAGGAGATTCGCGCCAACGAGGCCGTGCAACGCGCCTACCTGGGAGAACTGGCCTGATGCCGCTGCTCGAGCTCGATTCGGTCAACGCGTATTACGACAAGTCGCACGTCCTGCAGAGCGTGTCGCTGGCGGTCGAGGCGGGCGAGGTCGTGGCGCTGCTGGGCCGCAACGGCTCGGGCCGCTCGACGACCTGCAAGACGATCATGGGCCTGGTCCAGGCCAAGACCGGCACGATCCGCTTCAAGGGCAAGGAAATAACCAACAAGAGCCCCTTCGCGCTGGCCCAGATGGGGATCGCGTTCGTGCCCGAGGACCGGCGCATCTTCCCCAACCTCACCGTGGGCGAGAACCTGCGCCTGGCCTCGCTGGCCGGCCGCAAGGGCGTCTGGACCGAGAAGCGGATCTACGACTACTTCGCGGTGCTCGGCGAGCGCAAGGACAAACCGGCCAAGCTCTCGGGCGGCGAGCAGCAGATGCTGGCCATCGCGCGCGCGCTGATCGCCAACCCGGACATCATCCTGCTCGACGAGCCGATGGAGGGCCTGGCCCCGCTGATCGCGCGCAACGTCGAGGAGGTGGTGCGCCAGATCCGCGCCGAGGGCAACACGATTCTGCTGGTCGAGCAGAACGCCCACGTCGCGATGTCGCTCTCCGACCGCGGCTACGTGCTCTCCAACGGGCGAGTGGTCGGCGCGGGCACGATCGACGCGCTGCGCGCCGACGAGGCGATGATGCAGCGCTACCTGGCCGTCTAGGGTTATACTGCGCGTATGGTGACGACCGAGCTGGTGCGCGATGCGCTCAAAGACGTGGAAGACCCCGAGCTCCACATGGGCATCCTCGACCTGGGGCTGATCTACGACGTGGTGTGCGAGGGCTCGCAAGGCGAGGACGTCACGGTCACGATGACCCTGACCTCGCCGATGTGCCCGGTCGGCCCGATGTTCAAGCAGGCGGTCCAGAGCAAAGTCGAGAGCGTCGAGGGCGTGAAGAACGCGGCCGTCGAGATCACGTTCAACCCGCCCTGGGACCCCAAGACCATGGCCAGCGAGGACGTCAAGCTAGCCCTGGGGATATGGTAGCAGCCTAGCCCCGGGCGGCGCAGGCGCCCTAACCGCGGCGGGTACAAGCCCGGCGTGAAGACGTTTTCCCGCCCGCTGCTCGCTCTGATCGCGCTGGGCGCCGCCGTCGCGGCGACGATCGGCCCAGCCGCAGCCCGGCGCAGCGAACCATACCTCGGCCCGCCGGCTACGCCGACCCCGACCCTCGGCCCGGTGGCTTCGCCCGGACCGGGAGTGCTGGCGACCCAGTCGCCCGACGCCTGCGCCAACGACCAGTTTCTGGCCTACCGCACGATCCCGCTGGCCGGGCGGTACGACGTGACCGTGTGCGGCGTGGCCGTCGCGCTCCCGGCCGCCAAGGCCGCCGCGGGCGTCACCCTGGCCGCGCGCTTCGCGCTGGTCGCCGACGGCACGGCGCCGGTCGCGATCGCGGGCCCGGTCGGCGCCAACCCGGGCGACACCGTGCTGGTCCACGGCCGCTTCGTGCGCGACCGCGACGCGGGCGAGACGATCGTCGCGAGCTACGTCGTCGTCAACGGCGTCACCACCCCCGGCACGGCGCAGCGGTAACCGGCGGGCGGCGCCCCGAAGCGTCGTCCCGTGTCCACCACGCAAAGCCCGCACGAACACGCCGCCGCGCGCCTGGCCGCGATGCGCGCCGAGTCGCTCGCTCCGGCGGGCGAGGCCGCGAACGACAAGCAGCACGCGCGCGGCAAGCGCACTGCGCGCGAGCGCGTCGAGCGGCTGCTCGACCCCGGCTCGTTCGTCGAACTGGACCGCTTCGCGGTCCACCGCACCACCGCGTTCGGCCTGGACGAGCGGCAGTTTCTGGGCGACGGCGTGGTGACCGGCCACGCGACCATCGACGGCCGCCAGGTCTTCCTCTTCTCGCAGGACTTCACCGTGCTGGGCGGGTCGCTGGGTGAAGTGTTCGCCGAGAAGATCTGCAAGGTGATGGACCTGGCGGTCAAGACCGGCTCGCCGATGATCGGCATCAACGACTCGGGCGGAGCGCGCATCCAGGAAGGCGTGGTGAGCCTGGGCGGCTACGCCGAGATCTTCTGGCGCAACGTGCAGGCCTCGGGCGTCGTGCCGCAGATCAGCCTGGTCGCCGGGCCGTGCGCGGGCGGCGCGGTGTACTCGCCCGCGATCACCGACTTCACGGTGATGGTCGAGGGCATCTCGCAGATGTTCATCACCGGACCCGAGATCATCAAGTCGGTCACCGGCGAGGACGTCGGCTTCGAGGAGCTAGGCGGCGCGATCACCCACGCCAGCAAGAGCGGCGTCGCGCACCTCACCGCCGCCGACGAGGACGAGATGAACGAGCACTGCCGCCGGCTGCTCTCGTTCATCCCCTCGAACAACTTGGACGACCCGCCGCTCGTACCGAGCGACGACGACCCGCTGCGCGTCGCCAGCGAGCTCGACGACCTGATCCCCGACTCGCCCAACAAACCCTACGACATCGTCGATGCGATCGTCGCGACCCTCGACGACGGCGACTTCTTCGAGATCCAGCCGCTCTGGGCGCCCAACATCGTGATCGGCTTCGGCCGGGTCGGCGGTCGCAGCGTCGGCGTGGTGGCGAACCAGCCCAAGGTGCTGGCCGGCGTGCTCGACATCGACGCCTCGATCAAGGCCGCGCGCTTCGTGCGCTTCTGCGACGCCTTCAACGTGCCGGTGCTGACCTTCGTCGACGTGCCGGGTTTTCTGCCCGGCACGAGCCAGGAGTGGGGCGGCATCATCAAGCACGGCGCGAAGCTGCTCTACGCCTTCGCCGAAGCGACGGTCCCCAAGATCACCGTCATCACGCGCAAGGCCTACGGCGGCGCCTACGACGTCATGTCGTCCAAGCACATCCGGGCCGACTTCAACTTCGCCTGGCCGACCGCGGAGATCGCGGTGATGGGCAGCGCCGGCGCGGTGAAGATCCTCAACCGGCGCGAGATCGCCGACGCCGCCGATCCCGACGCGAAAGCGGCGGAACTCACCGCGGAGTACACGGAGCACTTCGCCAACCCGTTCATCGCCGCCCAGCGCGGCTACGTCGACGACGTGATCGAAGCCAGCGAGACCCGCCGCGCGGTGTCGCGCGCGCTCGACGCGCTGGCCAACAAGCGGGTCGAGCGGCCGCGCCGCAAGCACGGGAACATTCCGCTGTGACGCCGGTCGCGCGGCGGCTGGAGGTCGGTCGCTCCACACCGACGTAGAGTGCGCAACCCGTTCGTCAGCGAGGAGTGACCATGCCGACCGAATCACGTTTCGACGATCTCGACCTGCGCGAAGAAGCTGCTACCGCGTCCAAGGAAGCGGACTGGACGACGTCCGCCTGCAGCGTCTCCGCGCCGTGCACCAATACGTGCAATTGCGGCTGCACGAAGGATTGCTGACCCGCTAGCCGATCCCGGTTCGCGCGCCGAGCTGCCATGAAGCCGTCACCTGCCCGCGGCGGGCCGCTCCGGGCATCAGCGAATTGCAGGCAATCATGAGCAGAAGCCGAGCGAGCCGGGCCACTCGCTCGCGTCGCATGTGGCGAACGCTGCGGGACGGTGCCTTCGGCGCCGGTGCGGCGCTGAGCGCGCACTGGCTTCTGCAGCCCGCGCTCGAGCGCGCCGCGGCGCGCTGGGGCGCGTGGCCGGTGGGACTGGCAGCGGGCTGCGCCGCGGTGATCGCATGCGCGCTCTTGACCTCATGGCTCGCCGGTCCACCGCGGCGGCGCGCGCGTAGAGGTGGCGACTGGACTGCGAACGCGTACGCCGCGCTGCGCCGGCGGCGCTGGCTGCTCGGCGCGCTCGGCACGCTGAGCGCCGCCGCCCTGGGCAAGTGGGCCTTCGTCCACGCCGGCTACGCGCTGGTCGACCGGCTCGGGTTCTGGCCCGGCGCGGCGGTCGCGTTCGGCGTGCCGCTCACGGCGTTCGCGCTCGTGGCGGCGGTCGCGCTGCGCCGTGACGCGAAGCCGCCGGCATACGGCCGCAACGCCGTCTACACCGATCGCGCGCTGCGCGAGCGCCGTTAGTGTCAGATAACTAAGACGCGATTCATTTTGCCTAACGCGGGCGGCCGCGGCGAGAGGAACCGAGCCCGGTCGGCGCGCACGGTTTCAGCGTGAAGAGCTCGCCGTTCGTTCTGATCGTCAACCCCAATCCCAAGGTGCCGTTCGTGTTCGAGGAGCTCGCGGCGATGAACGCGCGCATCACCGTCGTGCACCCGCCGAGCATGACCTGGCCGGAGGGAGTCGCCGGCGTCGTGGACGCGTTTCCGCTGGACATCTTCGACGACACCGAGCGGTCCTTGGAGCACCTCGAGCGCCTGCACGCCCAGAACCCCTGGGACGCGGTCTTCCCGGTGTACGAGCTGGCCCTGCCGTTCTCGGCCCGGATCGCCAAGCGGCTCGGCCTGCGCTTCGCCAGCGAGGAGACGATCCTCAAGGCCCGCGACAAGAGCGTGATGCGGGCGGCCTTCCGCGCGGCCGGGATGAACGTCCCCAACTTCGCCCGGGTCGAGAGCAGCGCCGAGGCGGTCGCGGCGCTGGCGAACGGGCTGCGCTTTCCGCTGGTCGTCAAGCCGACGACCGGCTTCTGCAGCCAGGGCGTCATCCGCGCCGACGACGAGGCCGCGCTGCGCGCCGCGGTCGACGCGGTGGTCACCATCAACCGCGAGCGGATCGACCCCGTCACCCCGCACGAGGAGGAGCACCGCGCGGCGGTGATCGTCGAGGAGTTCATCGAGGGCCCCGAGTGGGCGGCGGAGTCGTACGCGCAGAACGGCGAGGTCTACGTGCTGGGCATGGGCCTCAAGGGCAACCCGGCCGGACCGTACTTCGAGGAGCGGTTCTACATCATGCCCGGCCAAGAACCGCCCGAGGTCCAGGCGGCGTGCGCCGAGCAGATCGCGCGCGGGATGCTGGCGCTGGGGATCACCGACGGGCCGGCCCACACCGAGCTGCGCATCCGCGACGGCGTGCCGTACATCCTCGAGATCGGCGCGCGGCTGGGCGGCGCGGGCGTCAGCCACTACATGACCCGCGAGGCCTGCGGGCGGCGGCTGGTGCGGCTGGTCGCCGAAAACCTGCTCCACGGCAGCGCCGACGTCGCCAACCTGCCCGCGGAGCCGCACTACGTCGCGACCTCGGCCTGCTGGGTCGTCCCGGTCGGCGAGTGCGGCACGATCGAGCGGATCGAGGGGCTGGACGAGATCCGCGCCCTGCCGCAGACCCGCTACGTCATCCAGTGGATGTTCGCCGGCGACGTCATCGAGAGCTACCCGCGCTTCTCGGGCTACCCGGCCTTCGTGCTCTCGCAGCACCCCAGCTACGAGGACGCGGCGGCCTACCACCAGCAGCTCGAGGCGCTCGCCAAGATCGTCTACCGCGCGCCGGTCTACAGCTAGAGCGGCGCACCCCTAGCGGCGCACGTCTAGCGGCCGACGGCGCGGAACAGCGGCAGCATCGGGCGCACGCCCTGGTCGGCGGCGCCCGCGATGCGCAGGTAGTCGTGGATGCCGAAGGCGTCCTCGATCGTGCGCAGCAGCGAGTAGTGGTTGTAGGGCGTCGGATCGACGGCGCCGCGCGGCCCGTGGTTGGTCACCACGACCGTCGCGATGTGGCCGCCGCCGAAGTTCGAGGGCGCGGCGGGCGTCACGCCGCAGCAGCCCTCGCGGCCGGTGCCGTCGTCTTCGTCGAAGGTCAGGACGATCGCGTCGTTCTCGGCCGAGCGCCACATCGGGGTGGCGACGATCGCGTCGACCAGCCGGCCGGCTGCGGCGTCGCCGCGCCGGATCAGCGGCTCGACCGGGTCGTAGTGGCAGTCGGCCGGGATGCCGGGATCGCTCATGCCGTGCATGTCGTCGCACAGGTTCGGGATGACGAACGAGAAGTTGGGCAGCGTCCCGGCGGCCACGTCTCGGCGCAGCGCGTCGAAGCCGACCAGGTGCTCCGCGCGCCGCGGGTCGTGCTGCACGCCGGCGAAGTTGATGAACCCCGAGTGCTTGGAGGCGTAGTAGGGCGGCGCGCCGGCTCCGTCCTCGGCGGCGTTCGAGCCGTACACCGCCAGCGAGCCCGGCTCGGGCAGGCTCTGCTGGTAGTTCTTCCAGGTCAGCCCGGCGGCTTCGAGCTGCGTGCCCAGGTGCGGGCCGTCGACGGTGTGCGGCGCGTAGCCCGGCCGCCGCGCGTTGCGGCACGATGCGTCGGTCGAGCCGGGGCGGCAGTAGTACGCGTCGTCGTCGTGGATGCCGAACGTCGAGCCGCCGATCAGCGCGACGTAGTTGGCCTCGCTGGGGTGGACCTCGCCGTAGAACCGCGTCGCGTCGCCGTACTCGCGCGCCAGCCGGCTCAGATTCGGCGCGTCGACGGTGCCGTCGATCCGGCGCCAGTCCTTGTTCTCGCCCATGATCACCACGATGTGGGCGTAGCGCGGCACGGCGAGGTCGGCGGCGGTCGGGCCGGCGGGAGCCGCCGAGGCCGCCGGCAGCGATGCGGACAGGCCGAGCGCGAGCGCGGCGAGCGAGAGGAACGCGAAACGCATGGCTGGCTCGTACGCGGCGCGGGAGCGCGTCTCCGTCTCCCTTACTCGGCAGGCCGGAGCACCGAGTGTCCCGTGTGCAAGCGAGCCATCGGTGAGATGAAGAGCCGATAAGAACCCGTGCGGAACGGGACCGGTCGCGCCGATGACCGGAGGACAGGAGAGCACCATGACCGTCAGCGCGACCGGCAGCTCGCCACTGCCAGACCCGGGCTTCTACGCCTACCCGGCGACCTCGGCCGCGACCGCTGTGTCCTCGCCTCCTTCCGGGACGGCTGCGGGATCGGCGAGCCCACCGGCGAGCACCTCGTCTACCTCCGCCGCGCCGGCTCAGTCATCGTACCGGAGCGCGTACGACGATCTGGTCCAGCAGGACACCGCCGAGCTGCTCCAAGTCTCGTTCGGCTCGTCGGCTGACGCGCAGTCCAGCCTCGCGAGCGTACTCGCCCAAGCGGCCGCGCTCCAGCAGCAGCAACTCGCCGCGCAGCAGCAGGCGCAGACCGCCGCCCCGCCCGCGATCACCGCACCTAGCGTGCCGAGCCTGACGAGCCTGCTCCAGCAGAGCGACGCCAACGCGAACGGCGACCTCTCGCAGGGAACCCTCGGGGCATCGGTCGACACCAGCGCCTGAGAGCGACCGTCTCAAGAGGGTTGCCGAGCCCGCGCGACCCATTCTCCGATCTCGTGGGCCTTCTCGACGGTAAGACCATCCTCGTCACCGGGGTCGCGAACCGGTGGTCGATCGCCAGCGGCATCGCGCGGCAACTGCACGCGCACGGAGCGAAGCTGGTGCTGACCTACCAGGGGGACCGGGTCGAGGACGCGGTCCGGCAGCACGCCGCCGAACTGGGCGACGCGCCCGTGTTCGCGTGCGACGTGACCAGCGACGCCTCGCTGCAAGCGCTGGCCGCCGGGGTGGGGCGGCTCGACGGGCTGGTGCACTCGATCGCCTTCGTGAAGAAAGAGGACCTCTCGGGGCAGGTCTACGACACCTCGCGCGACGGCTTCGCGATGGCGCTGGACATCAGCGCCTACTCGCTGATCGCGCTGGTCGGGCATTTGAAAGACAACCTGAACGACGGCGGCTCGGTGATGGCGCTGACCTATTTGGGCGCCACCCAGATCGTGCCCAACTACAACATCGCCGGCATCGCCAAGGCGGCGCTCGAGGCCACCGTCCGCTATCTGGCGTTCGACCTGGGCGCGCGCGGTATCCGGGTCAACGCGATCTCGGCCGGCCCGATCAAGACCGCCTCGTCGCGCCAAGTCGCCGGCTTCTCGCAGATGCCGCTCAAGGTCGCGGCGGCCTCGCCGCTCAAGCGCGGCATCAGCGCCGAAGACGTCGGCAACGTCGCCGTCTACTTGGCGTCGGACCTGTCGGCGCAGGTCACCGCCGACGTGCACTTCGTCGACGCGGGCTACCATGCGATGGGCATGTATCCCGACGCAGCGAAGGTTTGATGCGCGTTTCCAGCGCTGCGAGCCCGCTGCGCGTCCCGAGCGCCGAAGAGCTGGCCGCGATCGCTGCCGCCTACGCCGTCGTGGCGCGCGACGAAGCTCCGGCGGCGCCGGCCGAGCGACCGCGCTGGCGGATCGCCGCGCGGCTGAACGGGCTTACCGGCGCGCCGGAAGCGCGCGCCGCGGCGCGTGGCGCGTCGCTGTGGAACGCCGCCGGGCGGCTCGATGGCTGACGCGCCGTTTCGCAAGATCCTGATCGCCAACCGGGGCGAGATCGCGCTGCGGGTCATGCGCAGTGCCAAGGAGCTGGGCTGCGCGACCATCGCCGTCTATTCCGACGCCGACCGCGACGCGCTGCACGTGCGCTACGCCGACGAGGCCTATCACCTGGGCCCGGCCGCACCGGCGCAGTCGTACCTCAACGCCGACAAGCTGCTCGACGTCGCGCGGCGCGCGGGTGCCGACGCCGTCCATCCCGGCTACGGCTTCTTCGCCGAGAACGCGAACTTCGCGCGGCGGGTGATCGAGGCCGGCATCGCCTGGATCGGCCCGCACCCCGACGCGATCGACGCGATGGGCGACAAGATCCGCTCGCGCCAAGCGATGGTCGCGGCCGGCGTGCCGGTCGTGCCGGGCGGCACCGAGCCGATCGCCGACGTCGCCGGCGCCCATGCCGCGGCGCAACGCTACGGCTTTCCGCTTGCCCTCAAAGCATCGGGCGGGGGCGGCGGCAAGGGCTTGAAAATTGCCCGTACGGCCGACGAGCTGGAGTCGGCGTTCACCACGGCCGGTCGCGAAGCGACCGCGTACTTCGGCAACGGCACGATCTACGCCGAGCGCTATCTCGAGAACCCCAAGCACGTCGAGCTGCAGATCCTGGCCGACAAGCACGGCACCGTGCTGCACGTCGGCGAGCGCGACTGCTCGCTGCAGCGCCGCCACCAGAAGCTCTGGGAAGAGGCGCCGGCGCGCATCTCGGCCCGCGTGCGCGACGGTTTGCGCGCGGCCGGCGTGAAGGCCGCGCAGGCGATCGCCTACGACTCGGTCGGCACGATCGAGTGCCTGGTGGCGGGTGACGAGTTCTACTTCCTCGAGATGAACACGCGCATCCAGGTCGAGCACACCGTCTCCGAGCAGATCTCGGGCATCGACCTGGTGCGCGAGCAGATCCTGGTCGCCGCCGGGCGGCCGCTGTCTTTCGCGCAGGACGACATCGCGTTCCACGGCCATTCGATCGAAGTGCGCGTCAACGCCGAGGACCCGGCCCAGAACTTCCGCCCCGCGCCGGGCACGGTCGAGCGCTACCGCGAGCCGGGCGGCTTGGGCGTGCGAATCGACTCCGCGGCCTACCCCGGCTTCACGATCACGCCCGACTACGATTCGATGATCGCCAAGCTGATCGTCACCGCGCGCGACCGCGACGAGGCGCTGGCGCGCTTGGCGCGCGCGATCGACGAGTACGTGATCGCGGGCGTGCCGACCACGCTTGCGCTCCTGCGCGCGCTGTGCGACTTCGGTCCGGTGCGCGACGCCTCGTATGGCACCGCGACGCTCGAACCGTTCGCCGCGTCGCTGGGCGCGGCGGCGACCGTCGGTCCGGCGGCGACCAACGGTCTAGCGGCGACGAACGGCGCGGCGACCAATCCGAGCGCCGCCGGCGCGGCCGATGGCGCGAGCGCGGCCGACGGAGCGGCGGCGCAGGGCCGAGACGACACGATTCGGGTCGAGGTGAACGACCGGCTGTTCCGCGTCCGCTTCGTGGACTTGCCCGCGCCGCGCGGTGGTGCGATCGGCACGACCGCCGGAACTGCGCGACCCGTCCCCAAGAAGGGCGGCGGGACGCGCAAGTCCACCGCGGCAGCCGGCAACGACGTGATCTCGCCGATGCACGGCGTGGTGGTGGAAATTCCGGTCGCCAACGGCGCGGCGGTGAACGAGGGCGACGTCGTCGCGGTGATCGAGGCGATGAAGATGATGAACGAAATCCGCGCCCACAAGACCGGCACGGTCGCGACCGTGCACGTCGAGGCCGGCGCGACGGTGGAGGCCCGGGCACCGCTCGTCACGCTGGCGTGAGCGGTCGCGCGAGCAGGAGCATCGATCGCTTCACGCCAGCCGTTCGCGTCGCGCTCGCAATCGGCGTTTGCATCGACGGGTTCGTGGGGCTGCTGTGCCTGTTCGGGCAGCCGCTGATCGAACCGCTGCTTGGCCTCGCGGTGCGCGATCCCGCCATGACGACCATCGCGGGCGGCGAACTGATCGTCGCCGCCTGCGTCTACGCGCTGGCGTTCAGCGATCCCGCGCGATGGCGGCCGCTGCTGTGGATTTGCGCGCTCGACCAGACGTTGGGCATCGTGCTGCCCGCGCTGGAGATCGCGCGCGGGAACGCGCCCGCCACGTTCAAAACGCTGGGGCCGATGCCGTTCCAGGCCATCCTGGTCATACTCTACGTGGTGAGCGCGGCTCGGCCGGGCGCGACGGCCGGCCGGCACCGCTCCTGACGGTTCGGCTCAACCGGATACCGCCAAGCCGATATCCCGGAACCCGTTCTCGCGCTGGATGAAGATCGTCCGTGACAGCGCGCCGTTCGGCGCGAAGACGTTGACGCTCTGCGGGTAGTTGGCGGGAACGACGTTGGACTCGTACAACCGTCCCTGCGCGTCGAATGCCAAGCTGTCACCTTTGTCGTAGAAGTTCAGCGAGCCGGCAGGCGTCAGCGCAGTGTCGCCGCTGCCGTCGTAGCGACCACTGTTGACTTGCAGGACGTTGGACGGCGATGCCGCGAGCGCGAGGCCGAAGCCGGAGAAGACCGGCGTCAAGAGCGTTCCGTCGTCGTGAAAGCCGTATGGATGTGGGCTGAACCGCTCGATCGCCGCCTCTTGGCTGTCAAAATTCGGGTCGGTATAGCCGACCAGGACGTCGCCTGATCCGTCTACCGCGAGCGCCAAACCTTCCCCGGCGAGCTGCTTCTTCACCTCGAACGAATGGTCGGAGGCTTCGAACATGGCGAATGCCGACGTGCCGGCGGCGGTGTCGGACGCGAGCACGGCGATCCCACCGTCCCAGCGCACGCCCAGCGCGGTGATCTCGTGCGGCCCCGGCGGCGTGCTCGCGGTGTAGACGTGCAGCGGCTTCGCGTTGCCGCTGGCGAGCGGACCGTACTCGCGCACCGTCCAAGCGGCCCCGTCGCCGACGTAGACGTTGCCGAATCGATCCGTAGCCACCGACCGTACCGAGCCCATGCCGGTGATGGTCCTCAGCGGCGCGGGGCTGCCGGTCGCGTCTTTCCGATAGACGTCCACGCGGTCGGGAAATGCCGCGAAGAGAAAGCCGCCCGAAGTCGACTCCGCCGTCCGCAGCTCGGAGCTCGGCGCCAACGGCGATGCGCCCGGTGGGGCGACGCCGCCCCCGCCTCCGGCGCAGCCGCTCAAGCCGACGATCGCAC
This sequence comes from uncultured bacterium, assembly GCA_964245595.1. Classification (GTDB taxonomy): domain Bacteria; phylum Vulcanimicrobiota; class Vulcanimicrobiia; order Vulcanimicrobiales; family Vulcanimicrobiaceae; genus Vulcanimicrobium. The sequence continues at coordinate 1,298 of CAXTNU010000010.1, read as the reverse complement.
CAAGTAGTAACCAGCGAAACCCGAACGCCATCTCGAACCGCTTTCAAAGCCAAGCTACTTGAGCGATAGTAACGAGCGAGTGCGATCGTGCGTAAGCTCCTGGAGGTCCCCGCCTTCCAGCCAGGTGGCCTGCGGGGCGAGGGCTCGAAGCTGCCTAGGCGGCGCGGCCGGGACGGAAGCGCAGCGCCACGCCGTTCATGCAGTAGCGCAGGCCCGTCGGCTTGGGGCCGTCGTCGAAGACGTGGCCGAGGTGGCTTTCGCAGCGGCGGCAGTGCACTTCGGTGCGCGCCATGAGCATCGAGTTGTCGCGCTTGGTTCCCACCGCGTTGGGCAGCGGCTGCCAGAAGCTCGGCCAGCCGGTGCCGCTGTCGAACTTCGTCTTGGACGAGTAGACCGGCAGATCGCAGCCTGCGCAGGCGAACGTGCCGGCCCGCTTCTCGTGGTCGAGCGGGCTGGAGAAGGCGGGCTCGGTGCCCTCGTGGCGCAGCACGTCGTAAGCGGAGGGCGGGAGCAGGCGGCGCCACTCGGCGTCGTCGTGGGTCACCTCCGCCGCCCCGGCACGCGCGCGCGGGACGAGGACCAGGGCCGCGATTCCGGCCAGAACGGTGCTGCGGTTCATCTTGGAATGAACGTTAGCGCGGCCGCGATGGTTTTGTCCGTAAGCCGGCCTACGGCGAGTGCCGCCACGCCGACATGACCGGCAATGCGAGCGAACGTTTCATGCGGTCCTTCTACGCGGTCGCCCGCCGGAGCTCGTGTCGCTTACTTGACGGCCGGCAGGGACACCGGGTCAGGTGCGAGCGGGTTGGGGTCGAACACGTCGCCGCCCGCCAGCGTGCCGTCGTCGTCGATCGAGAAAATGTACAGCAGCGTGCGCTTGGGCGTCTGCAGCAGGTACTGGTACGACGAGAGCGGCGCGCGGCGGTCCACGCTGAGCAGAGTGTAGCGGCGCGGCCCGTACGCGGCCAGCCCGCGCAGCGCGGCTTGGTTGCGGGGCAGGCGCAGCGTCGCGCGCGACGACGGCCGCAGCCGGCTCAAGTCGAGCTTGCCGGCGACCGCATCGTCGAGCCATTGCCGTGCCAGCGCGTCGGCCTCCGGTTGCGCTCCGGGGATCGGCTTGGGATTGGGCTTGGGCGATCCGTGCAGGAACACGGCGCGGATGCCCGATTCCGCCAAGCCATCGATCGCCGCGTCGGTGTGCGCCGGCGTCGGATTGTTATGGCACCAGTCGACCAAGGTGGTGACGCCGGCGTCGATCTGGGCCATGTCCAGAACGTCGTCGATCGAGCGCGCGAGCT
>CAXTNU010000009.1:0-33130 GCA_964245595.1 uncultured bacterium | reverse complement strand
CGCTCCCAGTGGCGCACGCGCCAGCCGCCGCCGGCGCCGCTCTCGGCGCCCGCGCGCTGGACGAAGTGGACGTTCGTGCCGCGCGGGTAGTGCGGGTCGCGCTCGATGCGCGGGCCGACGGTCGCTAGGTCGAGCACGGCGACGTCGGGGACGCGGATCACGACGTGCGGGTTGCCGACATCGACCGGCGTGGCGGTGAAGCCGGCGACCTCGTGCGGCGCGCCGATGCGCGGCTCGCCCATCTCGACCGCGACCCGGTACGGTTCGCCGCGCGCCACCACGCGCGTGCCGATCGGGCCGGCCAGCGTCTCGACCGTCGCGCCGGCCAGGCCGTCGTGCTCGTCCAGATAGCGGCCGACGCAGCGCATGCCGTTGCCGCACATCTCGGCCTCGCTGCCGTCCGCGTTGACGACCCGCATCCGCGCGTCGTGCTCGTCGGACGGGCCGACCAGCAGCACGCCGTCCGCGCCCAAGCCTTCGCTCGGGTCGCAGACGCGCAGCGCGAACGCGACCGGGTCGGCCAGCGGCGCGAGCCGTTCGTCGACGATGTAGAACGCGTTGCCGGCCCCGTTCATCCTGACCACGGGGACGCCCGCGCTCATGAAGCGGCCGCCTCGCTCTCCTCGGGCACCAGCGGGGCGACCAGCGCGCCCATCGGCGAGATCGTCGATACGGCGTGCTTGTAGATCAGGTGCGCCTTCTTCTCGAACTCGAGCACGATGGTGAACGGGTCGAAGCCCTTGACCACACCGCGCAGCTGAAAGCCGTTGACGAGGTAGATGGTGACGGGGACCGCCTGGCGCTTCACCTCGGCCAGATAGGCGTCTTGGAGCGGTTGCGGACGAGGGATGGCCATCCCCACTACTTCCCGCCTGCGCGCGCTCGCGCCTCGGCGACCGCGAGGAAGCGCGCCGAGCTGAGAAAACAGTGCGAACCATGCAAGGACTCGTCCGCGGCCGCCCGGCCGACGTTCCGGTGATCGAAACAGTGCGCTTGCGCTTGCGCGCGCACCGGGCCGACGATCTCGCCGCCTGCGCCGCGATGTGGGCCGACCCGGCGGTCACGCGCTACATCGGCGGCAAGCCCGCCACGCGGCAAGAGACCTGGACGAAGCTGCTCCGCTACGCCGGCCTGTGGTCGCTGCTGGGCTACGGCTATTGGGCGCTCGAGGAGCGCGCGACGGGCGGCTTCGTCGGCGAGCTGGGCTTCGCGGACTTCAGGCGCGACATGGAGCCGTCGCTCGACGGCAGGCCGGAGATCGGCTGGGCGCTGGCCTCGCACGCGCACGGCAAGGGCTACGCGAGCGAGGCCGTGGCGGCGGCGGTCGCCTGGGGCGATGCGGCGTTCGGCACGGTGCGGACGGTCTGCCTGATCGGACCCGAGAACGTCGCCTCGATCCGCGTCGCGGAGAAATGCGGCTATCGCGAGTTCGCGCGCACCGATTACAAGGGCGAAGCGACGATCCTGTTCGAGCGGTAGCCGGCGATCGCGCCGAGTGGCGTTCGCCCGCGACAAGTGGATGCCGGTCGCGCTGAATGGGCTCGAGCTACGACCAGCCAGGCAGCTCGTATGCGTGCGCAGTAGCTTCGGCGAGCGCGTTCTCGCTGCCGATGCGAATGAGGTCGGGTTCGATCCGGAACCAGGTCGCCTGGCGCTTGGCGTAGCGGCGCGTGTTGCGGATCAAGTGCGCGCGCAGCTCGTCCGCCGTCGAAAAGCCGGAGAGATATGCCAGCGCCTCACGATAGCCGACGGCATCCGCCGCGACGGCATCCGCGCCGATGCGCTCGGCCTCGTCGAGCAAGCCGGCGGCGAGCATCGCGTCGACACGCGCCGCGATGCGCGCCTGCAGTGTCTCGGGCGCGACATCCAGGTAGAGCTTGCGGTACGGGAGTCCGCGCGCACGCAGGCTCTCCCCGGCCGGATCGGTAGCCGCCTTCGTCGATGCGACCGAAGCCGAAGGTGCGCGCGGCGTACCGTAGCGCTCCGCGAGCGCGATCTCCAGCGCGCGGGTGATGCGGTACGCGTCCCCGGCGGGAACCGTCGCCGCGCGGGACGGCGCGAGCGCGCGGAGCCACTCGGCCAGCACCTCGGTTGGATGGATGCGCGCTTCGCGCGCGAGCCGCTCGCGCAGGGCTTCGTCGCGGACCGGCGAGAGCGTCACGTCGCCGGCCAGCGCGCGCACGTAGAAGCCGGTTCCGCCGACGACGAGCGCGCGCCGGCCGCGGGCGTGGATCGCATCGATTGCCGCCAGCGCGTCGTGCACGAAGCGCGCCGCGGAGTAGCGCTCGCGCGGGTCGAGGAAGCCGATCAGGTGGTGCGGGACGCGCGCTCCGTCCGCATCGCTCGGTGCGGCCGTGCCGATCGGCATGTCGCGGTAGATCTGGCGCGAGTCCGCGCCGACGATCTCGGCCTCGAAGCGCGCGGCCAGCGCGAGCGCGAGCGCGCTCTTGCCCGAAGCGGTCGGCCCGGTCAGGAAGAGCACGCCGGGCGTCGCGTGGGCCGGCGTCACACCCGTTTGAACAGGCGCGCGAGCTGGTCGGGCTCGAGCCGGACGATCGTCGGCCGCCCGTGCGGGCAGTGCATCGGGTTCTCGCAGCGCTGCAGTCGCTCGACCAGCGCCTCCATCTCGGGAAACTCCAGCCGGTCGCCCGCGCGCGCCACCGAGTGGCAGGCCAGCGACGCCCACACGCGCTGGTCGGCGTCGAGCCCGCGCACCTCGTCGCTCAGGCACTCGACGAAGTGCGCCACGTCGAACGGGCGCGAGCGGCCGGCGTGGACCAGCCGGGCCGGCGTCGCGGTGACCCGGTACGCGCGCTCGCCGAACGGCTCGACGTGCAGGCCGCCCGCGGCGAGCGCGTCGAGCGTCGCGTCGAGCTTGTCGGCCTCGTCGGGCCGCACTTCGAACGTGTGCGGGATCAGCATGGGCTCCGATGCCGAACCGGCGCGCGCGTTCGCCGCGAGCTGCTCGAACACGACCCGCTCGTGCGCGGCGTGCTGGTCGATCAGCACCACCGCGTCGCCGTCGGTGGCGAGAATGTACGTGCGGTCGACTTGCGCCAGCACGCGCAGCGGCTTCGCCTCGTCGGCCGCCAGGTCGGTCGCGGACAAGAACGTGTCGGCCCAGTCGGGCGGGACCGCGCTCGACGGAAATTCGCGCGACGGCGGGGCGAACGAGATCGAGCGCTCCAGCCGTTCGAGCGCGCCGCGCCGCAGCGCGCTCTCGAGCGCGCGCTTCACGGCGATCACGACGCGGTCGCCGTGGCGCAGCCGCACGTCGCTCTTGGTCGGGTGGACGTTGGGGTCCACTTCGCCGGGCGGCACGGTGAGGTAGAGCACGCCGAACGGGTGGCGGCCGACCATCGCGAAGGTGCGGTAGGCCGCGCTCCACGCCCCGCTGACCAGCGTGCTGCGCAGCAGCCGGCCGTTGACGAACAGGATCTGGCTGCGCCGGTCGGGCCGGTCGTCACCCGGCGAGCTGACGTACCCGCTCACCCCGGCGTGCTCGTCGTCGAGCCGCACCCTGACCATCGTCGAGGACGAAGTGCCGAAGACGTGCCGCAAGCGCGGCGCGAGGTCGGCGCCGGGCGGGAACGTGAACGCCGGCTTGCCGTCGTGCTCGAGCGTGAAGCCGACCTGCGGATAGGCCAGCGCGAGCATCGCCAGCCACGCCGAGATGCGCGCGAACTCCGCTCCCGGCGAGCGCAAGTACTCGCGCCGCACCGGCACGTTGCCGAACAGCTCGCGCACGATGACGCGCGTCCCGAGCGGCCCGGCTTGCGGGCGCGGCTCGCCGACCGTCTCGCCGTGCGCGTCGAGCGCGGTCGCGACCTCGGCCCGCGCGGTCCGCGAGACGACGGTCACCTTCGCGACGGCGGCGATCGAGGCCAGCCCCTCGCCGCGAAAGCCGAGCGTGTCGACCCGCACCAGGTCCGGCGCAGCGGCGATCTTCGAGGTCGCGTGGCGCGTCAGCGCGAGCTCGATCTCGCCGGGCGCGATTCCCACACCGTCGTCGGCGACCTCGATCTCGGCCAGCCCGCCCCCGCGCACGCGCACCGCGATCCGGGTCGCGTCGGCGTCGAGCGCGTTCTCGACCAGCTCCTTGACCACCGAGAGCGGCCGCTCGATCACCTCACCCGCGGCGATCTGCCCGATCGTCTGGGGATCGAGCAGCCGGATCACGCCGCGATCAGCTCGATGCGGTTGCCGAACGGATCGGTCGTAAAGGCGCGCCGCACGCCGGGGACGTTGGCGTCCTCTTTCACCTCGCAGCCGGCCGCGCGCAGGCGAGCCAGCAGCGCGTCGAGGTCGGCGCAGCGCAGCCCGGGATGGGCCTTCGCGGAGGGCCGGAAGTCCGGCTCGACGCCGAGGTGCAGCTGCAGCGCGCCGCTGGCGAACCAGGCTCCGCCGCGCTTGGCCATGTCGGCCGGCTTGGGCAGCTCGGTCATCCCGCAGGTGCCCACGTAGAAGGCGCGCGCGTCGTCCTCGCGCCCGGGCGGCATGGCGAGCTGGACGTGGTCGAAGGCGACGAACGGAGCGGACACACCACCCCCTTCGACATCCGGGTCTCCGGGGCTAGCCGCCCGGCTCGGTGCCGCCGGGAAGCGGCGGCAGGATGTCGGAGACGGCGATCGGCGCGTCGGGGAACGCGGCGGGCGCGACGCGGTCGCCGCGTTTGGCGCGGATTCGCCGGGCGTAGTCCTCGCCCGCCGGCTCGGTGAAGACGTCGACCGCGCTCAGCGTGAGGTCGACGATCCAGACCTCGTTCACGCCGGCGCGCGCGTAAGCACGAAGTTTCGGCCCGCGGTCGATCGCTCGCATGCTGTCGGTGACCTCCACCACGAGCAGCGCGTCCGCCGTGATCGGCAGGCTCTTGCCGTACCGCACGAGCGGCGGGCGCAGAAGCACCACGTCTGGTTGCGGCTCCGAGGCGGGCGCGAGCGCCACTGGGCTCTGCACGCTCACCAAGGTGCGAGCGCCAAGTGCTTCTTTGAGAATGTTCGAGAGCGCCAGCACCGAGAAGGCGTGCTCGGGACCGATCGGCAGCATCGTAATCAGCACGCCGTCGAGCAGCTCGACGCGCTCGTCGGGAGCGAAAACGCCGGCTTCACCCATACGGTGGTATTGGTCGACGCTGATCCGGCGCATCGGAACCTGGAGTGTTTCTTCGATTGCAGTAGCCATATCACTCATCGACGCTGGCACCTCCGCGTTGCCGCTTCGTTACCGCATGATGGCCGTTCCTGGACCGCCGCGCTGACGGAACTCCTACCTCACCGCGAGCGGAATGCCACGCTTACTGCGGCTGCGCGGGAGGCCCGGTATGGCCGTCCGCGACCGCGCCTTGGATCGCGCGGCCGTTCGCCGCCGTGTCGCCGGCTGCGCGCGGGACGCCGTTGCCGTTGGTGTCCGGATTCGCTGGGTCAGGCGCTTCGACGCGGACGCGCGGGAGCGCGTCGGGCTGGCGGTCGCGAACGTACGCGACGATCGCTTCGCGGGCGTAGCAGCGCAGGTCCCACAGCTCGGCGGAGTTGCGCGCGCTGACCAGGCAGCGCACCTGCATGGCGCGCTCGGTGGCGTCGGTGACCTGCACGCTCTGCGTCTGCTGATCCCACAGCGGCGACCGTTCGAGGATGCGCGGCAGCTCGGCGCGCAGCCCTTCGACGTCGAAGCTCCAGTCGGTGAACACGTACACCTCACCGACCAGGTTGGCGGTGCGGCGGGTCCAGTTCTCGAACGGGGTGTCGATGAAGTAGGTCAGCGGCAGCACCATCCGGCGCAGGTCCCACAGCCGCACGACCACGTAGGTGCTGTGAATCTCCTCGATCCGCCCGAACTGCTTCTCGACGATCACCACGTCGTCGATGCGGATCGGCTGGGTCAGCGCGAGCTGCACGCCCGCGACGAGGTTCTCGAACAGCGGCCGGGCCGCGATCCCGATCACGATCCCGGCCACGCCGGCCGACGCGAGCAGCGTCGTGCCCAGCGTGCGGATCGAGGGAAAGGTCATCAGGATCGAGCCCAAGGCGACCAGCGCGACGATGCTGATGCCGACCCGGGTGAAGATGGCGACGCGCGTGCCGAGCTGGCGCGCCAGCAGGTTGTCGTCAGTGTCGATCCGGTGGTGCGCGGCGGTGACGTCGCCCCACAGCCGCATCGTCGCGATGACTGCGCCGGCGATCGCCACGATCGTCGCGATCTCGGTCAGGTGGATGATCGCCTTGGTCCAGTCCGGCGGTACGGCGAGGTTCGGCAGCGCCAGCAGCACCGCCAGCAGCGGCAGGATGTAGCGCGACGAGCGGCGCGTCTGCCGGACGACGGCGCTGGCAAAGGCGTTGCCGTGGCGCTCCGACCAGCGCGCGAACAGCGCGTAGACGACGCGGTGGACGACCAGGCCCACACCGACCGCCAGCACGACCCAGGCCACCGTCGTGATGGCGTCGAGCTGGTTCTGGCTCAGCACGAACGTGCGCTGCAGGTTCATCGCACCGTCCCTATACCCGCGCCTGCTCGGCTACTATTTGCCGCGCTCGTCCCGGCCGCCCGGACGAATCTTCTTCAGCCGCCGCTCAGAAGTCGAATAGGAGCGGCTGCTCGATCACGGGCTTGGCCAGCTTGCCGCGCAGCGGGGCGGTCACCTCGACCGCCGGGCGGCCCTCCAGCGCGGCGGCGATCTCGCGCGCCCGAGCCACGACGGCGGGCGGCAGGCCCGCCATCCGGGCGACCTCGATCCCGAACGAGCGCGAGGACGAGCCGGGCAGCACGCGGTGCGAGAACACAGGCGCGCCGCCCCGGCTGCTCTCGACCGCGGTGATGTGGAAGTTCGCCACCAGCGGCCAGCGCTCGGCCAGCGCGACCAGCTCGTGGAAGTGGGTCGCGAACAGGCCCATCGGGGCGCGCGTCTCGCGCTCGAGCAAGTACTCGCAGATCGCTTGCGCGATCGCCAGGCCGTCGATCGTCCCGGTTCCGCGCCCGACCTCGTCGATGAGGATCAAGCTGCGGTCCGTGGCGCGGCGCAGGATGTTGGCCGCCTCGGCCATCTCGATGTAGAACGTCGACTGGCCCGAGGCCAAATCGTCGCCGGCGCCGATGCGGGTGAAGATGCGGTCGACGATGCCCAGCTTCGCCGCCCGGGCCGGCACGAACGAGCCGATCTGGGCGAGGATCACCAGCAGCGCGGTCTGCCGCAGATAGGTGGACTTGCCGCCCATGTTGGGCCCGGTCAGCAAGATGAAGCGCGACGCGTCGACGCCCAGCCGCAGATCGTTGGGGACGAACGACGAGCCGAGCAGCGCCTCCATCACCGGGTGGCGGCCGTCGGCGAACTCCGCGCTGCTCTCGTCCACGAACGACGGGCGGACGTAGCCGCGCTCGCCGGCGACTTGCGCCAGCGAACAGTACCCGTCGAGCTCGGCCAGCGCGTCGGCGCTGGCGAGCAAGTCGTCGACGCGCTCGGCGATCCGCTCCACCAGTTGTTCGTAGAGCGCTTGTTCGAGCCGGAGCTGGCGCGACTCGGCCGAGCCGATCGCGACGTCGAGCTCGCGCAGTTCGGGCGTGACGTAGCGCTCGCCATTGGCCAGGGTCTGCTTGCGGGTGTAGTCGGGCGGCACTTTGGTCAACTGCGACTTGGGCACTTCGATCGCGTAGCCGAAGGCCGAGGCGTACTTGATCTTGAGCGAACCGATGCCGGTGCGCGCGCGCTCGCGCTCCTCGAGCGCGGCGATGCGGCTGCGCGCGTCCCCGCGCAGCGCGACGCACTCGCCCAGTTCGGGATCGCGCTCGGACCGGATCACGCCGCCATCGTTCAGCGTCGCGGGCGGCTCGTCGACCAGCGTCGCCAGCAAGTCGGCGCGGATCTCGTCGAAGTCGCCCAGCTTCTCGGCGAGGCGGTGCATGCCGGCCGGCAGCGCCGGCTCGCGCAGCGCGTCGGCGATCGGGTCGAGCAGCGCCAGGGTGCGGCGCAGCGAGGCCAGATCGCGCGGCAGCGCGCGCCGGAAGCGAACCTTCTGGCCGATCCGCTCCAGATCGAAGCAGCCGTGCAGCACGTCCTGCAGCAGCAGCCGGCGCGCGGCGTCGCGCAGCAGCGTCTCGACGGAGTCCAGCCGCGCTTCGATGCCGCTCGCCGAGACTAGGGGCGCGAGCAGCCAGCGGCCCAGCAGGCGCGAGCCCATCGCGGTGCGGGTGCGGTCGATCGTCGCCAGCAGCGTCGCGCGCGGGTTGGAGCCGACGGCCTTGGTCAGCTCGAGGTGCTTGCGCGTGTTGGGGTCGAGCGCGAGGAACGTCGCCTGGCGGTAGAACTCCGCCTCGCGCAGCGGCTGCGCGCCGGCCTGCGCGACGCTCACCCGGCGCACGAACGCGCCCAGCGCGTCGAGCGCGCGGTGCATCGCGAGCGACCCGTCGAGCGAGAAGCCGTCGATGCCCTCGCGCGGCCGCGAGTCGACCGCGGAGAGCGCGGGCGAGGCGATGCGGGTCTGCGCGCCCTCCAGCGCGGCATTGAGCGCGGCGCGCACGTCGGCCGGGACGTCGGCAACCAGCTCGGCCGGGTCGAGCCGGGCCAGCTCGGCGATCACGTCGTCGAGCGCGCCCTCGCCGTCGAACGCGGTCGCGAGCACGTGGCCGGTGGAGATGTCGGCGTGGGCCAGCGCGATCACGTCGTCCTGCACGGTGATCGCGGCCAGGTAGTTGTGCACGGAGCGGTCGAGAATGTGCTCCTCGAGCAGCGTCCCGGGCGTTACGACGCGGACGACGTCACGCCGGACCAGTTTGTTGGGGATCGGGGCTTCGAGCTGCTCGGCCAGCGCGACGACGCGCCGCTGCGCGACCAGCTTGGCGAGGTAGCCGTCGAGCGCGTGGTGCGGCACGCCGGCCATCGCGACCCGCTTGCCGCCGCCGCCCTCCTTCGAGGTCAGGGCGATCGAAAGCGCGCGCGCGACCGTCTCGGCATCCTCACCGTAGGCTTCGTAGAAGTCGCCGACGCGCGAGAGCAGGATCGCCTCGGGATAGCGGGCCTTCATCCCGAAGTACTGCTCGAGCATCGGCGACCACGTCGTAGTCGTCGTCATCCGAGCCGCGATCGCATCGGCCCCAAGTTCACGGCCGTGCGGTCCGGCTCCCTGTGCATATGCGCCGCGAACCTGTGCATACGGTGGATAGCAAAAGACCAAGGCAGGCGTTCGACTCTCGGCTACGGCCAGCCAGGTCGATAACCGTGGTGCTATCGGTCCGGCCAGACCGTCATAGTTCGCCGCGCGGCCCTACACACGCCTCCACGCACGCCCACACCGCGGCGACAATCCGCACGTCGCCCTGCGGTGAGACAAATCGGAGCCGCTTCGGTTATCAGAAACTCATCTTGGCTTGGCGGACCGTGCCTCTCACCCGTCACCTGCTCGTCATGACAGATTGCTGTTACATGGGAACTAACACACGGTGCCCGATGATGATAATGGTCAATACTTCGTCTCCGGACAACCATCGCGGTCAGGGGTATTGTGGCGCAAAGTGTCGAGGATGTGCTCCTCGAGCAGCGCGCCCCGGGGTAACGACCGGACGACATCGCGCCGGACGAGCTTATTGGAAATTGGGGCTTCGCGCCCGACTTCCTTCGATGTCAGGGCGATGGAACACGTGCGGGCGACCCGTCTCGGCGTCCTAACCATAGGCTTTGTAGAAGTCGCCGCCGACGCGCGAGAGCAAAATCACCTCGGGATAGCGAGCATCCATTCCGAAGTAATGTTCGAGCATCGGCGACCACGTCGTGCTCGTCGTCATCGAGCCGTGATCGGCTTGCCCCATCATCGGCTAACATCAGCAGGACTATGTAAAGGTACTTCTAAAGGAGACGCTGTGGAAATCGAGGAAGGTGATACTGAGGAAGTAGTCGGCATCGATGACGAGGTCCTTGAGGGAGCACAAGGCCTTTCAGAAGAGCAATTCTCAGATGACAGTGGCGAACAATCGTACGACCTTGACGACATTCAGCTAGATCGTGGCGTGATTACCACGCCGTATGATGCTCCGGTAAGAACTTTGGTTGCTGAAATTGCCGATAAAGACCTGATCGTAAACCCGAAATTTCAACGCCAGAACGTCTGGGGGCGTGATCGCCAATCAAAGCTAATCGAATCTCTGCTCCTCAATATCCCGATACCCGTTCTGTATTTCGCCGAAGACGAGGACGGCACTCGCGTTGTCGTTGATGGCCAGCAACGACTGCGTGCAATTGAGGAATTCCATGCTGGTCGCTACGCTCTAAAAAAGCTAGAAGTCCTATCATCATTGAATGGTAAGCGCTGGACCGATCTGACGCCAAAGCAATCTCGAACGGTACTCAGCAGAACTCTCCGCTGCGTTGTAATATCTTCTAGTTCGCCTCCGACTCTCCGCTTTGAGATGTTCGAGCGCCTTAACACGGGAGGCATGCCGCTCAACGATCAAGAATTGCGGAATTGTGTTTTCGGTGGTTCTCTCAACGATCTATTACATGCTCTCGTGCGCACAAAGCCATGGCTATTTGCGGTTAGAAAAACTTACCCTGAACTTAGGATGAGACATGAAGAGTTAGCGCTACGATTCTTTGCGCTACGGTCTGTGATTCAAAACTACCGACCGCCACTCAAGCAAGTTTTAAATGAATACATGCGGCGCAATCGTAATCCGGAGCAGGAAACTCTAAACGAACTTTCCGTGTTCTTCGAAAGAGGTCTCAGAAACTGTATTGTTGTTTTTGGCAACCAGTCTTTTCGCCGTATTGCTCAAGCGAAGCCGGGCGTTGAACGCTGGGACACGAATGTTAATCGTGCGGTTTTCGATGTCCAAATGTTGACTTTTGCCGACTTGCCCCAAGAGATAGTCAACACAAAGCGCGAGCAGCTACGAGATACGTTTAAACTTCATTGCTTAGCTGATGAGGAGTTTCAAGATGCAGTTAGCCTAGCTACAGCAGATAGAAAAAAATTCTACACAAGAATGCGAATCTGGCTAACCGCTCTGAGTGCCGAAGGGATTGCTTCACCCCTGTCAGAGCTAATTCCGCAAATCTAGCAAAATATGCGGGCTATAGGGTGTTGGCAACGATACCGAAATGGATTTGCTGAGATCGTTCATATTATAAGCGAAGCAGAAACTGCTTCATCATCTTTGTTACCGGGCGGAACTGTATCGGAGCAGCAGGTTTTAGTTAGAGCCGCAATCATTCTCTTGTCGAGTCATCTTGAAGCTTTCTTCTCTCAATTAGCCGACGATTTCTTAGACGCAATATCTGATAAGTCATTTCAAAATCAACCAAAGAGCGTTCAGCGTTATCTTGCATTACAGGCTGCTGAAGGCTATGCAAAGGCTATCGAATCCCTAGGGGATGCATACGCTGAACCAGAGCGCACGAATTTCTATAAGCGGTCCATGCAAATATCCCGTTGGCTAAAATCACCTACGAGAATTTCTGAGTCATCACGACCAAGATTGCGAGAGTTTTACCGACAACGTGGAGTTAAGGCAATCGATAAGTACTTATCTTTGTACTCATCAGGGTCAGTAAAATTCTTCGATTGGCTTGGTTCCAAAGGCCATGATCGCTCGCGTTTTACCGTTGTCGTCGATGGATTAGTAACCGCGCGAAATGAGATCGCGCATGGAAATAATAGTGGGACGTCGTTAGGCATTCAGGATATACGCGATTACCTTGCTGTTGTGACTGTTATGCTACGCCATGTAAGGACATACGTAGAGGACTAAGACGTTGCGGTGTGACTCTCCTAGGCTGCATCACAACCATCGTATAGTGTGTGAAATGGTAAAGATTACATCGCCAGCAGATCGATCACCGGCGGCGCGACCAACTCCGCCGGGCCGTCGTAGCTCGCCGCCCGGCCCACGCACGTCCCGCACACGCCCCATACCGCTGCCGACTCCACTTGCACGTCGACCCACGGGCGCGCCGGATCGGGTGCCGCTTCCGTCATCGGAAAGTTCACGGTGACGTTGTCGGTCGTCTTGGCGGTGAGGCGGGCCGGGTGTTTGCGCGACACGCCGTGGATCAGGGCGCGGACCGTGGTGCCGATCTTGCGGTCGTGGTAGGCGCGCACGGCGGCGTCCTGCACGGCGCACAGGCGCTTGAAGCGGTCCTTCGCGACCTCCTTGGGCACCGAGTTCTTCTCGTGCCACACCGCCGCCGGCGTCCCGCGGCGCGGCGAGTAGACGAACATGTACGCCTGCGCGAACATGCCGGTCGCACACACGTCGAGCGTCCGCTGGAAATCGTCTTCCGTCTCGCCCGGGAAGCCGACGATCAGGTCGGTCGTGATCGCCCAGCTCGGGTTGTGCCGCTTGAACTCCGCGATCCGCTCGAGGAACTGCTCGATCGTATACTTGCGGTTCATCCGGCGCAGCATCGCGTTGCTGCCGGACTGCAGCGCGAGGTGGAAGCGCGGGTTCATCTTGGGCAGCGTTGCACAGACGCGGGCCAGCTTCGCGGTGTTGTCCTTGGGGTGCGAGCTGACGAAGCCGACCCGCTCAACCGCCTCGATCGCGCACACTTCCCGAATCAGGTCGGCGAAGTCCGTGCCGGTCGCCGGCTCCCTGTACGCGTTCACCGTCTGCCCGACCAGCATGATCTCGCGCGCGCCGGCCTCCGCCTTGGCCCGAACTTCTTCCAAAATCTCGCGCATCGGCCGGTGGTCGAAGCGCCCGCGGACGTGCGGCACGATGCAGAACGTACAGTAGTACGAACACCCCCGCTGCACGGTGACGAAGCCGCGCAGCGCGTCGTAGGCGCCCGGCACGCCGGCGCCGTTGCCGCCGATCAGCTGCGCGACCTCGCGGTCGACGGTCAGCTCCTCGTCGGGGTACTCGCCGCGCCAGCCGGCCAGCGCGTCGCCCAGCGCGCCGAGCTCGCGCGTGCCGAACACCGCGTCGACGTGGGGCACGATCTTCTGCATCCGGCCGTGGTCTTGTTCGGCCAGGCAGCCGGTGACCACGATCTTCACCGAGGGGTCGGCCCGCTTGACCGCGTTCCACTGCCCGATCCGGCCGTACGCGCGCTGCTCGGCGTTGTCGCGCACGGTGCAGGTGTTGAGCACCAGCACCGAGGCGTCCTCGGGCCGCTCGGCCAGCGTGAAGCCCGCCGCGAGCGCGCGCCGGACCACATCCTGCGAGTCGGCCTCGTTCATCTGGCAGCCGTGGGTCTCGATGTAGATTTGCGCCATCTAGCGGGCGGTCTGGGTGGGGGCCATGTCAGTGGTTTCCGGCGAGCATCGTGAGGAGTTCGAGCGGGAGGTAGAGGCGGGGGCCGATCAGGGTCGGGGCGGCGTCGTAGTCAGCCTGGTGACCGTCGACCCGGTAGCTGGTCGAGCCCAGCCGGCCGACCACCTCGTGGTTGGCGAACTTGAGCACGACCTTCTCGCCGTCGATGCGGACCGCGCTCTTGGGGAGAAAGTCTTCGGCCGGGGCGACGACGGTGGGCTTGGTCCGCTCGACGTCCTCGCTGAGCACGACGTCGGTGCGGGTCTGCGGCCAGACCGTCACCGTGCGGCTGACGCGGCCGCGCGGGGTGCGCACCACCAGTTGGTGGGTTCCGGTCGCGGCCGGGATCGTCCCGTCCTTCGCCGGCACGACCGGCATCCCGTCGAGCAGCGTCACCCCGGGCACCAGGCCGTGGAGCGCGATCGAGCCGAGCTGAGCCCGCATCTTCACTCCCGCGACGCGCTCCAAGCGGGCCGAGCTGAGCGCGGTCTGGGCCGCGACCACGCTCACGTCGAGCTGCTGGCCTTGCCAGCCGGCCATGCTCAGGTTGACGCTGTGGCGGCCGGTCGCCAGCCCGTCGACGACCAGCGGGCTGCGGCCGACGTACGTGCCGTCGACCCACACGTCCGCGCCGCTCGGGAGGGTCGTCACGTAGACCGACCCGGTCGGGACGAGGGCCAGGAGCAGGACGCACGCCATCAGCGCCGCCAGGCGACGGAGCATAGTGCCAGAACCTTAGGGGGTTATGTCCGAAGCCCTCGCGCCCTCGCTCCACGTGCGTCCCGCGACCGTCGCCGTCGTGGGCCGCCCCAACGTGGGCAAGAGCGCGCTGTTCAACCGATTGCTCGGGCAGCGCCTCGCGATCGTCGAGGATACCCCCGGCGTCACCCGCGACCGCCTCTACGCGCTGGCCGAGTGGCGCAACCGCAGCTTCACCCTGGTCGACACGGGCGGGATCGAGACCGAGGTCGACCCGGACGACGCGATCGCCTCGGGCACGCGCGCCCAGGCCGACATGGCCGCCCGCGACGCCGACGTGATCGTGTTCGTGGTCGACGCGCTCGACGGGCTGGTCGGGGTCGACCAGGACGTGGCCGAGATCCTGCGCCGCACCCGCAAGCCGGTGGTGCTGACCGCCAACAAGATCGAGTCGCCGCGCGCGCTGGCCTCGATGCACGCCGAGTTCGGCGGCCTTGGCTTCGGGGAGCCGATCCCGGTCTCGGCGATCCACGGCGAGGGCACCGGCGACCTGCTCGACGCGATCGTCGAGAAGCTCCCACCCGAGGATCCGACCAGGCTCGAGGAGCCGCAGCTCGCGCTGGCGCTGATCGGCCAGCCCAACGTCGGCAAGTCGTCTCTGCTGAACGCGCTGCTCGACGAGGAGCGCGCGATCGTCTCGGACGTGCCGGGCACGACGCGCGACGCGATCGACACGCTGTTCGTCTGGAGCGGGCGCGAGTTCCGTCTGATCGACACCGCCGGCGTCTACAAGCGCGCGAACCAAAAAGGCAAGATCGAGTACTACTCGTCGCTGCGCTCGCTCAAGGCGATCGCGCGCTGCGACGTCGCGATCCTGCTGATCGACGCGCTCAAGGGTCCCACCAATCAGGATCGGCGGCTGGCCGGGATCGCGCTCGAGGAGCGCAAAGCGCTGGTCATCGTCGGCAACAAGTACGACTTGGTGCGCGAGCTGGGCGAGTACAGCCAAGGCGATCTGACCAACGAGATCCACGCGCAGCTGCCGTTCGCGTCGTTCGCGCCGGTCACGTTCCTGAGCGCGCTGACGAAGCGCCGCCTGCAGTCGCTGATGCCGATCGTCGAGAAGGTCGCCGAGAACCTCGACCGGCGCGTGCCGACGGCAAAGCTCAACGTCGTCGTGCGCGAGGCGGTGCTGGCGCACCCGCCGCCGATCCACTCCGGCAAGCCGCTCAAGATCCTGTACTGCTCGCAGCCGCAGACGCACCCGCCGCTGTTCGTGTTCCACGTCAACGACCCCGACCTCGTGCCGGCGTCGTACAAGCGCTTCATCGAGAACACGCTGCGCGCCGAGTTCGACTTCGAGGGCGTGCCGCTCACGCTGGAATTCCGCTCGCGCCGCGAGGGAGACGACGACGCATGAACCTGGGGCTCGATGCCGCGGTCATCGTGGTGGCCTTCTTCGTCGGCGCCATCCCGTTCGGCGTGCTGGTCTCGCGGACGTTCTACGGCACCGACATCCGCGGCGCGGGGAGCGGCAACATCGGCGCCGCGAACGCGCTGCGCACGCTGGGCAAGCGCGGCGCCGCGGCCGTGCTGGCGCTCGACGCGCTCAAAGGTTACGCGCCCACGCTGGCCGCCTTCGCGCTGGGCGGCCGTGAGGCGGCCGCGCTGGCCGCCTTCGCGGCGGTGGTCGGGCACTGCTATTCGCCCTTCCTTTCAGGCAAGGGCGGCAAGGGCGTCGCGACGTTCCTGGGCACGCTGTTCGCGCTGTGGTGGCCGGCGGCCGCGGCCTTCGCGCTGGTCTGGCTGGCGGCGGTCCTGGCCGCAGGCTACGCCTCGGTCGGCTCGATGCTGGCCACGATCGCGATGGCGCCGGTGCTCTGGTTCGGACTCGGCAGGACAGGCCTGCTGTACGGTGTGGTGTCGGCACTGCTCGTGATCTGGAAGCACCGCGAGAACTTGGGCCGGCTGCGCAGCGGAACGGAAAACCGTCTCAGTCTGCTGAAGGCCAAGCGGACATGATCTCGTCGAATGATTTCCGTAACGGCGTCACCATCATCATCGAAGGGCAGCTCTGGACCGTCATCGAGTTCCTGCACGTCAAACCGGGCAAGGGCTCCGCGTTCGTCCGCACGCGCCTCAAGAACGTGAAGTCCGGCGCGACGGTCGAGCGCACGTTCCGAGCCGGTGAGAAGCTCGAGCGCGCCACCGTCGACAACCGCGACATGCAGATGCTCTACAACGACGCCGACGGCTACCACTTCATGGACAGCGAGAGCTACGAGAACTTCACCCTGCAGAAGGACGTCATCGGCGACCCCGCCGACTTCCTCAAGGACGGGATGAAGATCGCGGTCCAGTTCCACGACGGGACGCCGATCGGAGCCGACCTGCCGGCCCACGTCGAGCTGCGGGTCGAGGAGACGGACCCCGGCTACAAAGGCGATACCGCGACGGGCGCCACCAAGCCGGCCAAGCTGGAGACGGGCGCGTCGGTCAACGTCCCGCTGTTCGTCAACCCCGGGGACATGATCCGCATCGACACCCGCGACCGCCGCTACATCGGGCGCGTCCAGAGTTAACCGGGCTTCGCCCGAGCCGCCGATAACCCGTACATGAAGGTTCGGCGGCTGAGGATTTTCGGCGTCGCGACGGCCCTCTCGGCGGTCGCGGCGCTGATCGGCATGGTCCTCTACCTGCTTCCCAAGGCGCAGCTCCCGGCGTTCAACCGGATCGCCGACTACGTCGTGCTCAACGACGCCATGCTCTGGCTGCGCGACCAGCCGCTGGCCCGCCGCCTGAAGCTGCCCGACCACGACGCCGAGAACCCGCACCTGCGTCTGATCGCGATCGATGAGCAATCGCTCCAGGACCCGCGCAACGGTGGCGTGGCGAGCTGGCCCTGGCCGCGCTCGGTCTACGGCGCCATGCTGCATCGCCTGGCTCGGGCCGGGGCCAAGGTGGTGGCCTTCGACGTGCTGTTCTCTGAGCGCTCGGCCGACCCGGCGCAGGATGCCGCGCTGCTGTCGGGGATGCGGGCCCAGCCGACGGTCGAGGGCTTCACCATCGCCACCACCGCCGGCGGGCTGCTCAGCACCGAGCTGCCGATCCCGAGCGTTCGCTCCGCGGCCGCGGCGATCGGCTACACGACCGTCGACAATCCCGGCGGCTGGATGCTAGGCCAGCCGCCCGCCAACGGGCCCTACCCGTCGCTAGCGACCGCGACCGTGGAGCAGTACACCGGCACGAAGTTGCGCCTGGCCGACGCCTGGCACGCGAGCCTCGGCGCGCGAGAGGTGCCGCTCGATGGTGAGAGCTTCTTCCTGATGCTCCCCTTCACGGTCGAGGAGAAGACTGAACTGGGCCCGGTCGGTGAGCAGAATTCGGGCGGCGCGCTGGGCTTGGCCGGCGGCCCGGCGTCGCGCGCCGGGGCCTCGCAGCTCTCGGCGCCGTTCTTCCAGTTCGTGTCGTTCGTCGACGCGCTCGAGTGGGACGACGCGACGCTGCGCGCGTTCGCGCACGACAACGTGGTGGTGATCGGGACGACCGCGCAGGCGATGGGCGACTTCGTCGTCACGCCCAACGGCCGCTATCCCGGGGTGTTCAGCAACCTGCGCCTGATGGACCAATTGCTGACCGGCACGTTCATTCGCCGCGCGCCGCCGGCGCTCGACCTGGCGCTGATCGTGCTGCTGCCGCTGCTGATCGGGTTCGCGGTGACGCAGCTGCGGCCGCTGGTCGGGATCGCGGTCGGCACGGCGGTCGTGCTGTGCTATTCGGCGCTGGCGATCGGATTGTACGCGACGACGCTGTACTGGATCGACCTGATCCACGTCGACGCCGCGACCCTGTTCGCCGCGCTGTTCGTCGCGCTCTACCGGGTGGTGACCGAGGGCGCCGACAAGCGCGTGATCCGGGCGATGTTCGGCAAGCACGTCTCGCCCGCGCTGGTCGACCAGATGCTGGCCCACGACGACCCGCTCAAGGCGCTCGACCTCTCGGGCAAGCGCGCGAAGGTGACCGTGTTCTACTCCGACATCCGCGGCTTCACCGCCATGTCGGAGAACATGACGCCCGAAGCGATCTACGGCGCGCTCAACGAGTACTTCGAGGAGATGTGCCAAATCGTGTTTCAGCACGGCGGCTACGTCGACAAGTTCATCGGCGACTGCTTGATGGCGGTGTTCTCGGCGCCCAACCCGCGCCCCGACGACGCCTACGAGGCGGTCATGTCGGCCTGGAAGCAGCAGCAGAAAATCCTCGCCATGATGACCGAATGGGCGGCGCAGGGGCGGCAGATCTTCACCGTCGGGATGGGGCTCAACACCGGCGAGGTGGTGCTCGGCAACCTGGGCTCGAGCGACCGCCTGAACTACACGGTGATCGGCGACAACGTCAACACCGCCGCCCGGCTCTACAACGTGGCCAAGGGCGGACAGATCATCATCAGCGAGTCGACCTACGAGGAAGTGAAGGAGCGCTTCGTCGTCAACGAACTGACCCCGGTGTCGGTCAAGGGCAAGGCGCTGCCGCTGCGCAACTTCGAGGTCGTGGGCATCATCGAACCCGGCCAGACCAACCCCTCAACCCTGCTCGATCCGGCGAACCTGCCGCAAGCCGTCGTGGCCGCGGACCACTGACCCCGCTCGACGCGCTCGCGCTGCTCCTCGTGGGCGCGGCGGCGAGCGTGCTGGGCTCGCTGGTCGGCCTGGGCGGTGGGTTCGTGATCATCCCGGTGCTGCGGGTGTTCTTCGGCGTGCCGCCTGCCCAGGCGGCGGGGACGTCGCTGGTCATGGTGCTGGCGAACACTGCCGCCGCGACGGTCGGCTACCTGCGCGACGGCAAGGTCGATCTGCGCCTCGCCGTGCCGCTGACGGTCGGCGCGATCCCGGGCAGCGTGGTCGGCGCGTTCGCGGTGCACCGCTTCTCGCCGGTTGGTTTCGATGTCGCGTACGGTGTGGTGCTCGTGATCATGGCGTTACTCGTGCTGCGGCGGCGGGGCGTCGCATCGCGACTCGCCGGTGAGACGACCTTCATGCACCGGCCCATGGTCGGCCTAGCGGCAGGGTTCGCGCTCGGCTTCTTCTCCTCGCTGTTCGGGATCGGCGGCGGCGTGGTGCTGGTGCCGCTGCTGCTGATCGCGGCGCGGATGCCGCCCCACGTCGTGACTGCGACCGGCGCGTTCGTCATCACGACGACCGCGCCGGTGGGGATAGCGGCGCACGCTTACGCGGGGGACGTGGACTGGGTGTTCGCGCTGCCGCTGGTGCTCGGCGGAATCGCCGGCGGCAGCGTCGGCCCCATGATCGCCAAGCGCATCTCGTCGTCGTCGCTGATCACGCTGCTGGCGGTGGCGCTGATCCTCGCCGCCTGCGGGCTGGTGGTGCGGCACCTGGTATAGGCCGAGTTCGACGGCAACGGCGTTGAGGCAGCGCCGGATTAAAAACGTATGTGAAACTAACGCTTACTTTGCTTAGATAAACAAGCTTTGATATGCTCCGGGAAAGTTACACGAACGCTGGCGCATGCGCGCTACAGGGTAAATTTTTGCATGGCACACCACCACGGCCACTGCGATTGCAAGAACGGCAAATGGTCCGCCGTTCGAGACGAGATACTCCGAGTTTCACCGCGCCACCAGCCGCATCCGGTGAACGTCAACGGAATGGTGCAGGTCCCGACGACGGGCTACACCGTTTCTCTGCAACCGGCCCGCGAGCACGGCACGAATACCTTTCGGCTGGAGCTGCTTTGCGAGCCACCGAAAGGCATCGCCGGCGATGTCGTCACGGAAATGCCGGTGCACTACCGAATCGAGAGCGATCTCCCGCTCGAGCACGTCGAGATCGTGAACTGCGAACCGTCGGTCACGATGAGGATCACGAACATGGTGTAGCGGCGGCTCAGCGCGAGCGCGACGCCGCCCGCCCCAACTCGACCGGCCGAATCTCCACGATTTCGAAGGCGACGAGCGACTTGCGGCAGCGGGCGCAGATGATGTTGGGCGAGGGCTTCTTGCGGCGCAGGACTTCCATCGCGCACTTCTCGCAGCGCAGGATGTAACGCTTCGTCGACTCGGCCATCGGCGCGGCTTTGCCGAGATCGTGGTAGATCGAGCGCAGCCCGAGCTCGAGCATCTTCTTCTTGAACGTCGGGGTATGGCCGGGCGGCAGGCCTTTGGCGTGCAGCCAGGCATGGATCATCTCGTGCAGTAGCGTCTCGCGCAGTTCCTCGGGCTTGCCGGCCAGGTGCTTGGGCGATAGCTCGATCTGCGGCGGCTTGTAGGTGATGCGGCCAGCGAGGTTCGAGAAGCGCGCGTTGTAGGCGATCCGGTAGGTCGGAATCTCGCCTTCGAAGTGCAGGAAGTTGTACTGAGCGAATGCCAGCTGGAGGTCGGCGACACTCGGAAGCCCGGGGAGCACGGCCGCATCGTTCGGCGCGCTGGTGCAAGAACCCGGTGCCGGATGGCCAAACCTGGTCGCCGTGGGCTTGCCAATGCGGATCGCGGTGCCGATCCTCGCCGTCTTCGCGGTCGTCTTCCTAGGCATCATGGGCTACTTCTTGCGGATCGGCTTCGGCACGACGGGCTCGGCCTTCGGCCCCGGCGTCGCCGCCGCTCCGGGCACCGTGCGCGAGCAAGGCGACGCGCGCATTCAGGCCACCCCCGCGCCGATCGCGACCGACCCGCCGGGGACGTTCACCGTCCCGCAGACCGGGAGCGGCCCGATCGGGGGCGAGCAGCCCAACCAGCTACCCGGCGCGCAGACCGGCGGCGGCACGCCGGCCGGACCGCCCGGACCGGTGATGGCGCAGATCCAGGAGCTGCGCGGCCGGCTCGAGCGCAACCCCAAGGACCTCGCCGCGCTGGTCGGCCTAGGCAACATGGAGTTCGACGCGCGCAAGTTCGACAAGGCCGACGGCTACTATCGGCGCGCGCTCGGGCTCGACCCGTCCAATCCGGACGTGCGCACCGACGACGCGGTCGCGCTGCACCAGAGCGGGCACGACATCGAGGCCCTCGCGCAGCTCGACCGGGTGCTCGCCGAGCGCCCGAAGTTCCCAAACGCCGTGTTCAACCGCGGGGTCGTGCTCGAAGCGATCGGGCGGCGCAGCGACGCGCTGGAGACCTTCCGCAAGTTCATCACGGTCGTGCCGGCCGGCGACCCGCGCGTGGCCGACGCGAAAGCGGCGATCAAGCAGCTCGGCGGATGAAGCTCTACATCTCGGCCGACATGGAGGGCACGGCCGCGGTCTGCTCCTGGACCCAAGTCGATCCCGCCAACACCACCGAGTACCCCTACTACCGGCGCCTGATGTCGCAGGAGGTGCGGGCCGCGATCGACGGCGCGCGCTCGGCCGGGGTGCGCGACGTGCTGATCAACGACTCGCACGCCTCGATGCGCAACGTGCTGTGGGACGAGCTGCCCGATGACGTGCGCATGATCTACGGCAACCGCAAGCCGTTCTCCATGGCAGAGGGTGCGGACGGCTCGTTCGACGCGGCTTTCTTCACCGGCTACCACGCCGGGATCGGCACCCAGGACGGCGTGCTCGACCACACCTACACCGACGAGACGCTGCGCGAGACGCGCGTGAACGGCCGGGTCTGCAGCGAGGCGATGCTCAACGCGGCGGTGCTCGGCCTCTCCGCCGTGCCGGTCGTGCTGGTCACCGGCGACCGGGTCGCGGTCGAGCAGATGCTTTCCACGATGCCCTGGGCGACGGGGGTCGTGGTCAAGGACTCGATCGGGCGCTACGCCACGAACTCCCTCTCGCCGGCGCGTGCCCGCGAGCTGATCCGGGCCGGCGCGCGCACCGCGATCGAGCGCATCGGCGAGGCCAAGCCGTTCACGTTCGAGCCGCCCATCGCGCTCGACCTCGACTTCGTCTTCACCCACAACGCCGACTACGCCGAGCTGATCCCCGGCTTCGAGCGCACCGGCGGACGCAGCGTCCGCTTCGTCCACGACGACTACCGGGTGATCTTCAAGGCCTACGTCGCCGCGTACCGCCTCGGCGCGGCGGCGAACGCCCACGTTTAATGTACGGGACGCCGACGAACAGGGCGCCGGCCACGAACACGGTGTCGGAGGTTAGGAACGCGGCGCCGGTCGACGCTATCCCGGCGGCGGTCGTCGCGTACCAGGGCCGGGCGGGTGCGTTCAGCGACGTCGCGGCGCGCGAGCTGGTGCCGGGCGCGCGGACGCGCGGTTACGATTCGTTCGACGCAGTGGCTACCGCGCTCGCGGCGGGCGAGGCCGACTACGGCGTGCTGCCGGTCGAGAACGCGATCGCCGGGCCCGTACCGCGCAACTACGAGCTCCTCTGGGAGCACGCCGAGCTGCGCGTGCGCGGCGAGACGAGCCTGCGGGTGGAGCTGTGCCTGATCGGCGTGCCGGGCGCGCGCGCGGACGCCGTTCGCGAGATCCGCTCGCACCCGGTCGCGCTCGAACAAGTGCGCGGGCTCATCGCGTCGCACCCGGGCTGGAAGCGCTCCGTCACTACCGACACCGCCGGCGCGGTCGCGGAGATCGTCGCGCTGAACGATCCGGCCGTCGCGGCGGTCGGCCCCGCGCTCGCGGCCGAGCTGTACGGCGGCACGATCCTCGCCCGCGGGGTGCAGGACGCGCGCGAGAACTACACCCGCTTCTTCCTGCTCGCACGCGGCGGCGACGACGACCCTCGCGGTGATGCCGCGGAGCCTCACGCGGGCGGCCTCGTCTCGCGCGGCACGCGCGCGTGCGTCGGCATCGCGGTCGCCGACCGGCCGGGCTCGCTGCGCGATGCGCTGTCGGCGTTCGCCGACCGCGGGATCGACCTGCGCTTCCTGATCGCGCGGCCCGACCGCAGCGTGCCGTTCCGCTATCGCTTCTTCGTCGAGCTGAGCGCCGTCGACGACGCCCGGCTGGCCGCGGCGCTGCGCGACATCGGCGGCGAGCAGCGGGTGTTCGGGCGCTACTGACGCACCGAGCGGCGCGGCCGAATCTCACGGGCCTCAAGGATGCGGCACGTTTTTACCGTACGTACGCGGCCTGCCCGGATGCCACGGCGAGCGCTGACCGCTATACGTTCGGTCGATTGCGCGCGCCCGGCCAACGGCTCTGCCCCCAGTCGTGGAGGTCATGCTCGTGAGAACTCGTGCCGCCGGAGCCCGCTGCGCCGCCGCCGCGCTCGCATTCGCGCTGCTGTCGCTGGGCGGCGCGAGCCCCGCGCCCGCCGCGCCGGCGGTGAAAGCGCCGGTCGGCGTCGGCCTGATCTACTCGAAGACCGGGCTGCTGGGAGCCTACGGCGCCGAGTACTACGACGGCTTCGTCGCCGGGCTCGACTACGCGACGCACGGGACCGGCATGGCCGCCGGGCACAAGATCGTGGTCAGCGAGCACGACGACGCGGGCGACCCGGCCAAGGCCGTCGCGGCGGCCAAAGAGCTGATCGGGCAAGGGGTCAAGATCCTGGCCGGGTCGACGGCCTCGGGCGTCGCGCTGCAGATGGCGCCGCTCGCCAAGGACAACGACGTCCTCTTCATCTCGGGCGCGGCGGCGGCCGACGCGGTCACCGGCAACAACCGCAACACGTTCCGCTCCGGCCGCCAGACGTACCAGGACGTGCTGACCGCGGGCGTGATCGCGGGCAGCTCGCTGCGCGGCAAGCGCGTGCTGGTGTTCGCGCAAGACTCGGCCTTCGGCCAAGCCAACCTCGCGGCGGTCCGAGCGGTGCTCGGCGCGCAGGGCGCGTCGGTCGACGGGCTGCTGGCGCCGCTCTCGGCCAACGATTTCACGCCCTTCGCGCAGAAGATCAAGGACGCCAAACCCGGCCTGCTGTTCCTGGCCTGGGCCGGCACGACCGGCCCGGCGGTGTTCAAGAGCCTCGACGACGCCGGTGTCTTCGCCGTCACCAGCGCCGTGACCGGGCTCGATCAGCGCGCGTCGTTCGCCAGCTACGCGCCGATGGCGGCTCGGCTGCAGTTCCTCTCGCACTACTTCGGCGGCGCCACGCGGACCAAGGCCAATGCCGCGCTGGCCGAGTCGCTCAAGAAACAGGGCAAACAGCCCGAGATCTTCGACAACGACGGCTTCGTCGCGGCGCAGATGATCGTGCACGCGGTCGAGAAGAGCGACGGCGGGGACGTCGGCAAGCAGATCGCCGCGCTCGAAGGCTGGAAGTTCGAAGGGCCCAAGGGGCAGCAGGAAGTTCGAGCCGCCGACCACGCGCTGCTCCAGCCGATGTTCATCGTCAAGCTGCAAGGCAGCGGGAGCGCGCTGGAGCCGCACCTGATCCGGGTCGTCCCCGCGGGCGCGGTCGCGCCGCCGGTTCGCCCGTTCAAGTAGCGGCGCCGGTGCTGCGCACCGCCGGGTTGGGGCTGCGCATCGGCGGCGTTCGGATCGTCGAGGACGTCTCGCTCGAGGTGCGCGCGGGCGAGTTCCTGGCGATCATCGGCCCCAACGGGGCCGGCAAGACCACCCTCTTCAACCTGCTCTCCGGGGTCGCGGACCCGACCTCGGGCAGCATCACCTTCGCCGGGCGCGACGTCACCCACGCGCCGCCGTACGCGCGCGCCCGCCTGGGCATGGGGCGCACGTTCCAGACCTCGACCGTCTTCGGCGGCCTGACGGTGCTCGAGAACGCGCGGCTCGCGGCGCAGGCGTACTTGGGCGGGTCGAACGCGCTCTGGCGGCTCGCGGAGCGAGAGCGCGCGCCGCTCGAGCGCGCGCGCGCCGCGCTGGCGTCGGTCGGCTTGGAGCGGCGCGCGCAGGCGAAGGCGGCGTCGCTCTCCCACGGCGAGAAGCGCAAGCTCGACCTCGCGATCCTGCTCTGCGGCGAGTCCGAGCTGGTGCTGCTCGACGAGCCGACGGCCGGGATGGCGGTCGAGGACGTGCCCGAGATGATGGCCTTGATCCGCGCGATCCACCGCGAGCGCAACAAGACGGTGCTGATGGTCGAGCACCGGATGGACCTGATCATGGGGCTGGCCGACCGGATGGCGGTGATGCACCACGGCGCGCTGCTCGCGATCGACACGCCCGAGCGCATCGTCGCCAACGAGACCGTCCAGTCGGCGTACCTGGGAGACCCGCTGTGACGCCGGACGCATCGAGCCCGGCACAGTCACCGCTCTCCACGCCGCCCGCGGCGCTGCTCGAGCTGCGCGGCGTCGACGTGCACGTCGGCGAGTCGCACATCCTGCACGACGTCTCGTTCGCGGTCCGCCAGGGCGGGATCACCGGCCTGCTCGGCCGCAACGGGGTCGGCAAGACGACGACCTTGCGCGGCATCCTGGGCCTGGTGCCGCGCACCGGCAGCGTCACGCTGGCCGGCGAGGAGCTCACCGCGCTGCCGGTCCACCAGGTCGTGCTGCGCGGCGTCGGCTACGTGCCCGAGGACCGCGACGTGTTCGCCGGGCTGACCGTCGCCGAGAACCTGCGCCTGGCCGAGCGCGCCGGCTCGGAGCTGCGCTACGGCCTGGTGTACGAGCTCTTCCCCGAGCTCGAGCAGCGCGCCGCGCAGCGGGCCGGCACGCTCTCGGGCGGCCAGCAGCAGATGGTCTCGCTCGCGCGCGCCCTGCTCAATGCCGACAACCGGATCCTGCTGATCGACGAGCCGACCAAAGGCCTCGCGCCGCTGGTGGTGCGGCACGTGATCGGCGCGCTGCGGCGGGCCGCCGAGGTGACGACCATCCTGCTGGTCGAGCAGAACCTCAGCGTCGCGCACGAGCTGGTGCGCGACGTGGTCGTGCTCGACCAGGGCCGCGTCGCGTTCAGCGGCGACGTCGATGCGCTGATGAGCGACCCCGCGCTGGCGCGGCAGCACCTGGGCCTCGCGCTGGCCGCCGGAGGACACTGACCTGAGCACGATCGCGCTGCTGCTCGTCACCGGCCTGGGGCTGGGCGCGCTCTATTTCCTGATCGCAGCCGGGCTGTCGCTGATCTGGGGCTTGATGCGGGTGCTCAACTTCGCCCACGGCGCGTTCTTCACGGTCGCGTCGTACGCCGGCTGGTCGGCGACGCAAGCCCTGCCCGGGCTCTCGCCGACGCTGCGCTGGATCGTCTCGCTGGCGGTCGGCATCGTGGCCGGCGGGCTGTTCGCGACCGCGACCGAGGTCGTGCTGATCCGCCCGCTCTACGTGCGCCACGTCGGCCAGGTGCTGGTCACCGTCGGGCTCGCGCTGGCCGCGATCGCGCTCGTCCAAGGCGGCTACGGCAACGATCCCAAGCAACTGGAACTGCCCGGCTGGCTGACCGGCACGACGGCGTTCGCGGGCGCGAACGTCCCCGACTCGCGCTTCGTCGCGATCGCCGCGGCGGCGCTGGTGCTGGCCGCCCTGCTGTACTTCCTGCGCCGCACGCGCTACGGGTTGATCGTGCGGGCCGGGGTCGAGAACCGCGCGATGGTGCAGGCGCTCGGCATCGACGTGCAGCGCGCGTTCACCCTGGTCTTCGCGCTCGGCGGGATGGCGGCCGGGCTCGCGGGCGTGCTCGCCGGGGCGTACTACGGGACGATCGATCCGGTGCGCGGGTCGTCGATGCTGATCTTCGCCTTCATCGTCGTGGTGATCGGCGGGCTGGGCTCGGTGACGGGCTCGGCGGTGGCCGCGGTCGTCGTCGGCCTGCTGCAGCAGTTCCTCAACTTCTACGGCGCGCCCGGGGTGGGGGATTTCGCGGTCGTGCTGCTGCTCGCGGTGGTGCTGCTGGTGCGGCCCGGCGGCCTGTCCGGGGCGCAGGCGTGAGCGCGCGCGTGCGCACCCGCGCGGTGCTGCTCGCCGCCGCGCTCGGCGGGCTGGTCGCGCTGCCGTGGATCGGGCTGCCGGTGCCGCTGCTGTTCGAGCAGCCGCTCCGGGCGCCGGGAACGCTGAACCTGCTGGCGCTCTGCTTCGTGTTCGGCGCGCTCGCGCTGACCTACGATCTCGTGTTCGGCTACGTCGGCCTGCTGTCGTTCGGGCACGCGCTGTACTTCGCGACCGGCGTGTACGTCACGGCGATCGCGCTGGCGAAGTGGCACTGGGCCTTGCCGCAAGCGCTGGCGCTCACCGCGCTCGTCTCGCTCGTGCTGCCGACGGTGCTGGGGGCGATCTGCCTGCGCATCCGCGACATCCCCTTCGCGATGGTCACGCTGGCGTTCGCCGAGGCCGCGTCGATCCTGGTGATGCAGAACCCGTTCGGCCTGACCGGCGGCGAGGAGGGGCTCGCGCTCGGCGCGGGCGTGCTGCCGGCGCCGCTGGTCGGCGTGGCCAACACTCGCAACCTGTACTGGATCGCGCTGGCGGCGCTGGTCGTCACGTACGCGATCGGGTGGTGGGCGGTCAACTCGCCGCCCGGCCGGGTCTGGCAGGCGATCCGCGAGAACGAGCGGCGCGTCGCGGTGCTCGGGCTCAACCCGTATTCGTACAAGCTCGGCGCGTTCGTGCTCTCGGCCTTTCTCGCCTCGGGCGCGGGCGTCGTCTACCTGCTGCTGCAGGGCGGCGCGAACCCGCAGGTCACGGCGTCCGGGTTCACCTTGGCGCTGCTCGTGATGGTCGTGCTCGGCGGGGTCGGGACGCTGTGGGGCGCGGTCCTCGGCGGGATCGTCTACGAGTACCTCGACTTCCGGCTCGTCGCGCTCGCGAACCAGCCCGACCTGCAAGCGCTGCCGGCGCTCCTGCGCGTGCCGCTCTCCGAGCCGCTGTTCGTGCTGGGCGTGCTGTTCATCGTGCTGGTGTTGTTCATCCCCGGCGGGTTGGGCGGGCTGCTGCGCCGCCGCAGCGCGTAACACGCATCGTGATCGAGGACGGACCGCGGCGAGGAGGATTGCCGCGCCGCGCCGTCCGACAGGGGTCGGCATCATGACGGGACTGCCGCGCGCCGCTTCACCCGCCGACGTCGGCTTCGTCCCCGCGCGCCTACAGCGGTTGACCGACGCGCTCGCGGCCGACGTCGAGAAGGGCGCGATTCCCGGCGCGGTGATCGCCGTCGCGCGCGACGGAAAGCTGGCCGCGCACGCCGCGGTCGGCTATCGCGACCGCGAGGCCGGGATTCCGATGCCGCTCGACGCCGTCTTCCGCGGCGCGTCGGTGACCAAGCCGCTGGTCGTCGCCGCCGCGCTGTCGCTGGTCGACGAAGGCCTGCTGCAGCTCGCCGCGCCGGTCTCGCGCTATCTGCCCGCGCTGACGAACCTGACGGTCGGCGTCGAGACCGTCGCCGCCGGCGGCACGCGCGCGCTGGAGCGCGTGCCGGCCGAACGCGAGATCACGGTACAGGATTTGATGCGCCACACCGCCGGCTTCACCTACGGCGCGTTCGGCGACTCGCTCGTGCAGCGCGCGTACCGCGCCGCGAACGTGATGGACTTGCAGCAGACCAACGCCGAGCTGGTCGACAAGCTGGCCGCGCTGCCGCTGGCGTACCAGCCCGGCTCGACGTTCGAGTACGGCATGTCCATCGACGTGCTGGGCGCGGTGGTCGAAGTCGGGGCGGGAATGCCGCTCGACCGTGCTCTGGCGGCGCGCATCACCGGTCCGCTGGAGATGCCGGACACCGGCTTCGCGCTCGCGGACTCGGCGCGCCTGGCGCACCCGCAGATCGATCCGGCGACCGGCGAGCGCCCCGACCTGCGCGGGCTGTTCGACCCCGCGCTGCCGCCGCGCTGGTTCTCGGGCGGCGGCGGCATCCTGACCACGGCGCTGGACTACGCCCGCTTCGCGCAGATGCTGCTCGGCGGCGGCACGCTCGACGGGGTGCGCGTGCTCGGGCGCAAGACCGTCGAGCTGATGACGAGCGACCACCTTCCGCCGGGGGTCGCGTTCGGCCCGTTCACCCCGGAGCTCGGCGTGACCGCGCCGTTCCCGTGGTTCGGCCAAGGCTTCGGCCTCGGCGTCTCGGTGCGGATCGACGCGGGCCGCAGCCCCAACCCGGGCTCGGTCGGCGACTTCTCGTGGTCGGGGATCTCCGGCACGTTCTTCTGGGCCGACCCGCGGGAACGGCTGCTCGCGGTGCTGATGCTGCAAGCGCCCGCCGTGCGCGTGTACTACCGCTCGCTGATGCGGGCGCTGGTGTATCAAGCCCTGGCCTGACCGCGCGCCTTCGAGCGCACCGCCAGCACGGTGCGGGCGTGGCTGCCGCGCCCGACCCGTTTGGTGACCTGGAAGTCGAACGTCAGCGCCGAGACCAGGAACAGCCCGCGGCCCGACTCGGCCAGCAAGTCCGCCGGCAATTTGGGGTTGTGCTGGAAGCCCGGGCCGTCGTCGATCACGTGCAGCACCGGCGCGCTCGCGGTCCAGTCGAGGATCACCTTGACCGTCCCGTCGGCGTGGCGCACGACGTTGCCGATCAGCTCGCCGAAGACCAGCTCCGAGGCCATCGCGTCCGCATCCGAGCCGACGCGCGCGGCGATCTCGGCCGCGAACTCGTGCCGCGCGCGGTGCGCCGCGGTCGCGTCGCGCGCGTCGAACGACCAGTTGCGCACGAAGCCCTGGGGCGACGCGGCGCGCGGGTCGGCAACCAATTCGCTCGCCACCTGCACCGCCAGGAGCGCGACGTCGTCGCGGGCGCCGCCCGGCAGGACGTGCTCGTAGACCGCGCGCGCCACGCCGTCCGCGCGGGCGAGCCGCGGGTCGGCCAGCGCGGCGCGCAGGCGCGCCTCGCCTTCGAGGTAGTCGTGGGTCGCTTCCACCAAACCGTCGGTGTAGAGCAGCAGCAGCGCGCCGCGCTCCAGCTCGGCGTTGACCGCGCCCGGCTCGTCGCGCTCGCGCAAGCCCAACGGCAGGCCGACCACGTCGAGCGCGGAGATGGTGACGTCGGCGGCGCGCAGCAGCGGCGCGGGGTGGCCGGCCGAGGCGTAGCTGAGCATGCCGCCGACCTGGTCGAGCACGGCGATGAACGCGGTCACCAGCCGGTCGGGGTGCTCGGCGCGCAGCGTCTTGTCGGCCGCGTCCAGGATCAGCGCCGGGTCGGGGTGGATGTGCGCGACGCCGCGGATCACCTGGCGCACGTTGCCCATCGTGACCGCCGCTTCCAAGCCGCTGCCGGCCACGTCGCCGATCGAGATCACGACCCGCCCGTCGGGCAGCCGCAGCGCGTCGTACCAGTCGCCGCCGATCAGCGCTTCGCTCTGGCCCGGCGTGTAGTAGCTGCTGAAGCTCAGCCCCGGCACGCTGGGCAGCGACGTCGGCAGCGCCGCTTCCTGGAAGCGCTGCGCGACGCGCCGCTCGCGCTCGAACAGCTGCGCGTTGTCGATCGCCGCGGCGGCGCGGCGGGCGAACTCCTCGGCCACCGCCAGATCGCGCTCGTCGTAGCGCCGCTCCGACTCGGTCACGCCGAAGCCGATCGTGCCCAGCATGCGCCCGCGCGCGGCCAGCGGCACGATCATCACCGAGCGCAGCCCGATCTCGCGGTGCAGCGACAGGTGGCGCGCGTCGTGCGCCTCGGCTTCGATCAGCGGCAGGCTGACGACCGGGTGCAGCGCCGAGATGCCGGTGCGCAGGACGGTGTCGAGCACCGCGCCGGGATTGGGGCCGGCGGCCTGCTCGGCGCGGTAGAGCTCGCGGGTGAGCTCGCGCTTGCGCGGGTCGACGTGCGCGGCGTCCGCGCCGGTCAATTTGCCGCGCTCGTCGACCAGGCGGATCGTGCAGACGTCGCCCAGCGCGGGCAGCGCGATGTCGAGCACGTGCGCCATCGTCGCCGTCAGGTCGAGCGACGAGCCCAGCACGCGCGTCGCCTCCATCAGGAAGCGCAGCTCGCGCTCGCGCGCGCCGTCGCCTTCGGACTCGCGCAGCTTGGCGACCTTGAGATGCGCTTCCGCCCGCGCGCGCAGCTCGTCGGCCGCGAACGGCTTGACCAGATAGTCGTCGGCGCCCGCCTCGAGGCCCTCGACCGCGCTTTCCTGGCCCGCCCGCGCGGACAGCATGATGACCGGCACGCGCGCCGCGCGCTCGTCGGCGCGCAGCCGCCGCAGCAGCTCGAAACCGTCCATCACCGGCATCATCGCGTCGGTCACGATCAGGTCGGGCAGGCCGCCCGCGATCGCGTCCAGCGCCGCGGCCCCGTCGGCGACGGTCTCGACGTCGTAGCGGTCGGCGAACAAGCGCCCGATGTAAGCCCGCAGGTCGGCGTTGTCGTCGGCGACGAGCACCAGCGGCCGGCCGGTCCGGCCGCGCGCGCCGGCGGGCCCGTTCTCACGGCTCCAGTCGCGCGCTTCCTGGAGGTACTGCGCGGCGATGCGCCCGGCGGACGGCTCGGCGTCTTCGGCGTCGATTTGATCGGCCGGCAGGTGCGCGCTGCCCAGCGGCACCCGGACGGTGAAGGTGGTGCCGCGCTCGAGCACGCTCTCCACGCTGACGCTGCCGCCGTGCAGCGCGGCCAGATCGTGAACCAGTGCCAGGCCGATGCCGGTGCCCTCGTGGGTGCGCGCCTTGGCCCCGCGCACGCGCCGAAAGCGCTCGAACAGCCGCGGCAGCGCTTCGGGCGGAATGCCGGTGCCGGTGTCCGCGACGCGCAGCTCGGCCGCCCGGCCGTCGGCGCTGGGGCCGATGCCGATGCGAATCTCGCCGCTGAAGGTGAACTTGAGCGCGTTCGAGAGCAGGTTGAGCACGATGCGCTCCCACATCGCGCGGTCGACGTAGGCCCGCTCGGGCAGCGGGCGCGCGTCGACCTCCAGGCGCAGCCCGGCAGCCTCGATCGCCGAGCGGAACGTGCTCGCCAAATCGGTCGTGGCCTGGGCCAGATCGGTCGGGCGGAACGAACCTTCGATCCGGCCGGCCTCGATGCGCGAGAACTCGAGCAGCGTGTTGACCAGCTTGAGCAGCCGCATCGCGTTGCGGCGCACGCTGTCGAGCTGCTCGCGGCCCTGCGCGGAATCCACCTCGCCGCTCGCCTCGAGTTCCTCGAGCGGTCCGAGCATGAGCGTCAGCGGGGTGCGGAATTCGTGGCTGACGTTGTTGAAGAACGCGGTCTTGGCCTCGTCCAGCTCGGCCAGCCGTTCGAGCCGCTCGCGCTCGGTCTGCGCCGCGCGCGCGTTCTTGAGCGCGCCCGCGAGCTGGCCCGCGACGACGGTCAGGAAGGAGCGGTATTCTCCCGCGTGGGGCAGGCTGGGGCTCAGCCCGGTCACCAGCACCTCGCCGGCCCGGCCCTGTTCGACCCCGCCGACCGCCTGCGCCAGCGCGTAGCGCACCGGGCGGGCGGCCGCGGGCAGCTCGAACGTCGCCCCGACCTCGCCCGCGCGCAGCATCGCTTCGACCGCGGCCGAGAGGGCGGCTTCACCGGCCGCGCCCAGGCCGGCGCCCGAGCTTCCGGCCACGGCGTAGCCGCCGTCCCCGCCCGCGCCGTAGATACGCACCAGCGGCAAGTCGGCCGGGTTGGCGCCGAGCGTCGCGGCCGCCAGCGCGCACGCCTCGCGCACCGTCTTGGCCTCGAAGGCGTGCGCTTCGAGATCGCGCAGCGTGTGCAAGCGCCGCTCGCCGAGCACCTTGGCCGTCGTCTCGTTGACCGTGCAGAGAATTCCGCCGACGCCGCCCCGCTCGTCGCGGATCGGGCTGTACGAGAACGTGAAATAGCACTCTTCCGGGTAGCCCTTGCGGTTGAGCGGAAGCAGCAGGTCTTCTTTGAAGATCGAGACGCCGCGCTCGGCGACTTCGGCGAGCAGCGGTGAGATCGCGTGCCAGATTTCCGCCCAGCACGCGCGCCCGCCCTGGCCGAGCGCGCGCGGGTGCTTGCCCTGCAGAATCTCGACGTAGGCGTCGTTGTAGAACTGGACCATCTCGGGGCCCCACCACAAGATCATCGGGAAGCCGCAGTCGAGCACCATGTTCATCGCGGTGCGCAAACTCTGGGGCCAGCGGTCGGCCGGCCCCACGGGAGTAGCACTCCAGCCGAACTCTCGGCTGAGCGCGCGCATGTCGCTGCGTTCGCCTACGATCACGATCCCGTGCCCTTTGCCCATCCTGACCGCTGGTCTCCCGGGTTCGCGTCGAACGCGGCGGCGAGACCGCTGAGATCTTGGACGTCGGCCAGCGACGGCGCCCGCACGCCGCACGAGGCGACGTGGTCCGGCAGCGCCTCGCGCTCGAACGTTTCGCGAACCCGAGCGATCCACGGCGCGCCGAGATACGTGCCCAAGCTGCCCAGCACGATCGCGTCGAGCACCAGCAGGTCGGCCAGCAGCGCGCAGGCCGCGCCGACCGCGGCCGCGTTGTCCTCCAGCGCGGCCCGCGCGACCGCGTCGCCGGCCG
>CAXTNU010000008.1:14232-33524 GCA_964245595.1 uncultured bacterium | reverse complement strand
TTCCGGCCGCGAGCGCGGCGGTCTCCGCACCGCCCGCGCCGGTCGCGGCGGCGCCCGCCCCGGTGAGGCCGGTACCGACGCACACCGTGGTCGAGCCGAGCGTGCCGGTTCGTTTCTACGACGAGGAAGTCGACGACGACGAGTACGTGCTGGTCGACGACGAGGAACTCGACGACGAGTACGACGCCGACGAGTACGAGCTGGTCGACGCGGACGAGGACGGCACGGCCTTGGCCGAAGCCGACCCGGCGGAAACCGGCCCCGCAGCGGACGACGCCGACCCCGAGACGGACGACGCTGAAATCGAGGACGACGCCGAACTGGACGCGGACGAGCTCGACGACGACGAAGCCGAGGTGGTCAGCGGCGAGTACGAGCAGGCCGCGCCCAAGCCGCAGTGGCGCCTGCCCGACATCTACCAGATCTTCGACGCGCCCCAAGCGCAGAAGCTCGACGACGCCAACCGCGCCCACACGCTGGAGGACACGCTGGCCTCGTTCGGCGTGGGCGCGAAGGTGACGCACATCGAGCGCGGCCCCTCGATCACGCGCTACGAGCTCAAGCCCGAGCGCGGGGTGAAGATCTCGCGCATCAGCTCGCTGGCCGACGATCTCGCGCTGGCCCTGGCCGCGACGAGCGTGCGCATCGAGGCGCCGATCCCCGGCAAGTCCGCGGTCGGCATCGAGGTGCCCAACACCACCGTCTCGGTCGTCGCGATCCGCGAGATCCTGCAGAACGTCCCCAAGACCCTCGCGCTGCCGATGGCGCTGGGCAAGGACATCACCGGGCGGCCCGTGTTCGGCGACCTGGCCAAGATGCCGCACCTGCTGGTCGCGGGCGCGACCGGCGCGGGCAAGTCGGTCTGCCTCAACTGCGTGATCGCCTCGCTGCTGGTGACCTCCACGCCCGAGGAGGTCGAGCTGCTGATGATCGACCCCAAGCGGGTCGAGCTGACCGTCTACAACGGCATCCCGCACCTCAAGCACGAGGTCATCACCGACCCCAGCCTGGCGGCCGGGGCGCTGGCGATGATCACGCGCGAGATGGACCAGCGCTACGAGCGCTTCGCGAAGGCGAGCGTGCGCAAGATCGAGGAGTACAACGCCAAGTTTCCCGACGAGAAGCTGCCCTACATCGTGGTCGTGATCGACGAGCTGGCCGACTTGATGCTGGTGGCGCCGGCCAAGGTCGAGATGCTCATCATGCGCCTGGCGCAGCTCGCGCGCGCGACCGGCATCCACCTGATCGTCGCGACCCAGCGGCCCTCGGTCGACGTCATCACCGGCCTGATCAAAGCCAACATCCCCTCGCGCATCGCGTTCGCGGTCAGCTCGCAGGTCGATTCGCGCACGATCCTCGACATGGGCGGCGCGGAACGCCTGCTCGGCCGCGGCGACATGCTCTACTTGCCGATCGACGCGCCCAAACCGGTCCGCGCCCAAGGCGCGCTGGTGACCAACCTCGAGGTC
This sequence comes from uncultured bacterium, assembly GCA_964245595.1. Taxonomy (GTDB): domain Bacteria; phylum Vulcanimicrobiota; class Vulcanimicrobiia; order Vulcanimicrobiales; family Vulcanimicrobiaceae; genus Vulcanimicrobium. Next base: position 32,055 of record CAXTNU010000008.1, on the reverse strand, counting down.
GAGAAACTCGTCGAGCACTGGAAGCGCCAGGGCAGCGGCGAAGAGCGCAAGGCGATGGAGATCACGCCGATCCGCGAGGACGACGAGCGCGGCGGCGGCGAGCGCAGAGTCGACGACCTGTGGTACGACGCGGCGAAGTTCTTGCTCGACGCGAAGGTGATGAAGGGCGAGGCCGGGGTCGGCTCGACCGCCGCGCTGCAAGCGCGCTTCTCGATCGGCCACCCGCGCGCCGTGCGGCTGATGAAGCAGCTCGAAGAGTTCGGGATCGTCGGCCCCAACGAGGGTACGAAGCCCCGCAACGTGATCATCGAATCGCCGGCCGACCTCGAGCGCCTCGCCGACCGCTTCGGCAAGCCCGCGCAAACGGATCTGTTCGCCGGGTGACCGGTACCGACACGGCCTCTGAAACGCGCTTCGCGCTGATCCGCTATCTTGGCATCGCGCTGGTCGCGGCGATCCTGTACGTGGGGCTGGGCTTGGCCGTTTCGCAGGTGCCGCCGTTCGGGATCGATCTGGCCGCGCGGCCGCTCGCCGGGAACGCGCCGAAGCTGGCGTACATTTTCACCGAGTCGTGCTACTGGTACGTCCTGCTGGTCTACGGGATCGGCTGGATCGCGCTCGCGGTCTTCGCGCCGCGCTGGCGGGCGCGCGTGATCTACGCCATCCCGACGATGCTGGTGACCTGGCAGCTCAGCGACTTCCTCAAGAACGTGTTCGAGCGGCCGCGCGGCGACTACTGGGTGCTGATCCACGAGCCGACCTACTCGTACTCCAGCGGGCACGCCATGTTCGCGCTGGTGGTGTACGGGCTGTGGGCATGGTTCGTCTGGAACAGCGACCTGCCGCGCGCGGTGCGGCTGGTGCTCGCGCCGCTGCTCGCGCTGTGGGCGTGCGGGATCGTCTGGTCGCGCCTGGCGCTGGGCGCGCACTACGTCACCGACCTGATCGGCGGGCTGCTGCTCGGCACGACGATGCTCGCGCTGGGGGCCGCGATCCGGGCGACGATACGCAGCCGCAGACCATCGTCCGTCGCGCGCCGCGCGTGACCTCGACGCGATGAAGCCGGCTTGGCGGCCGCCGCCTGAACTGCGGCAGGCGTTCGGGCCGCCGCCGGGCAAGGCGCGGGCATGAAGCGTTTCGAGTCGCTCGCCGTGGCGGCGCTGGTACTGGCGGTGCTGTGTTCCGCGCCACCCGCACGCGCCGCCGATGCCCTCAAGGACGCGCTCTGCCCGCGTGCGGTACCGAAACTTTCCGCCTTCAACGACGCTGCCGCCGCAGGCGACGGCGCGAAGATCGCCGCCGCGGCGCAGGCGGCTGCTGACGCCTACCAGCTGTGCGCGGTCGACGCTCAGGTCGCGACGTCGATCGAGCCTACCGTGAACTACGACAAGACCAGGCGCGCCCAGTTCCTGGTCGTGGTCGGGCGGGCCGACGCGGCCACCGGCAAGCCGGCTGAAGCGGTGGCCGCCTTGCGCACCGCTCGCACGGTGGCCGACGAGGTCTATACCTGGCTGCCGTCTTCGACGAGTTACACGACCTCGAACCGAACGACGGGCACGTCGTCCGACCGAAACGGCGATCGAGTGGGCTCGCGTTACCGCGATTCGGCCCATCAGATCCAGGCCGCGGCCGAAGCGGAGCTGGCGAAACTCGAGCCCGCCGGTGCCGCCCCGGTTCCGAGCGCCTCGCCTCAGGCTCACTAGTCAGGCCCCGCGCGCAGGACCGCTCCTTTCCGGGTACCATGAGCGCATGGACACGTCCGCCGTCGCGCGGCTCGACCACGAGCGGCACGATCGCACCGGCGTTCCCGAGACGGTCTTCGCCGCCGGGAAGACGCTGGACCAGAATATCGCGCTCGTGCGCGGCCTGTACGACCGGGCCGGGTTCGCGCTGGCAACCCGCGTCCCGCCCGCTCAGCGCGCCGCGCTGAGCGAAGCCCTGCCCGAGGCGGTGCTCGAGCCGCTGTCGGGCTCGCTGCGGCTGGGTGCGCTGCCGCGGACGGGCCAGCGCGTCGCGGTGGTCTGCGCCGGCACGTCGGATCTGCCGGTCTCCGAGGAGGCCGCCTTCGCCCTGGACGCGTTCGGCCACGACACGCTGCGCGCCACCGACGTCGGGGTCGCGGGCATTCACCGGCTGTTCGACTCGCTGGACGCGATTCGGGGCTGCCGGGTGGTGATCGTCGTCGCCGGCATGGAGGGCGCGCTGCCCAGCGTGGTCGCCGGGCTGGTCCGCGCGCCGGTGATCGCGGTTCCGACCAGCGTCGGCTACGGCGCGGCGTTCGAGGGCCTCGCCGCGCTGCTCGGCATGCTCAACGCCTGCGCCCCGGGGATCGGGGTGGTCAACATCGACAACGGCTTCGGCGCCGCCGCGCTGGCGCACAAGATGCTCTCGGCGTGAAGGCCGCGGGCGAAGGCACGATCTGCTACGTCGACATGGTCGGGGGCGCCGCCGGCGACATGCTGGTCGCGGCGTTCCTCGACGCGGGCGTGGACCGCGACGCGCTCGAACGCGCGCTGCGCACCGTCGTGGCCGACGGCTGGACGCTGGCTCCCCGGCGGGTCGTGAAGCGCGGCATCGCGGCGACCTACGCGGGGCTGGTCGTCCCCGGCGAGGACGGCGACGACCAGCACCACCACTACCCGAAAACCGCGCCGCACCGCCACGCCGACGAGGGCAGCGTGGACCACCGCCATGCTGACGGGCACGCGCACGCCGGCCATAGCCATGAGCACGACCACGAAGCCGTTGGAACGCGCCATCTCGCGGACGTGCTGGCGATCGTCGAGCGGAGCGGGCTGACGGCGCGCCAGCGCGAGCGGGCGAGCGCGATCTACCGCCGGCTGGCCGAGGCCGAGGCGCGCGTGCACGGCACGACCGCCGACGCGATCCACTTCCACGAGATCGGCCAGCTCGACGCGATCCTCGACGTGGCGGCAAGCTGCGTCGCGCTCGACCTGCTCGGCATCGACGAGCTGCGCTGCTCGCCGTTCCCGATCGGTAACGGCTCGATTCGCATGCAGCACGGGCTCTATCCGAACCCGCCGCCGGCCACGACCGAGTTGATGCGCGGCTGGCCGACCCGTTCGATCGACGTGGACGGCGAGCTGGTCACCACCACCGCCGCGGCGATTCTCACCACCCTCGCGACGCCCGGCCCGCGCCCCGACCTGGTCATCGAGCGGATCGGCTACGGCGCCGGCCGCAGCGACTTCACCGTCCCGAACGTCACCCGGGTCATGATCGGCACCGCCGCCGCGAGCACGCGAACGGTTGCGGACGACGCATCGGAGAGCGGCGCAACGGCGCGCGACGAGGTCGTCGTGATCGAGGCCAACGTCGACGACATGTCGCCGCAGCACTACGAGCTGGCGCTGGAGCGGCTGTTCGCGGCCGGCGCGCGCGACGTGTGGCTGACCCCGGTCCAGATGAAGAAAGGCCGGCCCGCGATCACCGTCTCCGCGCTGGCGGCGCCGGCCGACGAGCGCGCCGTGGCGTACACCATGCTGGCCGAGACGAGCACCATCGGCGTGCGCGTCCGCAGCGAGCGGCGCTACGTGCTGCCGCGCACGATCGAGCTGGTCGACACGCCCTACGGCCCGGTCCGGGTCAAGCGCGCCGAGCTGGGCGGCCGGACCCGCGTGCAACCCGAATACGACGATCTGGTTCGCATCGCGCGCGAGCGCACGCTGGCCCTGTCCGAAGTCACCCGCGTCGTCCAGACCTGCGCCGAGGAGACCGTTCCCACGTGATCGACACCACCCGCACCCCATCCGGCGCCGACACGGCACCCGCCGACGCGATCGAGAACGGCCTGGCCGACAAGGAAGCGCGCCTGCGCGCGATCTTTCGCGAGCTGGGAAGCTGCATCGTGGCCTTTTCGGGCGGCGTCGACTCGGCGCTGGTGCTGCACGTCGCGGCGCAGGAGTTGGGCGACCGCGCGGTCGGCATCACCGCCCGCAGCGAGTCGCTGGCCGAGCGCGAGTACGCGGGCGCGGTGCAGTTCGCGGCCGGGGCGAACGCGGCGCACGAGGTGATCGAGACGCGCGAGCTGCACGACCCGTCGTACGCGGCCAATCCGGTCAACCGCTGCTATTTCTGCAAGAGCGAGCTGTACGGCAAGCTGAGCGAGATCGCGCGCGAGCGCGGCATCCCGCACATCGTCGACGGCTACAACCGCGACGACGAAGGCGACTGGCGCCCCGGCCGCCAGGCCGCGCGCGAGCACGACGTGCGCAGCCCGCTCTACGAAGCCGGCCTGCGCAAAGCCGACGTGCGCGCCCTCGCGCACCAGCTCGGGCTGGACGTGTGGGACAAGCCCGCCCTGGCGTGCCTGTCGTCGCGTTTCCCCTACGGCACCGCGATCACGCTGGAGCTGCTGCGCCAGGTGGACCGCGCGGAGCAGGCCGTGCACGACGCCGGCTTCCGCGCCTGCCGCGTGCGCCACCACGGCGAGATCGCGCGCATCGAAGTGCCGCCGCAGGACGTCGCCGCCGTGGCCGACCCCGAGCGCCGCGCGCGCATCGTCGAAGGCGTGCGGGCGGCGGGTTACCGCTACGTGACGCTGGACCTCGGCGGCTACGTGAGCGGGGGGTTCAATTTCTGAGGCTGACAACCCAGTTGGTATCTGTTAAGTTGAACGAGGCAGCTCGGTTAGCCAACGCTGCAGGGTTATGTAATCATGGAGTTGCAACTGATGCTCGATTGTACGCTGAAATTTTGCGGCACCTGCTGTGAAATATGATGTAGTTACAATTGCTCCAGCAGTCGCGCATTGTGCTTGTGACGTTCGGCGGAAGGAAGTTAGCGACGTGGCTAAGATGAAGCCGCTTGAGAACGGGAGTCGTCGGCTCGAGCGAATCGTCGCGAGCACTATCGCGTCGCTGACGAGTCAATTAGCTGTAAAAGGAACGCGCAGGCTCTGCCTGATCATGCCCCGTGACACTTTTTGTACTTCCTACCGGATCCACAGGGACACTGATCATTTCTGCCGGGCTTTTCAGTCGCCACCCTCCGGCGAACCATCTCTTCGATGTAATGAAAGCCGGGGGCCAGCTCCTGCGCAGAGAACCTGCCGGGAGAGATCGTCTCGATCTGCGAGATAACGTATGGCGAGTGGCCATTTAACATCACTGCTACCCATAGAGAGCACCGCGACTGTTCCATCTGCGCCGCGGACCGCACGAGTTCTTGCTGCCAAAGCGGACCTCGCGCATAGCTAAGTGTAATTCCATGCGCTGCAGCCGAAAAGGGCATCTTAACTGATCGTTGCCGCGTGATAGAGATTGAGCTTGTTGTACAAGCCGATATGCTCGATCTCGTCGTGCTGATCTAGGCTAGCCTCTTCAGACGCTTTGAGGCGCTGCTCAAGAAAATGGACGAATCGTAAATTGCCGTCCTGAAATAGCTCCGCCACAGCGCGCAAGTCATCTAACGACACATGCCAGGGGACAGAGGAGCTTAGCGTCGGCTCAATACCGACATGATAGCAATGCGTGCGCCAACCCATCCAAGATCTTCGCGAGTCACTACAACTCGGAACGTCCTGCGGAATCTGTCGTGTCTAATTCTAAAAAGTTCACGTTGGCCGGATTCGTCAAAAAACTGAACTTCCTCCGCGGACCTAATGTACTTTTCTGCGCGCTCCGACTGCCGTTGACCCGTACCGATTGTATCTGCAAGTTCATCGTAAAGGCTTTCAGGAGCACCACGGCGGGCGGCCGCGGAGAGACCACCTGCCTTTACCTCAACAAGGAACAGAATGTCGTCAACAGTGAGTAATGCGTCCAACTCAGTAAGAGTACCAACGTGCGCAGCCCGATCTACGAAGCTGGCCTGCGCAAGGCCGACGTGCGCGCGCTCGCGCACCAGCTCGGCCTCGACGTCTGGGACAAGCCGGCGCTGGCGTGCCTGTCGTCGCGCTTCCCGTACGGCACCGCGATCACGCTAGAGCTGCTGCGCCAAGTGGACCGTGCCGAGCAGGCCGTGCACGACGCCGGCTTCCGCGCTTGCCGCGTGCGCCACCACGGCGAGATCGCGCGCATCGAAGTGCCGCGCAAGACGTCGCCGCCGTAGCCGACCCAAAGCGCCGCGCACAGATCGTCAAAGGCGTGCGCGCCGCGGGCTATCGCTACGTGACGCTGGACCGCAGCGGCTACGTGAGCGGGGGCTTCAACCTCTAGCGACTCAGGCCGCGACTGGGGGCTTCTTGGGGCGGCCGCCTTTGCGGCCGTTCTCGCGTGACGTGGCGGCCTTCTTGGTCGTAGTGCGGCCGCGCGTGCGGCGACCCATCGCTTTTGCAAAGAGCGGTCCGAGCTCGTCCGCCAAAAGCCCGGGCACCGAGATATCGATGTCGAGCCGGCGAAACGTGATGCCGTCGCCGCCGGGCTGAATCTCGACCTTGCCGAGATCATCGACGTCGGCATCTGCGATCTCGCGAATGCGCTCGCGCGGAAAGCGAACCGCGATACCGTTGCGGAGCGTCAGATCGAGCGATTCGCGCACCCGATCGAAACGCGCCCGCACGACGTCGAACGGTCCGTCGGCCCTTCGGCGCGTGGCGCCCCGTTCGTACATTGCCTTCGTGAGCGGGGGCACGACGATTCGAGCCGGCGCCTTAGCCATTGAACTTCTCCCAAAGGCCGATGAAGTACCCGAAATGCTCCCCGACGATCTCCCGTGCCTTTTGAACGTCCCGCATCGACATGCGAACGATGTCGTAGGGTGTCAGCGACCGGTTCAGGACGATCTTGCACTTTGCCCGCGCCTTGATCACGTGTACATGCGGCTTATGGCCGCGCTCGTCCCTCGTGTTCACGACGATACGAAACCCGGCGAACTCCTTGCCCGGCACATATTTGAGGCTAACCTACACAGTGTAGGTTAGTCAAGGCCCCTTGCAAGTGGGTCGTACCTCTACTTGAACGGACTACCCACGTCGACGTGGCGCGTCATCTGGACGGCGAGCTCTAAATGGGCTTGGATCGTCGGGAGCCACTTCTTCGCCATCGCCTTGAGCTCGGCGTTCGTGCCGTCCTCGGCTTCGGTTTGGAACGCCGTCATGGTGGCGAGGTGGTCGCCGATCTGCTGCATGGCGTAGGCCTGGTCGAAGCCTTCAGGCCCGACCGTCTGCAGGTGGCGATAGGCCAGCGCGTCGGGCGGCGCGAGCCGCTGAGGCGGGGCAGGCGCACCGAGCGCGCGGCGCAGCAGCGGCTCCATGTCGCTCATCAGGCGGCCGTGCTCGTCGAGCATCTTCTGCGCGTAGCCCTTCACTTCGTCGACGCCGCTGCGCCGCAAAGCCAGGCGCGCCATGTCCATCTCCGCGTTGTTGCCCTGCATCGCCGCGAGCGCGAAGGTGCGGTCGACGGCGGACGAGGGCAACATCGGCATACCGGGTGCGGGGTTCGCCGGAACAGGAGCACGATTCTGGGTCTTGGGATTGGGCGGCGGCGTAGTTTGTGCGACCGTGGTAACCGGCGCTAGCGGCAAGGCCTGTGCGAGAAACGCCACGAGCGCGAGCGCGGCGATCATGCCGGCAGCTCTTGCTGGCTGGGGAAACCGTGCTGCTCGCGGCCGACGGCGGCGTCGTAGATCTTGGTCGACTTATACTGCTCGAGCCGGCCGTCGCCGGCGATGCCGCGGACGCGGTTCTCCAGCGCCGCCATCTCCGCGCGCGACATCGGCGTGAAGCTCTCGGCGATGCGCAGGTTCTGCTTGAAGACGTCGTAGGAGTCGATTCCGCTGACCGTCGTCATGATGCCGGGCACGCTCATCGCGTAGCGCAGCAGTTCTTGCGGCGTGGCGACACCGCGCTTGACCGGCTGCCCGCCGCCGCCCATCGACTTCATGCCGATCGGGGTGATGCCTTGGCGCAGCGCCTCGGGCACGACGCGGTCCTGGAAGCTGCGGTAGTTCTTGTCGAACGGGTTGAGCGGCATCTGCACGGTGTCGAACGGGTAGCGGTGCGAGAGCATCTTCAAGTGGATGTCGGGGTCCTTGTGGCCGGTGAAGCCGACGTAGCGGACCTTGCCCTGCTGCTTGGCCTGCGTGATCGCCTCGACCGCGCCGTCGGGCATGAAGTGCAGGTCGGGATCGTTGTCGTAGACGACCTCGTGGATCTGCCACAGGTCGAGGTGGTCGGTCTGCAAGCGGCGCAGCGAGTCCTCGAGCATCTGCATCGCGGTCGCCCGCCCGCGCCCGTGCGAGCAGACCTTGGTCATCAGGAAGACCTGGTCGCGCTTGCCACGCAACGCGCGGCCCATCCGCTCCTCGCTCATCCCGTCGTGGTACTCCCACGCGTTGTCCATGAAGGTGATGCCGTGGTCGATCGCCTCGTGGACGATCCGGTAGGCCTCGCTATCATCGCCGACGTCGCCCAGCGACGAGCCGCCGATGCCGATGATCGAGACGGAGTTGCCCTTGAACTGGCGGTGCGGAACCGGCACGTCTATTCGAAGCTCCTGTTGGCGGATCGGCCAATCATGCGTGGGCGCCGCCGAGCGGCATCTCGTGCACCTGGCGGGTCACGATATCGTCGTAGCGCAGCGACGTCTTGTACGGCTCCCAGCGCCCGTCGCCAGCCTGCGGCGAGACGGCGGCCACGAGCTGCTGCATATCCGCCACGCTCATCGGGCTGAAGTTCTTCGCGATGGCGAGGTTCTGGCGCAGGATGGCGAGCGACTCCATCCCGGTGATCGTCGTCGTCACGCCCGGCACGCTCATCGCGTAGCGCAGCGCCTGCTCGGGCGTGATCTTCGCGTCCTGGTGGTGGAACGGCGCGCCGTCGCCGTTGAACGGCTTCATGCCCAGCACGGCGATCCCGCGCCGCACCGCCTCGGGCAGCACGATGTCCTGAAAGCTGCGGAACTGCGCGTCGAAGGCGTTGATCGGGAACTGGATCGAGTCGAACGCATAGCCCAGGTCGAGCATCCGCTTGTGGATGCGCGGGTCCTTGTGGCCGCTGAAGCCCACGTAGCGCACTTTGCCCTGCTGCTTGGCGCGGTCGAGCGCTTCGATCACGCCGCCCTTGCGGTACGCCAGATCGGGGTCGTTGTCGTAGACGACCGCGTGGATCTGCCATAGGTCGAGGTGGTCCGTCCGCAGCCGGCGCAGCGACTCATCGAGCTGCTGCATCGCGACCGACGCGTCGCGCCCGTGCGTGCAGACCTTGGTCATCAGGAACGTCTTGGCGCGATAGTTGCCGCTGTGCAGCGCCTGGCCGAGCCACTCCTCGGAGCGGTGGTTGTTGTACTCCCACGCGCAGTCCATGAAGGTGATGCCGTTGTCGACCGCTTCGTGAACGATCGCCGTGGCCTCGGCCGGCGACGCGGCGGCGCCGATGTGGTGGCCGCCCAGGCCGACCGCCGAGATCATGTCCGGATGGCGGCCGAACTTGCGCTTGGGGATCGTGCCGGGCGCGCTCTGCGCGGCCGCGATCTGAGGCGCGGTCCCGCCGCCCGCGGCGAGCCCGGCCGACACGCCCGCGAGCCGGGCGAGGAAGTCACGACGCCGTTGACGCGATGTCATTACGCCACGACCTGTACCCCGCTCGCTCGCGCGAACCGGTAGCAGCGGCTCGCTCGGCCGCCGTTTCGGAGGTGCGAGCGCGGCCCGGGCTCGGCTAGGCCCGCGGCTTCTCCGCCTCCGGCTTCTTCGCCAGCAGCGCGGGGCGCTTGGTGTGGAACGACGTCTCGCGCTGGTAACGCCGGCCGATCGCGGTCAAGCGCGCTTCGCCCCACGCGATGCCGAGCAGTTGCAGCGACGTCGGCAGCCCGTGTTCGCCCGAGCCGTTGGGTATCGCGAGCGCCGGCAGCCCGGCGATGTTGCCCGGGTTGACCAGGTCGAGCGCGGTCTGCAGCTTCGGGTCGGGATAGGCCTTGTCGAACGGGATGCCGACCGGGTAGGTGACGGTGTTCATGTTCGGCGCGACGATCGCGTCATAGGCGCCGAAGGCCTGGCGCAGCGCCTCGATCATGGCCGGGCGGCGGCGCTGCGCGTCCAGGTAGTCCACCGCGCGCGTCGCATACGCGACGTAGCCGCCGGTGCGGTCGTCGACCGACTGCAGCTCGCGCGAGCGCCCGCTTTCAATGAGGTCGCGGAAGGCCGCCGCGCCCTCGGCGCTGACGATCGTGCCGACCGCGTCGCCGTAGGGCAGTTCCGGCAGCGCGACCTCGCCTGCCACGTCGCAGAATGACCCCAGCACCTTGAACGAGGCCCGGAAGTTCGCCGCGACCGCGCTCTGGCAGCCGCGCGTGGCGTGCTTGAGCACCGCGACGCGCGGCTTGCGGCCCGGCGCGCGCAGCGGGCGGTCCTCGGCGGTCGGGTCGAGCGGGTCGGCGCCGGTCAGCGCGCGCAGCACGGTCTCGGTATCGGCGGCGCTGCGCGCCAGCGGGCCGAGCTTGTCGAGCGTCCAGCAGAGCGCCATCGCGCCGTGGCGCGACACCCGCCCGTAGGTCGGGCGCAAGCCGCTCACCCCGTTGGCCAGCGCCGGGAACAGGATCGAGCCCGAGGTCTCCGAGCCGATCGCGAACGGCACCAGTCCCGCCGCGACCGCGATCCCCGAGCCGCTCGACGAGCCGCCGGCCCAGTAGTGCCAGTTCCACGGCGAGCGCGGCGGCCCGGTGAACGACGCGTCGGCGTCGTTGTAGCCGAACCCGCCCGCCAGCTCGATCATCGCCAGCTTCGCGCACAGCACCGCGCCGGCGCCGGACAGCTTGCGCACCGCGGTCGCGTCGAAGTCGAAGCGCTGGTTGCGGTACGGCGCGGCGCCCCAGGTGGTCGGCGCGTCGGGCGTCGCGAGCAGGTCCTTGACCCCGTACGGGATGCCGTGCAGCGGCGAGCGCACGCGCCCGGCGCGCAGCTCGCGGTCGGCCCGCTTGGCCTCGCGCAGCGCGCGCTCGGGCAGGATCGTCACCACGCCGTTGTAGACCGGCCCATACTTCGCGAGCCGGGCGAGCGCGAGCTGCGTCAGCTCGACCGACGACACCGCGCGCCGGTCGAGCAGGTCGCGCAGGGTCGCCAGATCGGCGAAGGCCAGATCGTCGTGCGTCATCAGCGGGCCGCCGCATCGACGTGGAAGCGGGTGATCGGCTCGTCGCCGTTCTTGAGCACCCGCCCGTGCTTGTTCAGCTTCTGGCCGCCGGCGTAGCCGCCATCGATCCCGCGCGCGATCGTCTCGATCTCCGCCTCGCTCAGCTTGGGATCGAAGGCGCGCATGGCCTCGGCCTGCGCCCGCGCCCCGGCCGAGGGCGGCTTGGGCGAAGCGCTCGGGCCGGGTGACGCGGGCCCGGCCGCCGCGGGCGCGGCCGGCGAGGACGGCCCGGGCGAGGGTTTGTCGGGGGCGGTCTGCGCCTCGGCGGTCTTCGCGAGCACGACCGAAACCGCGACCCCCGAAACGGCGCCGAGAAACGAACGACGGTCAGCCATATGTCCGATTAGACGCCCCGCGAGCCGCCCGAACCTTCACGTCCCGGGGCCGGGCGCGGGACGATCGTCCCCCGGCCGCTCGCCCTTTGCTTCTGCCGGTCCCGCCCCGGTGCGACTATCATGCGGGAACATGCCGACCATGCTGCTCGCGTGACCGCGATCGCCGAACTCGTCCGGCCCGTCCCGGTCGTGCGCGAGCCGGCGGTCACCGTGACGGACGTGAGCAAATGGTTTCCGGTCGCGTCAGGGATGATGCCCTGGCTCAAGCACCGCGGACGGGTTCCCCGGCGCGAGGTGCTGCGCGGCATCACGCTGACGGTCGGCCGGGGCGAGCTGCTGGGCCTGCTCGGCCCCAACGGCGCCGGCAAGACGACCCTGCTCAAGGCGATGGCGACCCTGCTGCTGCCCGACCGCGGCACCATCGTCGTCGACGGCGTCGACGTGCGCGATCAGCCGCTGGCCGCTAAGCGCAAGATCGGCTTCTGCCTGAGCGAGGAGCGCAGCTTCTACTACCGCCTGACCGCGCGCGCGAACCTGGAGTTCTTCGCCGCCCTGCACGGGCTGCGCGGGGCCCGGCTGCGGCGCCGCGTCGAGGAGGTCGCGGGCGAGGTCGATCTCGGCGCGGCGCTCGACCGGCGCTTCGCGGCGTTCTCCTCGGGCATGCGCCAGCGGCTGACCGTCGCGCGCGCGCTGCTCGGCGACCCGGCGATCGTGATCCTGGACGAGCCGACCCGCGCGGTCGACCCCGTCCACGCCGAGGAGCTGCGGCACTTCATCCGCGCGCATCTCGTCGAGCGGCTCGGCAAGACGGTCGTGCTCGCGACCAACGTGCTCGAAGAAGCCTGGCAGCTCTGCGACCGCATCGCGGTGGTGAACGACGGCGCGCTCGTCGCGCTGGGTCCGCCCGGCTCGCTCGACCACGGGCTGCGCCGGGTCGACCGCTACGCGATCGCGCTCGACCGCTTCGACGCGCCGCTCATGGGGCGGATCCGGACGATCCCCGGGGTCGAAGCGGTCGAGACGCAGCCCGTCCCCGACGGCGTGTCGCTGCTGGTCGAGATCGCCGCGGACCGCGGTACGTCGCTGCGCGAGCTCATGGGCGCGCTCGGCGCCAGCGGGGCGGGCGTGCGCGGCTTCACCACGGTCGAGCCGCGGCCGATGGACGTCTTCCAGCGGGTGACCCGCGGCGATGCTTGACGCCGGCGTGTCGGCGGCCTACCGGGCCGGCGCGATCTTCAAGCGCGACGCGAAGATCGCGTTCTCGTACGAGGCGCAGCTCGTCGTGCAGTGGATCGCGACGATCTCGCAGGTCCTCATCACGTTCTACCTGGCCTGGATGGTGCCGCCCTCGCCGCACTTCGGGTACGGCGGCCGGTCGGGCAGCTTCTTCACCTACGCGATCGTGAACCTCGCCTTCGTCAGCTTGCAGTCCACCGCGCTGAGCAGCTTCGGCAAGACGGTGCGCGACGGCCAGCTCCAGGGCACGCTCGAGGCGATCCTGACCACGCCGACGAGCCTGCCGGTGATCGTGTTCGCGGGCGGCCTGTGGTCGTTCGCGTTCACCCTGGCGACGTCGCTTGGGATGCTGGTGCTGGCGGTGCTGCTCGGGCTGGACGTGCGGCACACCAACCTGCTCACGCTGGCGCTGTTCCTGGGGCTGACCATCGCGGCGCTCTCGCCGCTGGGCGTGCTGTCGGCCGCGGCGACGATCGTCTTCAAGCAGTCGGCGCCGTTCGAGTTCGTGCTCACGACGCTGTCGTATCTGTTCGCCGGCGTCTACGTGCCGATCGCGCTCCTGCCGCCGGTGCTGCAGGCGCTGGGCTGGCTCTTGCCGATCACGCACGCGCTCAACGGCTTCCGCGCCGCGGTCGCCGGCTTGCCGCCGTCCGCCGTGGCGGCCGACGCGCTTTGGCTGATCGTCGCGACCGCCGTCCTCGTACCGCTCGCCTCGGCCGTCTTCGAGCGCGCCGTGCGCCACGCCAAATCGGACGGCAGCCTCGGCGGGTACTGACGACCCGGGGCAGGCCGGTCCACCTTACTCGAGGGACTGCGCGAACAGCTCGCCGACGTCGAGCGCGAAGCCCGGCATCGCCCGCAGCGTGAGGGCCGTACCGGCCGCGAACCCGCTGATGCCGACCCGCTCGTGGACGGCGATCGTCTCGGTGCCGGGGTCGACGATCACGACCGCCGCGCTTCCGGCGCGCAGGTACGTCGCGATCTTGTCTTCGACGTCGGCCCGCAGGTCGCCGTGCGAGAGCACCTCGACCGCGACGGTCGGCGCGCCGAGCGGCGTCTGCGCGCCGCGCACATCGTCCCGTGCGACCGCCTCGTACGACAGGTACGCGACGTCGGGCACCAGCGGGCGAATCACTTCGCCCGGCGGATTGATCCGGAACCGCCATTCGGGCGCGACCCGGCCGAGCCCGCGCGCCCACTCGCCCATCGCTTGCGCGAGCAGGCTCTGCAGCCGCCCGTGGCGGTACACGGCGCCCATCTTTTTCAGCGGGCGCCCGCGGACCCACTCGGTGTAGGGCCTGTGGTCCGGGAAAACGATCTCGTTCGATGCAAAAACTGCCATGTCACGCCCCTCGTTCACGCGGTTGCCGCTCAACGGCAAGGCCTCCGGACTAGACTTCCATCACCACCGGGATCACGATCGGGCGGCGGCGCGACTTCTCGAACACGGCTTTGGAGAGGCCGCTGCGGATGTGCTCCTTGACGTTGCCGATGTCGCGGATGCCCTCGACGCTGCAGTCGGCCAGGATCGCCGAGAGCTTGGCCTTGAGCTCGTCCACCAGCTCGCCCGACTCGGGCAGATAGTACACGCCGCGCGAGATCAGGTCCGGGCCGGCGACGACGCGCGCTTCTTCCGCGTCGACGGTCACCACGACCATCATGATGCCGTCGGCGGAGAGGTGCTTGCGGTCGCGCAGCACGGCCTCGCCGACGTCACCGACGCCGCTGCCGTCGACCATGACGTTGCCGCCGTAAGTGCGCCCGACCTTGCCGGCCGTGTCCGCGGTGTACTGCATGACGTCGCCGTTTTCGGCCACGAACACGTTGTCGCCGTGGACGCCGGTCGACTCGGCCAGCCGGCCGTGGGTGACCAGCATGCGGTACTCGCCGTGGATGGGGGTGAAGTACTTGGGCCGCACCAGGTTGAGCATCAGCAAGAGCTCTTCTTGCGAGGCGTGGCCCGAGACGTGCGCGCTGCCCGAGCTGCCGTGGATCACGTGCGCGCCCAATCGATAGAGGTTGTTGATCGTCTTGGAGACGGCTTTCTCGTTGCCCGGGATCGGGGTGGCCGAGATCACCACCGTGTCGCCCGCGACGAGCTTGAACTTCTTGTGGTCGCGCACCGAGAGGCGGGTCAGGGCCGACATCGGCTCGCCCTGCGAGCCGGTCGTCATCACCACGATCTGCTCGGGCGGGAAGTTGTCGACGTCCTCCAGGCGGATCAGGATGCCTTCGGGGATGTCGAGGTAGTTGAGCTCGCGGGCGTGGTGCACCACGTTGAGCAGCGAGCGGCCCAGGAGCGCGAGCTTGCGGCCATAGCGCTTGGCTTGGTCGACCACCTGCTGGATGCGCGGCACGTTCGAGGCGAACGACGTCACGACGATGCGCCCCTTGGCGCGCGCGAAGATGTTCGAGAACGCCTCGCCGACGATGCGCTCCGAAAGCGTGTGGCCGGGCCGCTCGGCGTTGGTCGAGTCGGACAGCATCACCAGGACGCCCTCGTCGCCGACCCGCGCGATGGCGGCGAAGTCGGCCGGGTCGCCGTCGATCGGGGTCTGGTCGAACTTGAAGTCGCCGGTGTGGAAGACCGTTCCGGTCGGGGTGCGCAGGGCGATCGAGCACGCCCCGGCCAGCGAGTGGTTGATGTGGATGAACTCGGCCTCGATCCCGCCGAACGCCACCCGGTCGCCCGGCTCGACCGTGCGCGCGTCGATCTCGCCCGGCTTGTGCTCCTTGAGCTTGGCGCGGATCAGGGCCAGCGAGAGGGGCGAGCCGACGATCGGGATCTTGGGGAACTCGCGCAGCAGGTAGGGAATGCCGCCGATGTGGTCCTCGTGGCCGTGGGTCACCAGCAGGGCGCGGAACTTGGCCTGCCGCTCGCGCAGGTAGGTGAAGTCGTTGATGACGATGTCGACCCCGAACATCTCCTCGTCGGGAAACATCAGCCCGCAGTCGACCACGACGATGTCGTCGTTGGTCTCGATCACGGTCATGTTGCGGCCGATCTCGCCGCAGCCGCCGAGCGGCACGATCCGGAGGTAGGGCTCGTCCGGCGGGGCCGGGACGACGAAGGTGTCGGAGTTCAACTGGGGTCCTTGCCGTGATGGTGGCCCGGTGGGAAGGACGAGCGTGAGATACGCTGTCATGACCGGCGCCGTGCTGGTACTCTGTTCGACGCTCGCGACCGCGCCCCGGCCCCCGGTGGTTCCACCGCGGCCCGCGGCCCGCCCGAGCCCGGCGCCCAAGGCGCCCTCGTATTCGCTCTATTCGACGCACGCGCGCAGACTCGTCCAGGCCTATTTGCGCCTGAAGCTGCTGGAGACCAGGGAGGCCGACCTGGAGCGAGCTCGCAAGGTGATCGAGCGGCGGCTCGGGGCGAACGCCCTGTTCGGCGAAACACCATCTCCGTACGCCCGGTAGCAACTGCCGTCATCCGCCCGCTCGTTCTCTAGAGGGAGACTTCACCCGTGTCCGAGGCAACCGTCGAACGCCGCAGCGGCCTGCTCAACGTGGTGGACGTCGTCATCGCGCCCAGCACGGCCTTCGCCCGGCTGCGGCTCGTCCCGACCTGGGGCTGGGCCTTCCTGGTCGCGGCCCTGCTGGGGATCGCGGGCTCGCTGCTCACCCAGCCGGCGGTGCTGCACGCCATCGCCACCGGCATGCCGGCCCAGCTCGCCGCCGCGCCCGCGATCGCCCGGCTCCCGGCGGCCCAGCAGACCCAAGTCATCCAGCAGCAGCTGGCGGTGTTCCGCTTCATCGCCCAGTACGGCTGGCTGTTCGCACCGGTCTGGATCCTGGTGGTCGGGGCGATCCAAGCGCTGGTGATGACCGTCGCCAACGCGATCGCCAAGGGCGACGGCTCGTTCGGCAAGTACTTCGCGCTCAGCGTGACCGTGGCGGTCGTCGGCCTGGGGCTGGGCTCGCTGGTGACCGCGCTGATCGTGATGCTGCGCGGGGCGGCCTCGTTCGACGACATGAAGGCGATCCAGACGGCCGTGCCGAGCCTAGGGATGCTGGCGCCGGGCGTGCACGGCGCGCTGCGCGGCTTCCTCGAGGCGCTCTCGGTCTTCAACCTGTGGGCGACCGCGCTGCTGGCCCTGGGCATGACGACCGTCGGGCGCATTCCGCGCTCGGCGGCCTGGGTGACGGCCGCCCTGATGCTGCTCGTCACCGCGCTGGCGGGCGCCTACGGCGCGGCGCAGCAAGGATAGGATGCGCGCCCTCATCGCCGGCGCCGTGCGGGCCGCGGTCGCCGGGTGCGGCCTGCCGCCCGCCGCCTGGGCCGCGCCCGCGCAGCCGCTCGACCTCAGCGGCGCGGTCCGCTACGCGCTCGACCACGACCCGACGGTTTTGGCCCGCCGCGCGACCCTGGCCCAGAACGAGTCGACCTTCGCCCGCAACCATGCCAGCGAGTTCCCCTCGCTCAGCGGCTCGCTGCAGAACCAGCTCTCCAAGAGCAACGGCAACAACGGCGGCTCGTTCCAGCAGTTCGGCCTCTCGCAAGCCCAGGTGTTTTCGCAGAACACCGCCCAGATCGGAACGGTCTACAACCTCTACAACGGCTCCCTCAACCAGATCCAGGCCCAGCAGGCCAAGCGCCAGATCGAATCGGCCCGCTTCGACGAGCGGCGCGCCGAACAGCAGCTGGCCAGCGACGTCGCGGCGGCCTGGTACGGCGCTGTCCAGCGGCGCGACGCGCTCCGGCTGGCCGAGGGCGACCGGGCCTACCAGCTCCAGCTGCTCGCCGCCGCGCGGGCCCAGGAGCGGGTCGGCCGGGTGGCCGGGGTGGACGTGCTGCGGGCGCAGGTCAACGAGCTGCGCAGCGAGTCCAACCTGACCTCGGCCCGGGCCGACGAGGTGAACGCGCGCGAGTCGCTGGCGCAGCGGATCGGCGCCCTGCCCGACACCGCGTTCGCGCTCCCGCCCGAGCTGCCCGAGCCCGCCCTGCCGACCACCCCGGTCGAGAGCCTGGTCGACGCCGCCCTGGGCGCCCGGGCCGACGTCGCCAGCGCCCGCGCCCAGGTCGGGGTGGCCCGGCTGGCCGACGCCGCGATCGAGACCGACCGCCGGCCGCAGCTCCAGCTCAGCGGCTCGTTCGGCAACATCGAGACGCCGACCACGGTCACCAGCGTCACGCAGGTGATCCCGGGGTACGGCGTGCTTCCC